>DGYN01000122.1:0-13765 GCA_002398405.1 Caulobacteraceae bacterium UBA5005
GGTAGGCGGCGGCGCGGCGGGCTGCGCTCTAGGCGCGGGGGGAGTCCCCGCCGCGACCGCGCGGGGCGGATCGGCCGCCACCATCTCGGTCTGCGGTCCCCTGTCGCGGAAACCCTGCGGCAGCATCAGGCGCTGGCCTGGCCGGATGGCGGCCGAGGCCGAGATACCGTTGGCCTGGGCGATCTGGTTCGCGGTCACCGAGAAACGGCGGCCGATGGCCGAAAGGGTGTCGCGCCCCTCCACCACATAGGCCTTGCCCTTGGTCGCCTTGCCCTTGAGCTTCTGGCCCGGCTTGATGACGTAGGGCTCTTTCAGACCGTTGAGGTCGGCCAGCTGCTTGACCGTCATGTCAAAGCGCTTGGCGAGCGAATAGAGGGTGTCGCCCGATTTCACCGTATGGCTCTGAGCCGGCCCGTCGGCGTCCACCACCCGGCCGGCGGTCAGGGTGACCTGGCGCATGGCAGGCGGTTCAGACGGCGGGGGCACATAGTCAGGCGCGGGGGGATTGTAGGCCTGGGCCGGCGGTGGAGGCGGCGGCGGCAGGGGCTGGGATTCGATGGTCGGCTCCTGGGTCGCCGGGCGCGGATCGAACACCGGCGCCTCTTCGCGCGGCGGCGTCGCCGGGGCGGGAGGCGCGGGCGGCGGCTCGTTGATCGAAATGCTGTCCCCGCCGGCCCGGGTCGGGAAGTTCGGGGTCTTGGCGTCGGAAGCGCCCGCCATCTTGTAAGGCGTGGCGCAGGCCGCCAGGGACAGGGTCGCGAGCCCGATCAGGGCCGCACGCATGGCCAAGCTACAGATCCGATCGGTCATGGGCGCTCCACTCGTCATAAGCCGGCTCCCCGTCCCCAAGGGCGGCCAGCATTTCGTCCAAATAAGCCCCGGTATGCTTAATCCTTCCTGAATCGGGCCGTGATTGGGCCGCGATCAGAGTTCTTTGGCCACGCCGTCCAGAAGCGGAACGAACCGCACCTCGCAAAGGGTCTCGACGGTGAAGCCGCCCTCCCCGTCCCCGGCGTAGCGATTGAGCTGTTGGACTGGCCCCTTGCCGACCGGCGCCACCAGGACGCCATTGGGTTTCAGCTGTTTCAGCAAGGCTTTCGGCTCGCTTTCCGCGGCGGCCGTGACCATGATCCGGTCGAAGGGCGCCTGCTCCTTCCAGCCGATCCCGCCGTCACCGAACTTGGTGATGATGTTGGTCAGGCCCAGTTTTGAAAACCGGTCCTCGGCCTGTTTCATCAGGGTCCGGTACCGCTCGACCGTGTAAACAAGCCGTGAGAGGCGCGAGAGGATCGCCGTCTGGTATCCCGACCCCGTGCCGATCTCCAGCACCCGCGCCCTAGGCTCCAGGGTCAGGGCCTGGGTCATCAGGCCGACGATATAGGGCTGGCTGATGGTCTGGCCGCATTCGATGGGAAGGGCCTGGTCCTCCCAGGACCGGTCCTTGAAAATCTCCTGGGTGAAAAGGTCCCTCGGGGTCTTCTCGATGGCCGACAGCACCGCCGGATCGGTGACCCCCTGGGTGCGCAGGGCGAGCAGCAGCTTGGCGAGGCGTGTGTCGGTGACACTCATGCGAAAGCCGCCTTCAAGTCCGCCAACGCCCGCTCATGGGTCAGGTCGATATGCAGCGGCGTCACCGATATCCGCCCGTCCGACACGGCCCGCACATCGCATCCCTCCGCCGCATCGATCGGCTCCTTGTTGAAGCCCATCCAGTAGTAATGCCCGCCGCGCAGATCGGCCCGCTTCTCGAAGTGGATGTTGAAGGCGGCGCGGAAACCCTGGCGGGTCACCTCCACGGGCCCCACGGGCTTTCCGCCTGTATCGGGGAAGTTGATGTTCAGCACCACATCCTTCGGCCAGCCGGCCTCAAGCAGGCGCTTGATCAAGGCCGGACCGTGCTCGCGGGCGATCTCGAAGGGCGCGCGATGATCTTCGCGATAGACGACCAGGGCCTGCGACAGCGCGATCGACGGAATGCCCAGCGCCATCCCCTGGATCGCGCCCGCCACCGTGCCGGACAGGGTGACGTCCTCGGCGATGTTCTGGCCGCGATTGACGCCCGAAAGCACCAGGTCCGGTTTGTCCGGCATCAGCTCGCTGATCGCCAGCATCACGCAGTCGGTCGGCGTCCCGCGCACCGCGAACTTGCGCTCGCTCACCTGCCGCACCCGGATCAGCTCGGTCAGGGTCAGCGCCCGGCTCGCCCCCGATTGCTCGATCTCCGGCGCCACCACCCAGACATCGTCCGACAGCTCCGCCGCGATCGCCTCCAGGGTGGCAAGCCCCTCGGCGTTGATGCCGTCATCGTTGGTCAGAAGGATGCGCACCTTAATGCTTCATCCGCGCCCGATTTTCCTCTCCCTGAGGGAGAGGAAGGGGCCCGTGCTGCGAAGCCGCAGGCGAAGCAGAATGGGAAGGTGAGGGTTTACACTGCCCGCCATCTGCCCACAGACCGCAAACCCGCCCCTTCCCGCGGCTACGCCACGGGCCCCTTCCCCGCCCTCAGGGCGGGGAAAAGAGACAGGGTCGCCTCTCATCGATCTCCCCCAACGTGGGTCAGCCCGCCCATGTAGGGCTTCAGCACCTCCGGCACGGCGATCCGCCCCTGGCCGTCCTGATAGTTCTCCATCACCGCCACCAGGGTCCGGCCCACCGCCAGGCCGGAGCCGTTCAGGGTGTGGACATAGCGCGTCCCCTTCTCCCCGGCCTTCTTGCTCCGGGCGTCCATGCGCCGGGCCTGGAAATCCCCGCAGTTGGAGCAGGAGCTGATCTCGCGATAACTCCCCTGGCTCGGCAGCCAGACCTCAAGGTCATAGGTCTTTTTCGCCGAAAACCCCATGTCGCCGGAGCACAGCAGCATGGTGCGGAACGGCAGTTCGAGCCGCTTGAGCACCGTCTCGGCGCACGCGACCATCCGCTCGTGTTCGTTCTCTGACTCTTCAGGCGCCGTGATCGAGACCAGCTCGACCTTCTGAAACTGATGCTGGCGGATAATGCCCCGCGTATCGCGCCCCGACGCCCCCGCCTCCAGACGAAAACAAGGGGTCAGCGCCGTCAGCCTAAGCGGCAGTTCGCCCTCGTCGAGGATCTGCTCCCGCACCAGATTGGTTAGCGACACCTCGGCCGTCGGGATCAGCCATCGGCCATCCTCGGTATGGAACTGGTCGTCGGCGAACTTGGGCAATTGCCCCGTACCGAACATCGCCTCATCCCGCACGATCAGCGGCGGGGCGATTTCCATATAGCCGTGCTCGTTGGTCTGCAGATCGAGCATGTATTGTCCGATGGCCCGCTCCAGCCGGGCGATCTCGCCCTTCAGCACCACGAAGCGGGCGCCGCTCATCCGCGCCGCCGCCTCGAAGTCCATGCCGCCCAGCGCCTCGCCCAGATCGACGTGGTCCCGGGTCAGGTTGGATTGCGGCTTGGCGCCCGAGGTCCGGACTTCGACATTGCCGTGCTCGTCCTCGCCGGCCGGCACGTCGGGCGCGGGAATATTGGGGAGAGACGCCAGGAGTGTGTCGAGCGCGGTCTTGACCTGGCCTTCCTCAGCCTCCTGATCAGCCATGGCGATCTTCAACGCCTCGACCTCCGCCATCAGCTCCGCCGCCCGCGCTTCATCCTTCTGCGCCTTGGCCTGGCCGATCAGTTTGGAGGCCTCATTGCGCCGCGCCTGCGCCGTCTGCACGGCATGCTGCGCCGCCCGCAGAGCATCCGACAGAGCGATCGCCTCAACCGCCGCGCCCGATCGGCCCTTCGACGCCCAGTGACGTTCAAAGGGATCGGGGTTTTCTCGGATGGCGCGGATGTCGTGCATGGCGCACGCCTTTTAGGGTGCGTCGGAGCCCTCGCCAACCCATGGCCCGTCAGGGAATTTATCCAAAGCGGACGCACCTATATTAACGATGTATTTGGCGATCAGGGCCTAGCGTCACACGCAGCAGGCGAGACGGATAACGAATTCGGCTGCGGCCTTCGGGGAAAGTGATGCAGACCAAAGCCGACGTAGAAATCGTCATCCGAGGACCGCAGTCCTACGATCTTGCGCGGCGCGCCATCGACTCTATGGCGCAGGCCAAGGTCTGGCCGACCCCCCTCAACTACGAGCTCTGGCTGCATGTGGTCGCCGATCCCGAGGGCGCCCTGGCCATTGAGCTGCAAAGGATTTTGAACGAACACGGCGCGCTCACCGAAGATGTGTCCGAGGCTCTGGCCGAGCAATTCCTCCCCAAGGCGCGCCTCAACCAGCAGATCCGGGACGCCGGCGACCAGCTCTCCAAGGAACTGGAAAGCGTCGCCGCCGCTATCCAGAAAGCCCAGAAGTCCTCTGAAGTCTATGGCGTCACCCTCGCCAAGGCCGCCGGCGAACTGGAGACCGAAGACTCAGCCGGCAAGCTGCGCGGCCTTGTTAATGGCCTGCAGACCGCCACCAAGAAGGTGCAGAAGGAAAACGCCTCGCTCGAACAGCGCCTGGCCGATTCCACCGCGGAGGTCATGCGCCTCAAGGAGCACCTCGAACAGGTTCGCCGCGACGCCACCACCGACGCCCTTACCAACCTCGCCAACCGCAAGGCCTTCGACGAGGAAGCCGAAAAGGCTTTCGCTGATGCCCATGAGCGCGGCGAGAGCCTGTGCCTGGCGGTCATCGACATCGACCACTTCAAGAACTTTAACGACACCTGGGGCCACCAGACCGGCGATCAGGTGATCCGCTTCGTCGCCTCGGTGATCGGCCACAAGGCCGCGCCGCCCCGTTTCGCCGCGCGCTACGGCGGCGAGGAATTTGCCATGATCTTCCCCTCGGAAAGCGCCGACCAGGTCCATGCCGTCCTGGAGGAGATCCGTATCGAAATCTCCTCACGCATGCTCAAGCGCCGCTCCACCAACGACGACCTAGGCCAGATCACCGTCTCCGCCGGCCTCGCCCAACTGGCCCCGGGGGAGACCTACGAAAGTCTCATGGAACGCGCCGACGAGGCCCTCTACGCCTCTAAGCGCGGCGGCCGGAACAAGATCAGCCAGGCCAAGGCGTTCGATAAGGCGGCCTAGGGACGCCACCCTTGTTTTGGACCAATGAATAGACCATAATGGCGCGACCCATCAACTGAGCGCCTGCCGTGCAGATTTCCGTCACCGACGCCAAGAGCCAACTGACCGACCTCGTGAGGCGCGCCGAAGCGGGCGAGGAGGTCGTGCTCACCCGCCACGGTCATCACGTCGCGCGTCTGACGCCGGTGCGCTCGACCATCAGCAGCGAAGCGCGGGCCAGGGTCATTGAAGCCGTCCAGGCGTCGGCCGCCGACAAGCTTGCCGCGGGCCCGTCGGCCGCCCGAAGCCAGGACTTCCTGTACGGCGACGACGGCCTGCCGGCCTGATTGCGCTTCGCTCCCTCATGATGGTGATCGACACGTCGGCCCTGATAGCCATCCTGATGAAGGAGCCGAAGGCTACGCAAGCTGCCGAAGCGCTGAAGTCGGCGGATGGTCTGGCCATCTCCGCCGGCACCGTCGCCGAAGCCTTGATTGTCGCCCGCCGCCGAGGCGTCGGCGCGGAAATGGCGGCCCTGATTGACGGCCTTGGCGCGGAGGTGGTTCCCGTTTCGCTTGAGGGCGCACGGGCGGTCGCCGACGCCTATGACCGCTTCGGCAAGGGCGCCCATCCGGCGGCCCTGAACTTCGGCGACTGCTTCTCCTACGCCCTGGCCGCCAATCTAGCGTGCCCCCTGCTCTATGTCGGCGATGACTTCGCTCGAACCGACACGCAAGGAGCGATCAAGGGCGTTTGAGGAGTCGGCTTCTCGACGCCACGTCTCCTCTTCGCTAGTAACGCGGGTATCCGGGGGAGCTGCAACTGCCTGACGTTTTCCTGTCTTCCAGCCACGAGGCGGCGCAGGCCTGATGCCCGACATCTTCCTCTCCTACGCCAGCCAGGATCGCGACCGCACGCGCCTGTTCGCCAAGGCGCTGGAGGCGGAGGGCTTCTCCGTCTGGTGGGACAACGCCATCCGTTCCGGCGACTCCTTCGACGAGGCGATCGAGAAGGCCCTGCGCGGCGCAAAGGCCGTGGTCGTGCTGTGGTCGCCGGCCTCGGTAATTTCCCGCTGGGTCCGGGCCGAAGCCACCCTGGCGGACCGCAACAAGACCCTGGTTCCGTGCACCATCGAGGCGTGCGAGCGCCCTATCATGTTTGAGCTCACTCAGACCGCCGAGCTCGCTCACTGGCAGGGCGCCGCAGACGACGCCGCCTGGCTCGCGTTCGTGGCGGACGTCCGCCGGTTCGTCGGCGGTGATGGCCCGGCTGTCGCACCCCCTTCCCGCTCGGCTGCGGGGCCCGTGGACACCCCGCTTGCACGTGAGACCGTTCTGGCCGTCCTGCCCTTCGACAACCTCTCCAGCGATCCGGAGATGGGCTTCTTCAGCGACGGGGTCAGCGAAGACATACTGGGCCGCATCCTGCGCGGCTCGAATCTGAAGGTCATTGGACGAACCTCCAGCTTTCAGTTTCGCGGGCCGGACAAGCCCAAGGCCGCCACCGCGCTCAACGCCACCCATGTGCTGGACGGCTCGATCCGCCGCGCGGGAGGCAAGGTCCGCATCGCCGCCCATCTGACGGAGGCGCACGGCCAGACCACCCTTTGGTCCGACAAGTACGACAGGGACCTGGAAGACATTTTCGCCGTCCAGGACGAAATCTCCGAAGCGATCGCCAAGGCCCTGCAGGAGGCTTTCTTCCCGACTGTCACCGCGCCGATCGAGCCATCGCTCTATGACCTCTACCTGCGCACCTCGGAGCGGATGTTCACCACCGAGGGTCACCAGGCCCAGATCGCGATGCTGGAAACCGTCACCTCCCGCGCGCCGGCGTTCTCACCGGCGTGGGGACGGCTTGCTTACAAGCTCACCCAGGTGCGCACCTTCCAGCCCTACGGCGACCGAACCGTTCTGACGCAAGCCATCAAGACCGCGCTTGCCCGCTGCGACGCGCTTGATCCTCACAATGTGGAGGCGCTGCTCGCGCGGCCCTTCCTGGTCGATCCGTTCGGCGCCTTCGACCAGTGGCCCGCGATCCTTGAGGGGCTTGAGGTGTTCGGATCCAAATACGCCACCGCGCAAGGCCAGCTCAGCTATCTGCTGGAATGCGTGGGCCGCAATCGCGACGCCATCGAAGCGGCGCGGCGGGGCCGCGAGCTTGACCCCAGGAACGAAATTTCCAGTTCCGCCTACGGCATCGCACTCTGGCGCGGCGGCCGCTACGCCGAAGGCGTCGCCCTGATGGAGACCGCCCTCGACGCCTGGCCGGACAACCATCATCTGGCGACTGTCCTGGTGCTCGCCTACGCCCATGCGAAGGATTGGGACGCGGTCGACCGCATGATCGATCCCGCCCGCCTGGCGCGTTACCCGTTGCGGGAGCATCAGAGGGGTGTGCTAAACCTTCTCGGCGTGTTGCGGGATCCAACGACCGCGAACCGCGAGGCGATTTTCGAGGCTGTCCGCGCGCAGGTCCGGCGAACTGGACACGCCGACCCGACGCCCATCGCCTCAATGGCGGACCTTGGCTTTCTTGAGGAGTCTTTCGATCTGCTCGACGAGGTGAAACTCGGCCCCTCCGGCGACCGGGCCGACGTCCTGGGTCCCAACGCCTATCGCCCCCACGTGCTGTTTCAGGCGGCCCGCACCAAGCTGCGCTCCAGTCCACGCTTCGTAAAACTTTGCGCACGCCTGGGCCTGATCGAATACTGGCTGGCGACGGAGCAGTGGCCAGATTGCGCGGACGATGTCTCCTACGACTTCCGGGCCGAATGTGAGGCGCACAGAAACACGCCTAAGGACGTGTTCTTCGAGTGACCGGCCGTTTCCGGTGAATGTCGGCGATCTGTCCGGATTGCCGGTGACGCCCCGGCCAGGAAAACGCTAGTCTCGCCGGGGGAGGCGCCATGACCTACGAGAAACTCAACGTCGAACGGCTCGGCAAGGTGGCCCTCGTCACCCTGAACGATCCCTCCACCCTCAACGCTTTTGGCAATGACGTAGCCAACAACCTGGTCGACGCCTTCGCGCAGATCGCGTCCGGCGAAATCCCCGCCCGCGCCGTTGTCCTCACCGGCGAAGGCCGCGGCTTCTGTTCCGGCGCGAACCTCTCCGGCCCCGGCATCGCCTCCGCCGGACCCCGCGACGCCGGCGAGCGGCTGGGGACTCTGGTCAATCCGTTCATGCGCTCGCTGCGCGACTTTCCGATGCCCATCGTCACGGCGGTGAACGGCCCCGCCGCCGGCGTCGGCGCCTCGCTGGCCCTGATGGGGGACATGATCCTCGCTGGCGAGAGCGCCTATTTCCTGCAGGCCTTCCGCCGCATCGGCCTTGTCCCCGACGGCGGCTCGACCTTCCTCCTGGCGCGGTCGCTCGGAAAGGCCCGCGCCATGGAGCTCACCCTGCTGGGCGAGAAACTCCCCGCCGCCAAAGCCCTCGAATGGGGCCTGATCAACCGCGTGGTCCCCGACGCGACCCTCGTCGATGAAGCCGTCAAACTCGCCGCTGAACTGGCCGACGGCCCCGCCTCCCTGGCCATCATTCGCAAGCTCGTCTGGAAGGGCCTCGAAGCCGCCCACGACGAGGCGCTGGACGCCGAACGCTGGGGCCAGAAGGAAGCCGGGGACACCGAAGACAACCGCGAGGGCGTCGCGGCCTTCAAGGAAAAACGTCCCGCGGTGTTCCAGGGCCGCTGATGCGCAGTTTCCTGTTCGCCATCGCCTACTGGTGGCTCAGCGCCTTCTACGCCATCGCCGCGGTGATCGCCTCGGCTCTCCCCGGCCGCGCGCCCACCACCGGCGTCATCCGCTTCTACAGCGCCCGCATGCTCTGGGCGATGCGCGCCATCGCCGGCATCAAGGTCGAGCTGAGGGGCCAGGAGCGCCTCCCCGACGGCGCCTTCATCATCGGCGCCAAGCACCATTCCTGGGGCGACGGCTTTGTCATGTTCGCCAATGTGGGAAACCTCTCCTTCGTCACCGGCGACCACCTGGAGAAGATCCCCCTCCTGCGCGGCATCCTGAAGAAGCTCGGCGCCATCGTCGTCGACAGCTGCGGCGGCCCCGCCTCCCGACGCGCGCTGGCCGAAGCCGCCGCCCAGGCCCACGCCGAGGGAAAGCGCATCCTCATCTACCCGGAAGGCCACCTCGCCAAGCCAGGCGAAAAATTCAGATACCGCACCGGCGTCTTCCACATGTCCAAGGACTTCAACCTTCCGGTCGTGCCGGTCGCCACCAACCTTGGCCTCTTCTGGCGCCAGCAGGACTTCAAGAAGGCCCCCGGGACCGCCACCATCGAGTTCCTCGACCCGATCCCGCCCGGTCTATCGAAGGGTGAGTTCATGGCGAAACTGGAAGCCGCCTGCGAGACCCGCACCAACCAGCTGATCGCCATGGCGACGGGCGAGCCGGTGATCGCGGAAGCCAGGCTCGTCGAGCCGGACGCCTAGCTCGCCTCCGCCGGAATGATCGTCACGCTCTCTCCGCAGCCGCAGGCGTCGGTCTCATTGGGATTGCGGAAGGTGAACTTGGACGACAGCTTGGTCGTCTCATAGTCGATCACGCTGCCCACCAGGAACAGCACCGCCTTGGGCTCGATCAGCACCGTGACGCCCTTTTCCTCGATCACCTCGTCGAGCGGCAGGCGCTCGGACGCGTATTCCATCGTATATTCCTGCCCCGCGCAGCCGCCGTTCTTCACCCCGACGCGCAGACCGGCATAGGGCTTCTCCGCGCGGTCCATGATCTCGCGCACGCGCGCGGCCGCGGAGTCCGTCAGGGTGACGACTTTCGGGCGCTCGCGGCGGGATCTAAGCGTGGTTTCCATCAGAACATGTTCAATTGCAGCTTGGCCTCGTCGGACATCATCGACTGGTCCCACGGAGGGTCAAAGGTGAGGTTGACGACGCAGGATTTCAACTCGTCGAGCTGCAGGACCGCATCCCTCACCCAGTCGGGCATCTCGCCGGCCACCGGGCAGCCGGGCGCGGTCAGGGTCATGTCGACCACCACGTCCTTGGTGTCCGAAATATCCACCTTGTAGATCAGGCCCAGCTCATAGATGTCGACCGGAATCTCCGGATCATAGACCGTCTTCAGCTGCGTGATCAGCGCGTCCGTCAGCCGGTCCAGTTCAGCGGGGGGCAAGGGGGTTGCGTCGTCCATCAGGCAAAAAACGTCCGGGCTTTGGAGAGCGCCTCGACGAACGAGTCGGCCTCAGCTTCAGTATTATATAGGGCGAAAGAGGCGCGAACGCTCGACGTCGCGCCAAACCGGCGCAGCAAGGGTTCGGCGCAATGGGTCCCGGCCCTGACCGCGATGCCGTAGCGATCGAGAATCTGAGCCACATCGTGAGCGTGGGCGCCTTCGATATTGAAGGAAAAGATCGCGCCCTTCCCCGGCGCCGTCCCGATCTTCTTCAGCCAGTTGGCGCCGTTCACCCCGTCCTCGACCCGTTGCAACAGCGCATGCTCGTGCGCCAGCACCGCGGGCCGGTCCAGGGTCTCCAGCCATTCGATCGCCGCCCCCAGGCCGACGGCCTCGATGATCGGCGGCGTCCCGGCCTCGAACCGGTGCGGCGGATCGGCGTAGGTGATCGCGTCCAGCCCCACCGTCCCGATCATCTCCCCGCCGCCCTGATAGGGCCGCATCCGCTCCAGGTGCTCGGCCTTGCCGTAGAGCACGCCGATGCCGGTGGGGCCGTAGAGCTTGTGGCCGCTGAACACATAGAAATCGACGTCCAGGTCCTCGACATCGACCAAGCCGTGCACCACCGCCTGTGCGCCGTCCAGCAGCACCACCGCCCCGACCGCGTGGGCCGCGCCGGCGATGGCCTTCACCGGATTGATAGTCCCCAGCACATTGGACATGTGCGTCACCGCCACCAGCCTGGTGCGGGGCCCGAGCAGGCCCTCGAAAGCCGCCATGTCCAGCTGCCCGTCGTCGGTGACCGGAATGAACTTCAGAACGATCCCGTGCCGCTCCCGCAGGAAATGCCACGGCACGATATTGGCGTGGTGCTCCATCTCCGACAGGATGATCTCATCGCCCGCCGTCAGGCTCGCGCCGAACGACGACGCCACCAGGTTGATCGCCTCGGTCGCCCCCTTGGTGAAGATGATCTCGTTGACCGTTCCGGCCCTGATGAACCGCCGCACGCTCTCCCGCGCCCGCTCGTAGGCGTCGGTCGTCTCGTTCGCCAGGGTGTGCAGGCCCCGGTGCACGTTGGAATAGGACCCTTCCATCATCGCCGTCATGGCGCTGATCACCGCCCGCGGCTTCTGCGCCGAAGCCCCGTTGTCCAGATAGATCAGCGGCTTGCCATGCACCTGGCGTGACAGGATCGGAAACTCGGCTCGGGCGGCCTCAACATTGAAGCTCATGCGAGCCCCCGCAGCTTCTCAGCCACCCAGGCGCGGCAAATCTCCCGCGCGCCCTCATGCTCGATCCGGTCCACCACCTCGCCGACAAACGCCTCCGTCAGCATGGCCTTGGCCTGCGCCTCCGGAATCCCCCGCTGCCGCGCATAGAACAGCGCGTCCTGATTGAGATTACCCACCGTATTGCCGTGGGCGCAGGAAACGTCGTCGGCGTGGATCAAGAGCTCCGGCTTGGCGTCCACCTCGCCCCGGTCCGACAGGATCAGCGCATGGTGCCCCATCCGCGCATCGGTCTGGTCCGCACCCTTCTCGACCACGATCCGGCCCTGGAAGACGGCACGGCCCTGCCCCCCGACGGCGCCCTTGCTGAGCTGGGTCGTGGCGCCGCCGGGGCCTGCGTGGGTTACGACAGTGGTGAAATCTGCGTGACGCCGGTCGCCGATGAGATAGGCGCCATCGAGGCGGACCTTGGCGTCTTGGCCTGGATGAGTCACGCGGGTTTCAAAACGCTGCCGCTTCGCGCCGGTGGTCAGGATCGTCTGGGCAAAGGATGCGCCAGCGGCGAGCGTAACTGTGGCGGTCACGACGTTGACCCCGCTCTCGGCGTCGTCGGCCAGGACAATGCGCGTCAGGCTGGCGCCGCGGCCGATATTGATGTCGAGATCAACGGCTGACAGGTATCCGTCAGCCAAAGCCTCATGGCTTTCCAGCAGGACGCATTGCGCTCCCTCCTGGATGTCCACACCAAGGGTCGCGTGCTGGCTGCCCTCCAGGGCGACGAAGCGGACGAAAGATTCGCCGCCGCACGACCGGTCCGCGATGACGCCGTCGAAGCCGCCGCCGGCCAACACGATGGGATTTGAACCGCCAAACTGACCGCCGCCGGAAATGGGTTGGCGCTTGGCGGGTGTTGGGATCTCACGCACCAAGCCGCGCAGGTCCGTCCAGCGCCAGTCTTCATCCCTGCGCCCGGGAAGCACGGTGACATCGCCCGTCTCTATGGCGCGCGCCAAGCTCATGCCCAGAGTCATGCAACCCACCGGTCATAGCCATGGGCTTCCAGCTCATGGGCCAGCTCCGGCCCGCCGGTGGCGGCGATCCGGCCCCCGGCCAGCACATGCACCTTGTCCGGTTTGATGTAGTCCAGCAGCCGCTGATAGTGGGTGATGACCAGCATGGCGCGGTCCGGCCCGCGTAGGGCGTTGACCCCCTCGGCCACGATCTTCAGGGCGTCGATGTCCAGGCCGCTATCTGTCTCATCCAGGATGAGAAAGCGAGGCGAAAGCATCGCCATTTGAAAGATTTCCATCCGCTTCTTCTCGCCGCCGGAGAAGCCAACATTGAGCGGCCGCTTCAGCATCTCGAAGTCGATCTTCAGCGACCCAGCGACCTCGCGGGCCCGCTTCAGAAACTCCGGCGCGGAAACCTCCGCCTCCCCCCGCGCCTTCCTCTGCGCGTTCAGCGCCGTCCGGATAAAGGTCAGCCCCGGCACCCCGGGGATCTCCAGTGGATACTGGAACGACAGGAACACCCCCCGCGCCGCCCGCTCGTCCGGCGCCAGGGCCAGCAGGTCCTCGCCATCCAGGGTCGCCGACCCCTGCGTCACCACATAACCCTCACGGCCGGTCAGCACATAGGACAGGGTCGATTTCCCGGCCCCGTTCGGCCCCATGATGGCGTGCACCTCCCCGGCCGGAACCTCCAGGGTCAGGCCCTTGAGGATCGGCTTGTCGGCCACGGTGGCGGAGAGGTTCTTGATGGAAAGCATGGGTCTCAACTCAAACGATAAGCGTGTCGGACGTGGTCGGACGCAGGATCAGCCACAGCCAGTAAAGCGCCGCCGGCGCGGCAATCAGCGTCCACCCTGCCCGCAGCCCAAAGCGGAAAAACATGCGCCCAACCATGGCCGCCCAAGCCACGGTCGCCACCGCGGTGATCCACAGCGAGTCCCCCGCGGCCATGAACGACAGCAGCGCCGCGACATAGGTAAACAGCAGCCGGCTCGAGAACTGGAATGGCTCCGTGGCAGTGTCTGACGGCTCGCTCATTCACTGCGGCCAACCAATCTTGGGAGGCAGCGACGAAACGCGTTTTCCTCTGACAAAGGTCAACACCACGGCGAGGCCGCCTGCGGCAATCAAGCCAAGAAAATGAAACGCGAACCTCAGACTGCGATCCTCAACCAGCATCTGGTTCGCCACCATGCCGCCGACCGTTACGGCGACAAGCCCAACGATCGCCGCCCAGCCCTTGCCGTTCACCGGCCAGCTCTTGAAGCGGCCACCGTTGGAATACCAATGAAACCACACCCCGGGCTCGCTCATCCTCCCTTCCCCCTTGAGGGGGGAAGGGCCGGGGATGG
>DGYN01000122.1:13963-34554 GCA_002398405.1 Caulobacteraceae bacterium UBA5005
GAGGGGGGAAGGGCCGGGGATGGGGGTGACGCGGCATGAGCCACGCACCGGACGTAGAGCATGACCACCGTCATCCCACGCTCCCTTCCAGCGAGATCGCCACCAGCTTCTGCGCCTCCACAGCGAACTCCATCGGGAGCTCCTGCAGGACCTCGCGCACGAACCCATTCACCAGCAACGCCACCGCATCCTCGCGGGAGAGGCCCCGCTGCATGGCGTAAAACAGCTGATCCTCGGAGAGCCGCGTCGTCGTCGCCTCGTGCTCGAAATGGGCCGAGCCGTTGCGCGCCTCGATATAGGGCACGGTGTGGGCCGCGCAGTCCTTGCCGATCAGCAGGGAGTCGCACTGGGTGAAGTTGCGCGCGTTGGCCGCCTTCTGGTTCGTCGAAACCAGGCCCCGATAGGTGTTGGACGAATGCCCCGCGCTGATGCCCTTGGAGATGATGCGGGATTTCGTGTCCCGCCCCAGATGGATCATCTTGGTGCCGGTGTCGGCCTGCTGGCGGCCGTTGGTCACGGCGATGGAATAGAACTCGCCCGACGATCCATCGCCGCGCAGGACGCAGGACGGGTACTTCCAGGTGATGGCCGATCCCGTCTCGACCTGGGTCCACGACACCTTGGAGCGGTCGCCCCGGCAATCGGCGCGCTTGGTGACGAAGTTATAGATGCCGCCCTTGCCGTCCGCGTCCCCGGGATACCAGTTCTGCACCGTGGAATATTTGATCTCGGCGTCGGTCAGGGCGACCAGCTCGACCACGGCGGCGTGCATCTGGTTCTCATCCCGCATGGGCGCGGTGCAGCCCTCCAGGTACGAAACGTAAGCCTCGTCCTCGGCGATGATCAGCGTCCGTTCGAACTGGCCGGACTGGGCGGCGTTGATGCGGAAATAGGTCGACAGCTCCATGGGGCAGCGGACGCCCTTGGGCACATAGACGAAGGAGCCGTCCGAGAAGACCGCGCTGTTCAGGCAGGCGAAATAGTTGTCCGAGGTCGGCACCACCGACCCCAGGTACTGCCGCACCAGATCCCCGTGCTCGCGGATCGCCTCGCTCATCGAGCAGAAGATCACCCCGACCGCGGCCAGTTCCTTCTTGAAGGTGGTGACCACACTGACGCTGTCGAACACGGCGTCCACCGCGTACTTCGGCGCGCCCTGGACGCCCAGCAGGACCTCCTGCTCCTTCAGCGGGATGCCGAGCTTGGCATAAACCGCCAGCAACTCCGGATCGATCTCGTCGAGGCTTTTCGGCCCCTCCTTCTCCACCGGCGCAGCGTAATAATAGGCGTCCTGGTAGTCGATCTTGGGGAACGACACATTCGCCCAGTCGGGCTCCTCCATGGCCTGCCAACGCTCGAAGGCGGCCAGGCGCCATTCCAGCATCCATTCCGGCTCGCCCTTCTTGGCGCTGATGAAGCGGACGATGTCGGCGTTCAGGCCCTTGGGCGCGAACTCGGTGGCGATGTCGGTGACAAAGCCGTGCTCATAGGCTTCCAGAGCCTCGACCTGCCGGACGGTTTCCTTGACCGCGGCCATCAGGCGACCTTCCGGCGGGCGTCGAACTTGGCGTAGGCGTCGAGCCAGACATCGCCGCAACGGGTCCAGTCGTCCTGCGTGGACGCCCACCCGCCGCTGATGCGGATGGCGCTGTCGGCCAGATGCCCATGTCCCATGGCCGCGACCGTCGCCGACGGGGTCAGCTTGCCGGAGGCGCAGGCCGGCCCGGCGCTGATCATGATCCCGGCAAGGTCGAGCGACATGACCTGCAGCACCGCCTCATAGCCCTGATGAGCAATCCCCAGAGTCTGCGGCAGGCGCGGAACAGTGGCGCCCAGCGCCACCGAGCCCACGGCCTCCAGCCGCGCCTGCAGATGATCGCGCCACGCCGCCTGAGCGGCGATGGCCGGCAGCCCTTGCTTGGCGAGCCTCGCCGCCACGCCGAACCCGGCGATGCCGCTGACGTTTTCCGCCCCGCCGCGCCGTCCCTGCTCCTGGCCGCCGCCGTGAATGACCCGGGCGATCTTCGACCGGGGCCCCGCCGCCAGGGCGCCCACCCCAAAAGGTCCGCCCAGCTTGTGGCTGACCAGGGCCATGGTGTCCGCGCCCATGGCGTTGAAATCGACGTCCATCTTGCCGATCGCCCCGACCGCATCGACGTGCAGCCAGCCCTCCGCCGCGCGCACCAGGGCGGAGGCTTCCGCCACCGGCTGAATGACGCCCGTCTCATTGTTGGCCGCCATCAGGCAGACCACGGCCCTGCCGGGCTTTTTGAGCGCATCGCTGAGCCAGTTCAGGTCCGCCACCCCGTTTGCGTCCACCGGCCAGACCTCGACCGCCGGGCCCCGCGCGCGGGCGTTTTCCGAAACGGCGGCGTGTTCGGTCGCCCCGACAATGATCCGCTCCATCCCGGCCATGACCGCGCTTTGCAGAGCGAGCGCATTGGACTCGGTCCCGCCGCTGGTGAAGGTGATCGACGGCGGCTTGACGGCGACGAGGGTCGCCACATCCACCCGCGCCGCCTCGATCACGCCGCGGCTTGCCCGGCCGCCGGCATGGACGGAAGCGGGGTTGCCCAGCACGTCCATGGCCTCGATGACCTTGGCCTTGACCTCGGGCCGCACGGGAGCGGTGGCGTTGTTATCAAGATAGACCGCCATCACGCCGCCTCCGCCGCTGATGGCCGGATCCGGCCTTGGACGACGTCCTCCAGGCTGACACTGGCGAGATACCCTTCGATCTGGCGCCCCATCTCATCCCACAGGGCATGGGCCGAGCAACGGGCGCCGCGCTTCATGCAGCCGGTCTCGCCCTTGTTGCAGCGGGTGACGCGCAGCGGCTCATCCACCGCGTTGATAACATCGGCGACCGAGGTCTCCGCCGCCGTCCTGGCCAGCCGATAACCGCCGCCCGGACCCCGCACGCTCTCCACCACGCCGCTGCGGCGCAGCCGGGCGAAAATCTGTTCCAGATAGGGCAGCGATATCTCCTGGCGCTGCGCGATTTCGGCAAGGGCCACCGCCCGCGAGCCGCCTTGTCCGGCGAGGTCGGTCATCGCCATGACGGCGTAGCGGCCCTTGGTGGAAAGCTTCATTTCAACTCGCGACAGAAAACCCGCGCATCCCTGCGGCGGTATGTTAAGTACCGCCGCCTTCACGCGCTTAGGCTTCATGTAGAAAGACCGAGCGCGCAGGTCAACTATTCCGCTGCACTGCGGAAAACTTTCGGAGGACCCATGCCAGAGGTGGTGCTGACCGGCGGAGCCGGACGGATCGAAGGGCGCTATTCGCCCGGAAAGAAGTCGAGCGCGCCTATCGCCCTCATCCTCCCGCCGCACCCCAAGGGTGGCGGCACCATGGATTTCCCGGTGACGGCCCAGCTCTATCTGCTGTTCATGCGCCGGGGATTCGCGACCCTGCGGTTCAATTTCCGGGGCGTCGGCCGATCGCAGGGGGAATTCGACTCCGGCGTCGGCGAACTGGCCGATGCGGCGACGGCCCTCGACTGGCTGCAGGCCAACAACCCCACCGCGTCACAATGCTGGATCGCCGGCTACTCCTTCGGCGCCTATATCGGCATGCAACTCCTGATGCGCCGGCCGGAGACCGACGGCTTCATCAGCGTCTCGCCGCCCACAAACATGTACGACTTCAGCTTCCTGGCCCCCTGCCCTGCCTCGGGCCTGTTCCTGCACGGCAGCGCCGACACCGTGACCCCGCCGGTCGAAGTCGACCGCGTCGTCGCCAAGCTCCGCACCCAGAAGGGCATCATCATCGACCACGAACTGGTCGAAGGCGCGACCCACTTCTGGCCCGATCAGGTCGGCGAGGTGGAGCGACGCGTCGGGACCTATCTGGACAAGCGGCTGGAAGAGAACCCGGCTTAGGGGACGCCTACCCCAGGAGAGGCAGGCGCCATGGGGAGCCTCATAAATCTCGGCGCCAGGCGCTCCTGCACCGCCTTGCGAAGCAGGCGAACACCATGAGCTTGAAGACCATCGTTAGACGCGCCGCTAGGGGTCTCGGGTGGGAGGTCGTTTCGACCAAGCGCATGGGCGACTTCAGCCAGGGCAGAAACGACCTCACCTTTCTGATGTCGCATATCTCTTCGGCCTTCCCGAAGTCCGCCGTGCGGTCGCAGCTTGGACAGGATGTCTTCGCGATCACCATGTCGAACTTCAAAAAGGGCGGGTATTTTGTCGAATTCGGCGCGACCAACGGCGTCGATCTAAGCAACACCTATCTCCTTGAGAAAGCCTTTGGGTGGAAGGGCGTTCTCGCCGAACCCGCCGCCTGTTGGCACGACGATCTGATCAAGAACAGAAAGGCCCACATCGACAAGAGGTGCGTCTGGAACGAGAGCAACAGGAAGATCGCCTTTCGGGTCGCGGACCTGGCCGAATTTTCCGGGGCGGTTGACGCGCTCGCACGGGATCGTCACCAGCAGAAGCGGGAGTCCGGCCACGATGAGGTTGTCGAAACCATCACCCTGTCCGACCTGCTGGACGCCCATGGGGCGCCTTCCGTCATCGACTATCTGTCGATCGATACCGAAGGTTCGGAACTCGCGATCCTCCAGGCCCACGACTTCTCGCGCTATCGCTTCAACGTGATCACCTGCGAACACAACTACACGGCCGACCGGGAGAAGATCTTCCAGCTCCTGCGGTCCAAGGGATACAGCCGGGTTCTTACATCCATCTCCGAATGGGATGACTGGTACATATTTGGCGAAACCCCCGCGTAGGGCGAACACCGTTTGTTTCGGGCGCCGCGTCGGGGCGTATCTGGATAAGCGGCTGGAAGAGAACTCGGCTTAGGCCGAAAGTCGCTATCTTCGGGCGGAGCGGCTGCGGACTGGGGATGACTCGCCCATCGGCTGGATGATCAGCCGCTCGCCTTCTTGGCGCATGATGGCGTATTCGCCGGGCAATTCGAACTCGGGTGGGATTCTAATCGCCCAGCTTCGGCCGATCCGGAATAGAGTCACCGGGTGCACTTCAGACATGGCCCAAGAACGCCACAAGATGCCGCATATGGCAATGGGAAGAGAACCCGACCCAACCCTCTTCCGCCTACCCCGGGAAAGCGGGGACCCAGGTTTCTTCGCTGCCTGAACGGCTGCGCCTCCATTGGATGAAAGGCCGTCACCCCGTAGAGCAACGGCCTCTACTCATTTGACTATGATCAAAAGGACGACGATCCAGCCAAGAATGGCCGCAACGTCGATGTTGATCCGGATGCGCCTCTTCATGAGGTGTCCTTTGAATTGGGTGCGCCGGCGGACCGGTTGAAGCCGAGTGTTCGCGAACTAAGGATTTTCCGCTGTAAGGCAGCGGCTCCGCCCCACTCCGTAGGGTTCACGGCTCGCTTTAAGGCGGCGGCTCCGGACCCTTCCGTAGGGACCCCACGCGCCCCATTGTTTCGGACAATGGGAAAAACCAGAAACCCCTTGTTGTCCCGTTCGAACGCTTCGCCAAGTCACTGATTTGAAACGACAATTATCGCAAATTGCGAAGATGCTCCAGCATAGGTGGCTGGTGTCGCCGTCTACGGCCTGATCGTCACCACCACCCGGCGTTTGTTGAAATCCCCGACCTCCGCCTTGTCGCTCCACGACACGACGATGCTCTCCTTCGGAACCCCCAGCGTCTCAAACGTCCCGGCCAGTTCCTTGGCGCGGCGCTCGGCCACGAAAGGCTGCTCGGCCAGCACCTTGCCGTCCGACAGCTTAACCGCCGCGCGGTAGCCCCGGATCTCCACCTTCCGCGGCTTTGACGCGGTGATGTAGTCGAAGGCCTCGCGGATCGCCCGGCCGCTGCGGCCAGGCGTCATGACGTCGAAGTCGAACAGGATCGGCACGTCCTTGACCGCGAAAGGCGGCTTTGGCGCTTCCGGCGCGGGGCCGCGTCCGCCGCCTCCCGGCGGGCGGGCGACGTTGGGTCCGGGACCCCGGCGGTTGAAGGTGATCTTGTGGGTGTCGCTGGCCGGGAGCAGGGTGTTGCAGGTCGGGTCGAGCTCGGGCCGGATGGAGATCTTCAGGGGCTTGAGCACCTTGCCGCCGCAGATCTCCTCGCCCGTGACCGTGCCCTCGATCAGGGCCTGGTGGCCGAGCGCCGGCGGATAGACCTGCGCGGCGGAATCCTCCTGAATCCCCAAGTAGTACATCTGGCCCTTGTACTCGGTGAGCCAGCAGGGAACCGTCGCGGTGTCCCGCAGGATGGGACAGGCCACGAAGGCCAGCTCCACCGGCTTGGGGCCCGCCCCAAGGCAGGCGCCGGCCGCCAGGACGATGAGCGAGGTTTGGACGATCTTTTTCATCACAGCACGCTCAGGAAATTGACGAGGTCGGTCTTTTCTTGCTCGGTGTATTTGATGTTGAACCGGCGGTCGTAGAAATCCACCAGCTCCCGCAGGGTCTTGGCCGACCCGTTGGAGAAATAGGGCGCCCGGCTCGAGAGCCCCCTGAACTGCCCCATGACGATCGATCCCACATCCATGCAGCGTCCCGACGCCAGCGCCCGGCCCGGATCCTGCGTATAGATCGTCCGGCCGACATAGAGGTGCGGCGGCACATCGGTCTTGCAGGTAATCTTGAACAGCGGCAGCTCCGGCGACTCGTTGGCCCACGGCACGTTGGTGGTGCCGACGTCGACCCAGCCGGCCGAAAGGTCCATGCCGGTCATCTGCATGTTGTGGCAGGTGGCGCAGGTGCGCTTGGTCGGATTGCCCAGGCCCACCGTATTGATGTGCATAGCGTCCCTGATCCAGAACGGCCGTACGAAGAACACGTCCCATCCCCGGGCGACCGAGGCGCGGAAGGCCTCCTGCTCATCGCGGGCGGTCTTGCCCTCGGCGATCCGCCACATGTCGAAGGACTTGAAGACGGGATTGCCGAAATTGTCGCCCAGCACCCCGACCCGGCCGTCGGCCAGGGCCTTGGGCCCGAGGGCCTCCGGCAGGCCGGCGGCGCCGCCCAGCTGGCGGCCCCAGCGGTCGCTCTGCTGGCCGGCATAGACCTGGGTTTCGAAGTCGACGATCTGCTTCAGCTGCGCTTCGGGCAGCGGCCCTTTCAGCTGCAGATGGTTGGCGGCCGCGTCCCTCGCCTGGGCCCTAAGCGAGACGGCGCGGGCGTCGCTCATCAGGTTCATCTGCGAGTGTAGCCCCGTCTCGGGATCTCTCAGGGTCGCCATGCCGAGGTTCTTGGCGTTCAGGCCGCCGCCCGGCGCGGTGAAGTACTTGAGGTTCGCCGCCATCCGCGGCCGCCGGTAGACCGACACCGACTTCTGCTCGCCGGTGATGCCGTAAGTGGGGTGGGTGTTGCAGCCGGTGGGGTCGCGGACGACCTCGATGGAAAACTCCGGCTCCATGGCCGTGCCGTCCTGGCGCTTCGGCGGCCAGGGCATGGCGACGCGGAACAGGCCCCGGTCGATGGCCAGCGAGTGAGAGGCCTTCTCGCCCTGCGGCAGGTTCGGACAGTTGGACCCGTCGATGGCCGCGAAGATCGGGTCCTTGCCCTTGGTTTCATTCCAACGCCGCTCGATGGTCGCGGCGGTGACGCTCATCGACTCCGCCGGCTGGTGGCAGGTGACGCAGGCCCGGCCGTTGGTCCCGATGGCCTCGAAGAAGGGGTGACCCTTGGTGGTGATGTCGCCCGACGCGTTGTGCAGGCCCAACTGCCCGAAGGCGTTGCCATAGGTCTCGCTCGATTTCAGCGGCGCCCCGTCGCCCGGCTCCCACCAGTATTCGGGGATGTCCGCGGCCGCCGCCGCCACCGCGAACGCCCCCGCGCCCGCCACGCCAATCGCCGCCAAAGTCATCCAGCGCATGCTCACATCCTCCCCAGGGTGCGCGGCGGTTGGTTCGCCTTATTTGTATGTACTACATACTAAAGACCCCAGGCTGTCCAGACGCCTCTAGCACTGATAGATTTCCCCACATGCAAAGACTCACCGTCCTTCTCATCGCCGTCTGGTTGATGTTGTGTATGGGCTCGTCCGCCCTCGCCCAGCGCACCCCCGACATCGTCATCTACCACGCCGAAGGCCGGCGCTCTGAACGCGTGGTCTGGCTGTGCGAGGAACTTGGTCTCCCCTACCAACTCAAATACCGTCGCGGCGATGTCGCCGGATCCTTCGCCGACATCCGCGCCGTCAATCCCGGCATGGGCGTCGCGCCGACCGTTTTCTACAAGGGCGAACGGCTGATGGAATCGGGCGCCATCCTCCAGCTCCTCCTCGACCGCGAGGGCCGCGGGCGTCTGGTCCCGAAGGTGAACTCCAAGGACTACCCGACCCACCTGATGTTCATGCACTACGCGGAGGGCACCCTGGCATCCGACGTCGTCGCCGACTACCGCACGGCTACCGCCACCGGCGGCAAGGCCCCTCGCGGCGCGGAAACCGATGGCCAGCGCGCCATGCGCTTCGCCAACGACCACTTGGCCAAACAGCCCTGGTTCGGCGGATCGCAGTTCACCGCCGCCGACATCATGATGGTCTTTCCGATCAGCTACGCGATCCGGATGAACGTCGCCGACCCGGCGAAATATCCGAACATCATCGCCTGGCAGAAACGCGTCGAGGACCGTCCGGCCTTCAAGCGCATGCTCGCCGCCGCGAGACCCGACGGCCGCGTCAGCCCGCCGCCGGCGCTGAAGACCGGTTGAGGCGTTTGGACCAGCGCACCGCACGGGCCTCGATCAGGCGGTAGAAGACGTAAGCCGCCGCGAGCGACACGACGATGGCGAAGGCGGACAGCGCCAACTCAACGGCTGCCCCCTCCACGAACCGTTTGCCGAGGTTCACCACCCGTCCGCCGATCGGCACATGGATCAGGTAGAGCGAATAGGAAATCGTCCCAAGGAAGGTCAGGGGCGCCAGCTTGGGAATCTTCAGGAAGACGATGATGAGCGCCGTCGCGCCGCAGACGATGGCCTGGGGCGTGAATTCGGCGGCGAAGAGCACCCCGGCGCTCAGCGCCGTGGTAGCCAGAAACACCCATAGGCGGTCGCGGCCCACGAAATAGCGCATGGCCGCAAAGCCGATCAGGAACTCGAACGACCGCGGTTCGACATTGCCGGAAAGCGCGCTGGGGATAAGGGCAATGGTCGCCAGCGCCAAGGCCCAGAGGATCGAGTGCTTGAACAAGAACGGGAAGAACAGGCCGCAGGTGAAATAGAAAACGAGTTCATAGGCGAGCGTCCAATAGATGGGCAGGATCCATTCCTGATCGAACAGCGGGACCAAGTAGGCGATGTGCGAGGCGACCTGGGCAATAGTAAAACCCGGCGCCTCGCCCCGAAACCCAGGGGCGGTGCTGCTGGCGTAGGCTAGGGCAATGGTGAGCGCGATGCTGATCAGATACGGCGGCTCCAGCCGCACCAGGCGACGGGTCAAGAACCGGCCGAAATCTGGGACACGGTAGTCCGCGCCGCGCAGGGACAGCGGGATCACAAACCCCGAGATAACGAAAAAGACGTCGACCCCCAGCCAGCCGAAGGAGCCAGCGACCGGAACGGTCTCGGTCGTCATGTGGAACCAGGCCACCCACAGGGCCGCGAGGCCGCGCAGGACCTCGACGCTGTAGACACGCTTATCCAACCCCAGACACCCTCCCACCGGTCATCGGGGCCTTTACCCCTGTGGTCCCGGGAAAGCTAATCGGCAGGCCTTTGACGGCGCGGACGGCGAGATAGGCGAAGGCCTCGGCCTCGATGGCGTCGCCGCGCCAGCCTTCAGTCTCGGCGGTTGTGACCGGGACGCCGGCGCGGTCGCGGATCTCGGACATGAGCGCAGGATTGTGACGCCCTCCCCCACAGGCGATGAGGCGGGTCGGCCGCTCGGAAAGGCCGTTGATAGCGATGCTGATGGCCTCAGCGGTGAAGGCGGTCAAGGTTGCCACCGCGTCCTTCAGGCTCAGGGGGCGCACGGGATCGAACGCGAAATCGAACCGGTCAAGGGACTTGGGACCTGAAGCGGCGAAATAGGGATGGGCCATGAGCAGGGCCAGCGCGCCTTCATCGACGGTCCCGGCGGCGGCGAGCTTGCCGTCGAGGTCACAGCGCGCGCCGGTCTGGTCCTGGACCAGCAGGTCGATCATTCCGTTGGCGGGGCCGGTGTCGAAGCCCAGCAGGGCGTTCTCGTCGCTGGTGATCAGGGTGATATTGGCGACGCCGCCGAGGTTCAGGACCGCTACCGGCAGATCGAGCTTAGACCGGCGCACCAGGGCCGCATGATAGATCGGCGCCAGCGGCGCCCCCTCCCCGCCAGCGGTAACATCGGCGGTGCGGAAGTCATAGGCGACGGGAATGCCGAGCCCCTGGGCCAGCCGCTCGCCGTCGCCCAGCTGAACGGTGCGGCCGATACGGTGCTCGTTCGGCCGTTCGTGCAGGACCGTCTGGCCGTGAAAGCCGGCGAGGTCGAGAGCGGTGATGGCGTTGGCGGCGATGAACTCCCGGGCCGCCGCCAGGTGCTCGTCGGCCACCGCGCGAGCAGCCTCGGCAAAGACGGCGGGCGGCGGCGTGCCCCTCCCCCAGGACTTGGCGGCGTCGGTGGCGGCTAGGCAGACGTTCCTCGTCGCCTCAGTCAGTTTGCGCTCGCCGCTTGGCCCGAAGGCGGTCACTTCCACGCCATCGGTCTCGATCACCGCCATGTCGACGGCGTCGAGCGAGGTACCGCTCATGAATCCAAGGACTCGCATCGATAGCTTGACTGCCACAGGGGCATTGCTCTAGCCAGCGCCCATGATCGCCAGCCTGGCCACCGCCGGTTCCTATTATCCCCGCTCGCAATAACGAGCGGGTGCGATCGCACGCCGCCACTGCCGGCGGCGAATTCTCCTGAAGACGACCGTCGGCCTCAACGCTAAGAGACGACTGTCATGACGCAACCCGCCTTCAAGTCCCAGCTTCTGCAAACCCTGCAGGCGCGGGGCTATGTCCACCAGATCACCCATCCGGACGAACTGGATCAGGCCGCCAAGGGCGTCGTCACCGGCTACATCGGCTTTGACGCCACGGCCTCGTCGCTGCACGTCGGATCCCTGATCCAGATCATGCTGCTGCGCCGCCTCCAGCAGGCGGGCGGCAAACCGATCGTGGTCATGGGCGGCGGCACCACAAAGGTGGGCGACCCCTCAGGCCGTGACGAGGGTCGCAAACTGCTAAGCGAAGCAGACATCCAGGCCAACATCGCCTCCATCAAGACCGTGTTCGAGAAGTTCCTAGCCTTCGGCGATGGGCCCACCGACGCCATCCTCGTGGACAACGACGAGTGGCTGTCAAAGCTTGCCTACATCGAGTTCCTGCGGGAGTACGGCGTCCACTTCACCATCAATCGCATGCTGACTTTCGACAGCGTCAAGCTGCGGCTGGACCGCGAGCAGCCGCTGACCTTCATCGAGTTCAACTACATGCTGATGCAGGCCACGGATTTCCTGGAGCTGAACCGCCGCTACGGCTGCGTGCTGCAGATGGGCGGATCGGACCAGTGGGGCAACATTCTCAACGGGGTCGAGCTGATCCGCCGGGTGGACCAGAAGCCGGCGTTCGGCCTGACGACGCCGCTGCTCGCCACCGCGTCCGGCGCCAAGATGGGCAAGACGGCGCAGGGCGCGGTGTGGCTGAACGCCGACTTGCGCAGCCCTTACGATTACTGGCAGTTCTGGCGGAACACCGAAGACGCAGACGTGGGCCGCTTCCTGCGCCTTTTCACCGACCTGTCGCTCGATGAGATCGCGCGTCTGGACGCCCTCGAGGGGTCGGCGATTAATGACGCCAAGAAGGTTTTGGCCGATGAGGCCACCCGCATGCTGCACGGCGAAGACGCCGCCCGGGCGGCTCGGGACGCGTCGGAAAAGGCGTTTGAGCAGGGAACGCTCTCGGCAGATCTGCCGACCGTGGAGGTGCCCTCCGCCGAACTGATCGGCATGCCGCTCGCCAATCTGGCGGTCCGCGCCGGCCTGGCGGGTTCGAACGGCGAAGCGCGGCGCCTGGCCCAGGGCGGCGGACTTCGGCTGAACGACGCCCAGGTGGCCGATGCCGGCAAGACTGTCAGCGAGGCCGACATCGTCGACGGCGTCGTCAAGCTGGCGGCGGGCAAGAAGAAGATCGTCCTGGTCAAACCGGTCTAAGGAAAAGCGCGATGCCCGAACTCAAGGAAGGCGACACCGCCCCCGATTTCACCCTGCCCACCGACGAAGGCTCAGTTTCGCTGTCGGCCCTGAAGGGCAAGAGCGTGGTCTTCTATTTCTACCCTAAGGACGACACCTCGGGCTGCACGGTGGAGGCGCAGGATTTCACCAGCAAACTCGCCGATTTCAAAAAGGCGGGCGCCGAGGTGATCGGGGTCTCCAAGGACAGCGTGAAGAAGCACGCCAATTTCCGGAAAAAGTACGACCTCGCCCATACACTCGGTTCGGATGAGGCCGGCGAAGTGCTTGAGCATTACGGCGTCTGGGTCGAGAAGAGCATGTACGGGCGCAAGTACATGGGCATCGAGCGGGCCACCTTCTTGATCGGCGGCGACGGCCGGATCAAACACGTCTGGCGCAAAGTCAAGGTTACCGGCCATGCCCAAGAGGTGCTGAACGCCGTTAAGGCTGGATGAGGCGGCGCACCCTTGCAGGGAAAAGTTCCCTGACCGCGCGAATCATCACAAAACGTTCATGACCTTAACCACCCTGTGACCTCGCGTCCGGGGGTTTTGTTGTTGCAATTTCGCATCATTTCGGCCCATATCGCCCAAGTTTTAGTGGGGGCGCGGGGCCTGGGGCATGGGGCTTAACCGCTTTAAAAGTGTTCGACGGGCGATCGACAGGTTCTTTCCTGAGCGGCATCTCTATGTGCGCTCGGGCGGAGACGTCCGCGCCTTTGTCCTGACCACCAACCGTCAGGCGGCCTATGC
Source organism: Caulobacteraceae bacterium UBA5005 (assembly GCA_002398405.1). Lineage (GTDB taxonomy): Bacteria > Pseudomonadota > Alphaproteobacteria > Caulobacterales > Caulobacteraceae > UBA5005. The sequence continues at coordinate 26,866 of DGYN01000122.1, forward strand.
GGCGGCCATCGCGGCATTCGCGCTTTGGACCGGCGTCGCTACCGCCGCCATGGCTTTCGACGCCCTTTCCGCCGGCCGGGTTGAGCAGGCGCTCGCCAAGGAACGCGCCAAGTCGGAACGCTGGGTCGCCGACCGCGAAGCGCGTCTGAACAGCGCGGTCGCGCAACTCACCGACACCGGCGGCTCCAACCAGCAGCTGGTCGCCATCGAAAAGCGCCAGGCGGCGCTGGTCATGCTGATCGCCGAGTTGAAGGGCGACTCCTCCCAACCCGAGCTTCCCGCCGCCAGCGTCGCCCGCACGGGCGATCCCACCCTGGACCGGGTGCGCATGGCCGGCGCCGACACCGAGCGCCTGATTTCCATGGCCGAGAACGCCGCCCGCACCAAGGGTGATCGCCTGCGCCTGGCCCTGCGCCTGGCCGGGGTCAATCCCTCCGACCTGGCGTCTGCGGGTGGCAACGCGCTAGGCGGCCCTCTGATCGAGGCCAAGGATCCCCGGGCGCTCGCGGCCATCCTTGATGTCGATGAAGATTTCGCCCGCCGCATCCAAAGGGCCGCCAACGAAGGCCAGCAGCTGCGCGCCATGACCGAAGTGACAGAGCGCATGCCCTTTGGCCGCCCGGCCAGCGCGAACCGCGTCGGCGGCTATGGCGTGCGGCTCGACCCCTTCACTCGCCGCCCTGCTTTCCACTCGGGCATGGACTTCTCCGGGGCCACCTATTCGCCGATCTATTCCACCGGTCCGGGCGTGGTTTCGTACACGGGCGTGCGCAACGGTTACGGGAATGTCGTGGAGATTGACCATGGCGGGGGCTTCAAGACCCGCTATGCCCACCTCGCCACCATGCTGGTCTCTCCTGGTGAGCGCGTGGCGGTTGGCCAGCGAATTGCAGGGATGGGCTCCACGGGCCGGTCCACTGGCCCACATTTGCACTACGAAGTCTGGGTCAATGGCAGGGCGCAAAACCCTGACCGCTTTTTGAGGGCTGGTGAGTATGTTCAGCAAACGAACCAATGAGGAGCGGGCCGCGGCCCCTACTTTGACGACGGTGCCGCAGGACGCATCGCGGAAGATGTCCCCGCGGGTCGCCTCGATGATCACCGACGGCATGCGCATCGAAGGCAACATTTTCGGCGACATCGAGCTGCACATCGACGGCTTCGTGCGCGGCGATGTGAAGGTCTCGCGCCTGACCATCGGCGAAAACGGCGCCATTGAAGGCTCGGTGACCTCTGACCACGTCGAATGCCGGGGCCGCGTCGTCGGCGCGATCTCCGCCAGGGAGGTCAAGCTGCACGCCAGCGCCCACGTGGACGGCGACATTACCCACGAGGAAATCGCCATCGAAGCGGGCGCCTTCTTCCAGGGCCGCGCGGTCAAGATGCAGCGCAACGTGACCCCGGTCGCACCGGTGCTGGTCAGCGTTCCCGCCGAGTAAACGCATCGATCGCGCGCTCGAGAATGAGCTGGTGGTCAAACGCCAGTTCCGGCAGTTCCAAGATGGAGCGCCAGCGCGCGTCGCAAGCGTCATCGGACGCCGTAATCGCGACTGAATTCGGCGGGACAGTTCCCCAGAAGGCCAGCGATAGGGTCCGTTCTCTCGGATCGCGATCGACGCCGTCGAAATAACCCAGGAAGGTCAGCGCAATCCCTTCGACACCGGTCTCCTCGGCGAGTTCGCGTTCCGCGGCAACATGAACCTGTTCGTCCATCTCGACGTAGCCGCCGGGGATCGCCCACTTGCCTTTGAACGGTTCGTGACCCCGCTCGATCAGCAGAACCCTCGGCGGGTCGGTTAGCTCAAACAGGACCGCATCCACAGTGACGGCCATGTGCGGGTAGTCATAGGTGAATGGCATCGCCCCCTACCCCCGTGTCGCATCCCGCGTCACCCCGACCCGCTGCGCCAGGGACGCGGCCATGAAGTTATCCAGGTCGCCGTCCAGCACGCCTGCAGTGTCCGAGGTTTCGACCTCGGTGCGCAGGTCCTTGACCATCTGATAGGGCTGCAGCACGTAGCTGCGGATCTGGTGGCCCCAGCCGATGTCCGTCTTTGCGTCAGCCAATGCCTGGGCCTCGGCCTCTCGCCTTTGTAGTTCCAGCTCATAGAGGCGGGCCTTCAGCATTTTCCAGGCCTCGTCGCGGTTCTGGTGCTGTGAGCGGCCGGCCTGGCAGGCCACCGCGATTCCGGTGGGAATGTGGGTCAGGCGCACGGCGCTGTCGGTCTTGTTGATGTGCTGACCGCCAGCACCAGATGCGCGGTAGGTGTCGGTGCGCACGTCCGACGGGTTGATCTCGATCTCGATGGTGTCGTCGACCACCGGATAGACCCAGACTGAAGCAAAGCTCGTGTGCCGTTTGGCCGCCGCGTCGAAGGGCGAAATGCGGACCAGGCGATGGACGCCTGCCTCGGTCTTCAGCCAGCCGTAGGCGTTGGTCCCCTTGACCTGCAGGGTGGCGGACTTGATTCCCGCCTGCTCGCCACTGGTCTCTTCGATGAGATCGACCTCCATGCCGTGGGCGGCGGCCCAGCGGCTGTACATGCGCAGCAACATGCCGGCCCAGTCGTTGGATTCGGTGCCGCCAGCGCCGGAGTTTATCTCAAGATAGGCGTCATTGCCGTCCGCCTCGCCGGAGAGCAGGGCTTCCAGTTCGGCGCGGGCGGCGCGTTCCTTGAGGGCCTTCAACTGGGCGGTCACGTCGTCAAGGGATGCTTCATCGCCCTCCGCCTCGGCCATCTCGGCGAATTCCAGGGCGTCGGAGCGGCCGCGTTCGAGCACGCGCACTGCCTCGACCTGGGCGGCCAGGCGGGTTCGGTCGCGCATCAGGGCCTGGGCGGCGGCGGGGTCGTTCCAGAGCGTAGGGTCCTCGACCCGGGCGTTCAGTTCATCAAGTTTGCGAAGGGCAGGTTCCCAGTCAAAGACGCCTCCTGAGCAATCCGACGGACTGCTCGATATCGGCGGCCGCAGCCTCGATCTCCGCACGCATGATGAAACTCCCAATGGCCCCGGCGGAGATAGTCCGCCTCGCGACCGCTTTCTAGTACAGACCCTGCAGATTGGACGGCGGCTGCTTGGGCGGTGGCGGGGGCGGTGGCGGCGCGGGCGGCGCGATGGGGGCGGCGACCGGCGGCGGCAGAGGAACCCCCGGCGCCACGGGGGCGGCGCGTTGCGAGCCGAACACCTCGGCATAGGGGCGTGGGCCCTCGGCGTTAGCAATGGCCTTGGGCTCGGACCCGACGCGGAAGGCTTCCCGGATACCGTTGACCATGCCGAACCTGGCGGTCTTGGGAGGTACGAAATCGCGCACCGGGCGGTCTTTCATGGCCACCTTCATGAAGTCGATAAAGATCGGCAGGGCGGCGCCGCCCCCCGTCTCGCCATTGCCAAGGCTGCGGTTGTCGTCGAAGCCCACAAAGACGCCGACCACCATGTCCGCCGAGAAACCTACGAACCAGGCGCTGCGGTAGTCGTTGGTGGTGCCGGTCTTGCCGCCAAGCGGGATGCCCAGCGAACTAGCCGCCGCCGCGGTGCCGCGCTGGACGACGCCCTGGAGCATGGAGGTGATCTGATAGGCCGTGACCGGATCGATGACCTCTGTCCCCCGCGGCTGAAGCCTGGGGGACTCATCACCGTTGAAGGGGGAATTACAGCGCGGGCAGTTGCGCCTGTCACCACGGGTGACGGTGTCGCCATCGCGGTCCTGCACCAGCTCGATCATATAGGGCTCGATCCGGCGGCCGCCGTTGACGAAGGCGGAATAGGCGCTGGTGATGTCGAGCGGCGTCGTCTCCCCTGCCCCCAGCGCCATGGCCAGCACCGGCTCCATTTCCTTGACCACGCCAAAGCGCTTGGCGTCGGCGGCGATCTTGCGCATGCCGACCCCCTGGGCGAGGCGAACCGTCATGGTGTTGCGGGAAAGCTCCAGACCCCGGCGAAGAACCAGGGGGCCGAGGTAGTCGCGGTTATAGTTCTCCGGCGACCAGACCTCGCCGCCGGCGCCGGCCAGGCTCACCGGCCCATCAACGACGACGCTGGCCGGGGTGTAGCCGTTTTCCAGGGCGGTGGCGTAGACGAAGGGCTTGAAGGCAGAACCCGGCTGGCGCTTGGCCTGGGTGGCGCGATTGAAACTCGAGAGCGAGAAGGAATAGCCGCCGACCATCGACAGCACCTTGCCGGACTGCGGTTCGATCACCACGACGGCGCCGTTCACCGCCGGGATCTGGCGCAGGCGATAGCGGCCCTCCATCTCCTCGACGAAGATCAGGTCGCCGGTCTTCAGGCCCTTGCCGCCGTTGGCCCAGGCGACATCCTCGCCCGCCAGGGTTCCGGCCTTGCTCTCGCGCGCCGTCATGATGGCAACGTTCGATCCAGCGACGCTCTGGACAATGGCGGGCTGCCAGGCGGGACGCTCGGACGGCGGCCGCTTGGCCATGGCCTGTTTTTCCCAGCCGGGCTCGACCGGAACATTGCCCCACGCCCCACGCCAGCCGTGGCGCCGGTCATAGCGCTCCAGACCGGCCATAAGGGCGTCGCGGGCCGCGTCCTGCAGACCGGAATCCAGGGTGGTGCGCATATAGTAACCGCCCTTGGTCAGCTCCTCGCCGTACATGGCCAGCGAACGGCGGCGGACCTCCTCGACGAAATAGTCGGCGTGGGTGTAGCGGGCGCGGGCGGGAGCCAGCTGTACGGTAAGGTCGGCCTTCTTGGCGGCGCGGCCCTGCGACCTGGTGACCCGCCCCTGTTCCATCATCTGGTCAATGATCCAGTTGCGCCGCTCGATGGCGTCCTTCTTGCGGCGGATAGGATGATAGTTGTCGGGCCCCTTGGGCAGGGCGGCGAGATAGGCGGCCTCGGCCAGCGTCAGCTGGTCCAGCGGCTTTCCGAAATAGTTGTAGGCCGCGACACCCACCCCGTAGGACCGGTACCCCAGCCAGATTTCGTTGAGATAGAGCTCAAGGATGCGTTCCTTCTCGAGCTTGGTCTCCAGCACCTGGGAGAGGATCGCCTCGCGCAGCTTCCGCGCAATGGTCGAGTCATTGTTGAGTAGGATGTTCTTGGCCACCTGCTGGGTGATGGTCGAGCCGCCCTCAAGCCTGCGGCCCTGAACGAAGTTCATGACGTTCTTGGCCATGGCGCGCACAAAGCCGAACACATCGACGCCATGGTGGCGGAAGAAATTTTTGTCCTCGGCGGCCAGAAAGGCGTCCCGCAGCTGGTCGGGCATCTGTTCGTAGGGAACGTAGATGCGGCGCTCGAGCGAATACTCGCCGATCAGGGTGGAGTCGGCGGCATAGACCCGCGTCGCGGTGGGCGGCCGGTAAAGCGCGATATTGCTGGTGTCCGGCAGGCCCTGGAACAGCCAGGCCGAATAGACGGCCAGGGTGATCGCGGCCACGGCGATGGCGCTCATGGCTGCAATGCCCATGACCATAAGCCAGCGAGGGACAGTCCTAGTCAAACAACGCTCCGGGAACGAACCCCGTCCGGTCTAGCGCGTGTCGCGCGCCGCGCAAAGCGGCGAGCGTTTTAGCGGGCGGCCAGCTGCAGCTGTGGCTCGAAATATTCGTCGATGGCGCCGGCGATGGCGTCCACGACCTTGGCCCGCTTGTCCGGATCGGTGAGAAGGCGCTCGTCGGCGGAATTGGTGATGAAGCCCATTTCCAGCAGAACGGCGGGAACATCCGGGGCGAACAGCACCACATAGCGAGCGTCGCGGTGAGCGCGGGTCAGCAGCGGCGCTTCGTCGCCGACCTTGTCGATCAGCAGTTCCGCGAACGCGGCCGAGCGGTTGCGGGTGGCGCGCTGGGTCAGGTCGAAGAGGATTTCCCGGACCGCCTTGGCGCCGCCCGGCACATCGACGTCGATGAACCAGTCGGAGTTGGTGTTGACGCTGCGCGCCACCTTGGCCGAACCCTCGTCGGAAAGGGTGTAGACGCTCGCGCCCCTGGTCGACTTGTTGCCGCCGGCGTCGGCGTGCAGCGAGATGAAGAGATCGGCGCCCGCCCGGCGGGCGATCTGCACACGATTTTCCAGGGGGATGTAGGCGTCGCCGTCGCGTGTCATGACCGCGCGATAACGGCCAGTCGCCTCCAGGCGCTTTTTCAGGGCCTTGGCGGCGGCAAGGGTGATGTCCTTTTCGCGGGCGTTGGCCCCGAGCGCACCGGGATCGTGGCCGCCGTGACCGGCGTCGATGACGATGACCTTTCGCAAATTGACCGACCGGGGCGCCGGAGCGACCGCGACCAGCTGGCCGGCGGGCTTCACCGCCGTCGAAACGGGAGGGGGAGCCGGCGCCGGGACCAGGCTGGGGGTCCTGGGCGCGGGCGACTTGACGCCGCCGTGAGCCTTCAAGTCGATAACGTAGCGATAGTTCTTCACCCCTTCGGCGGGAGCCAGCAGGAAGCGGCGGTCGACGACGGCGGTCTCGTTAAGAGCCAGCTTCAGCCGGGTTCCGCCCGCCGTCTTGGTGATATTGTAGGCGCCGACCAGCCCCTGGCCGCGGCCCTCGGAGGCGGCGACATCGAGTTTAGGGAAGTCGAGAACGAGTTCGCGCGCGCCCTCGCCGCCCGAGATCAGCTTGCCCGTGGCCGATTGAGCCAGGTCGATGACGATGCGGGTGGCCAGGCGGTCGCCGCCGAAGCGCACTACGGCGGGGGCCCCGCCCGCGGACGCGCCCTGCGCCAGGAGCGCAGCGCAAAGGCCCGCGGCTCCAGCGAGCGCGGCCATCCTTTTCCAACCGGCGAGAAACCCACCGTACGCACTCAAGTCCATACCGAACTCCGACACCCCTAGAAGTTGCGTCTTTTGTTTTCCGGACTATGGCCCGGGGCGGTTCAGAAACGGTTAAACAGGGCGTTGAAAGACCACTGCTTTCCTTTTGCGCACAATTGTTGCAGACTCTGCGTCGCGCGAGGGATCTGCCGGCGAGCCGGCGCAACCCCAGCGATTCCCGCAATGAGCTTTAGCCCCAACGGGCAATGTTCGTTGCGCACACCTCTATCCCGCGTCCCATCGACGCATTCCGGAATGAACCCTATGGGCAGCGCCCTCGCCTCCAACCAGAAACCGGCGGCCGCACACGCGGACCAAAGCGCCGGCGGCTTGGCGCGCGCCATTTCACATGAACAGCGGCCCGCGACCCTGCGTCTGACAACGCATGGCGGCGCGCGCCGTGGAGACCTTTTGTATGTCAAAGATAATGCTGATCGACGCCGCCCACGCCGAAGAGACGCGGGTGGTGATCACCGACAACGGCCGCGTTGAAGAATTCGATTTTGAAAGCGCCGCCCGCAAACAGCTTCGCGGGAGCATCTATCTCGCCAAGGTTACGCGGGTAGAGCCCAGCCTGCAGGCCGCCTTCATCGAGTATGGCGGCAATCGCCACGGCTTTCTGGCCTTCAACGAAATCCACCCGGATTACTACCAAATCCCGCTGGCCGACCGCGAAGCGCTGATGCGCGACCTGGCCGACGATTCGGACGACCATCACGACGAGCCCCGCAGTCACGGCGAGGACGGCGAGGAGCACGCCTCCTCCGTCGACGATGATGACGACGGCATGGAGGAGGAGGTCGAGCGCCGCCGCCGGCGCCTGATGCGCAAGTACAAGATCCAGGAAGTGATCAAGCGCCGCCAGATCATGCTGGTGCAGGTCGTCAAGGAAGAGCGCGGCAACAAGGGCGCGGC
>DGYN01000122.1:34852-44566 GCA_002398405.1 Caulobacteraceae bacterium UBA5005
TGATGCCCAACACCGCCCGCGGCGGCGGCATCAGCCGCAAGATCACCACCGCCACGGACCGCAAGCGCCTGAAGACCATCGTCCAGGGGTTGGACGTGCCGGCCGGCATGGGCCTGATCATCCGGACCGCGGGCGCCAAGCGGACCAAGACCGAGATCCAGCGGGACTACGAATATCTGTCGAGAGCCTGGGAGAGCATCCGCGAGACGACGATGCACTCGATCGCGCCGGCGCTGATCTATGCCGAAGAGGACCTGGTCAAACGGGCCATCCGCGACATGTTCGACAAGGACATCGAGGCCGTCCACGTGGAAGGCGACAAGGGCTTCAAGGATGCGCGCGACTTTATGCGCATGCTGATGCCGGCCCAGGCCAAGAAGATCAGCCAGCACCGCGAGCCAACGCCGCTGTTCGTCAAATACCGGGTCGAGGATCACCTTTCCCAGGTCTATTCGCCGGTCGTGCCACTGCGCTCCGGCGGTTATCTGGTGATCAACCAGACCGAGGCCCTGGTCGCCATCGACGTCAACTCCGGCAAATCCACCCGTGAGCGGAACATCGAAGCCACGGCGCTGAAGACCAATCTGGAAGCGGCTGAAGAGGCCTGCCGCCAGCTACGTCTGCGCGACCTGGCCGGCCTGATCGTCATCGACTTCATCGATATGGATGAGGCCAAGAACAACCGCGCCGTTGAGAAGAAACTGAAGGACGGCCTGGCCCTGGATCGCGCCCGCGTCCAGATGGGCAAGATCTCCATGTTCGGCCTGATGGAAATCTCCCGTCAGCGACGCAGGACCGGCGTCCTGGAAGGGACGACCCACGTCTGCGAACACTGCGGCGGCACCGGCCGCGTGCGGACCGCTGAATCCAGCGCGCTGTCAGCCCTGCGCGCCGTTGAGCTGGAAGCCGTAAAGGGCGCGGGCTCGGTCACCTTGCGGGTGCCGCGCAGCGTCGGGCTCTACATCCTCAACGAGAAGCGCGCCTATCTGGAGCGGCTGAACCAGACCCTGGGTCTGTTCGTCACCGTCTTGATCGACGACGCCGTCGCCCATTCCGAACACGCTATCGAGCGCACCAGCCACACCGAAGGCTTCAAGCCCCAAATCGAAGAGGGCGGCGTCGAGGAGGACGATGACTTCGTCGCGCCGGACGACGACTACGACGACGAAGAGCACGACGAGGAGGACGAGGAAGAGGACGAGGACGAAGACGCTCCTCGCGAGGACCGCGACGTCTCCGGCGATCGCGCCCCGCAGGAAGGCCGCGAGCGCGGCGGACGTCATCGCCGCAGACGCCGCGGCGGACGGGGCCGTGACGAGGCCGCGCCCCGGGTTCGTGAAGAGGGCGGAGAGGACGGCGAGGAGGGCGACGAAGACGGCGCCGCTCACGCCGACGGCGGAGAAGGCGAGCTCGACAGCTCCGGCCGCCGGCGCAGACGCCGCGGACGGCGCGGCGGGCGCCGCACCCGTGAGGATATCCGCACCGATGATCCCTATGCCTGGGCTCGCATGCGCGCGCCAGACGGCGACCCCTATGTTTGGCTCGATCCCGCCGATGTGCTGGGCGGCGGCCAGGGCCCGGCGGCCAATGACGCCGCACCCGCCCCGCAGGCTGCCACGCCCGCCGCAACGGGCGGCGACGGCGACATCTGGGTCGAACTTCCGCCCCGCGAGGAGCGTGAGGGCGGCCGTGGACGGCGAAGCCGTGGCCGCGGCCGCGGCCGCGGCCGTGACCGGGATCGCGGTGATCGTGAACCGCGCCGCGAGGAGGAAGCCGCATCATCGGACGAAGAGGCGGTCCACATCATCGGCGCCGCTGTCGAGGAAGCCCCGGCGCCTGAGGCGGTCGTCGCAGAGGAAGCGCCCGCCAAGCCGAAGGGCCGCGGACGCGCCCGCAAGGCGGCGCCCGAAGCCGAGGTGATTGTCGAGGAAGCGCCTGTCGTTGAAGCCTCGCCGGTCGTTGAGGAAGCGCCCGCGGCCAAGCCCAAGGGCCGCGGACGAGCCAAGGCCGCGCCGGCCCCGGAGGTTGAGACCCCGCCCGTCGAGCCGCCTGCCGCAAAGGCGCCCAAGCCCAAGCCCGCGCCTCCGGCCGAGCCCGATCCGGCGGAAATCAGCGCGCCTCCGCCGACCCCCAAACGCGGGTGGTGGCGAAGGGGCTAGGGAGCCTATACAGTCAAGGAAACCGGGGGCGGTTTGAAACGGAGCATTGAGTTCATGTCCCGGCACGCAGCAAAGGCGAAACGCCTACTGGCCGCAGCCGCCCTCGCCGCCTTGCTGGTCTCGCCGCAGGGCGATGGCGCGCAGGCCCAAGGCGGCGGCGGGTCGATCATCACTGACGCCGAGATCGAAAACATCCTGCGCGAATATACCGATCCGATCTTCCGGACGGCTGGCCTCGCGCCCGAGGACGTGAAGATCTACATCGCCGGCGACAAGGACCTGAACGCCGGCGTCGCCGGGGGGCAGAACATGCTCCTCAACACCGGACTGATCATTCGCACCAAGAACCCGAACGAGCTGATCGGAGTCATCGCCCACGAGACCGGGCACATGGCCCTGGCGCACCTGGCCCGCCGGGACGAGGCCATGCCCGCGGCCCTTGCCACACGGATGATCACCTATGGCCTGGGCGTTCTGGCGGCCGTGGCCGCTCCGGATCCGAGGGCGGCGGTGGGCCTGTTCTATTCCGCGGACTATTTCGCGGCCCTGCAGCTGGCCAGCTACACCCGCGTCCAGGAAAGCGCGGCCGACCAGGCGGCGGCCAAATATCTGGAGGCCTCCGGGCAATCGGGCCGGGGTCTGGCGGATTTCTTCGAGAACCTGCGCTCGCAGGAAGTGTTTTCCGAAGCCCGCCGCTACGCCTATTTCCGCAGCCACCCGCTTAGCGGCGACCGGATCGACCGGCTGACGGCCAAGGTCCAGGCGGGCGCGCACTACAACAAGCCGGACAGCCCCGAGCTGATTGAAAAGCACAAGATCATGGTCGCCAAGCTGCGCGGGTTCATGAACTTCCCGGTCCAGACCTTCCAGGAGTATCCGGACACCGATCAGAGCTACCCGGCGCGCTATGCCCGGGCCATCGCCTACTACAAGAACTCCGAGATCGATCGCTCCTTCAAGGAGATCGACCTCCTGATCGCTGAAAGTCCGAAAAACCCCTATCTCCACGAGCTGAAGGCGCAGTTCCTGTTCGAGTCCGGCAAGGTGGCGGAGTCCGAGGCGCCCTATCGCCGCTCTGTCGAACTCGCGCCGAACGAGCCGCTGCTGCGCACACCCTTTGGTCAGACCCTGCTTGCGATAAACCGTGAGGGGGCCGTGGACGAAGCGATCACCGTCCTTGAAAAGGGCGTGGCCCTGGAACGGGACAACCCCATGGCCTGGCGCCTGCTGGCGGAGGCCTATGAGCGCAAGGGCGATGCTGGCATGGCTCGCCTGGCTGTCGCCGAACAGAACTTCGCCCTGGGCCAGTTGCCCTCGGCGCGGCAGTTCGGCATCCGGGCCCGCGAGCTTCTGGCCGAGGGCACACCGCAGTACCGGCGGGCGATCGACATCATCAACGCCTCCGAAACCAGCCTGATGAGGCGTCCGCGCAGTTAGATGAAATCCATGATCCTTGCCCTTTTCGCCATTGGCGCCTTGACGCTTGGCGGCTGCGAACGCGTCTCAGAGGAAGTCTTCGGGGCCCGCGTGCGCGCCTACATCCTGGAGCATCCCGAGGTCATCGAAGAGGCGGCGCTGCGCCTTGAGGAAAAGAAGGCCAATGCCGACCGGCGCGCCGCGGCGGCCGCCATCGGCCCGCGCCGCGCATCGATCGAGCGGGACCGCCGCGACTATGTCGCCAATCCGAACGGCAAGATCACGGTGACCGAGTTCTTTGACTACCGCTGCGGCTACTGCAAACAGGCCGCGCCGGAGGTGATCCGCCTGATCGCCGAAAACCCGGACGTGCGTTTTGTTTTCAAGGAGTTGCCGATCTTCGGCGGTATCTCCGATGAGGCCGCGGCCATCACCCTGGCTGCCCACAAGCAGGGCCGCTACATGAGCCTCTATCAGGCATTTTTCACGCCAAACAACCTGACGCCGGAAGCCATGGAGATGGCCATCCTGCAGTCCGGCCTTAACCCGGCGAGCCTCAAGGCTGCGTCCAAGGACTCCGCCATCACCCAGCACCTGGCGGACAACCAGCGCCTGGCCAAGGAACTGCGCATCGATGGCACCCCGACCTTTATTGTCGGCGATGCTTTGATCGCTGGGGCGGACATGGAGGCCCTCAAGGCCGAAATCGCAAAGCTTCGGAAGAGTTAGATCAACCCGCCGAGCGGCGAGGACGGATCAGCGTAGAGCTTCTTGCCCATCCGCCCGGCCAGATAGGCCTGCCGTCCAGCGATCACCGCGTGTTTCATGGCAACCGCCATGCGCACCGGATCCTTGGCCTCCGCAATGGCGGTATTCATCAGAACCGCGTCGCAGCCCAGTTCCATGGCTACCGTCGCATCCGACGCCGTTCCAACGCCGGCATCGACCAGGACGGGCACCTTAGCTTGTTCCACGATCAATCTGATATTGATAGGGTTTTGTATTCCCAGGCCCGACCCGATCAGACCGCCCAAAGGCATGATGGCCACGGCGCCTTCGGCCTCCAGCTTGCGGGCGTAGACGGGGTCGTCCGAGCAATAGACCATGACGTCGAAGCCATCGGCGACCAGCAGTTTCAGGGACCGCAGCGTTTCTTCCATATCGGGATAGAGTGTCTTGGGATCAGATAGGACCTCGAGCTTGACGAGGTTCCAGCCGCCCGCTTCCCGCGCCAGGCGCAGGGTTCGCACCGCCTCTTCGCCGGTAAAACAGCCAGCGGTATTCGGGAGGTAGGTGAACCGCTCTGGCTCTACGAAGTCCGCCAGCATTGGCTGGCTGGGGTCCGACAGGTTCACCCGGCGCAGGGCCACAGTGACGATCTCCGCGCCCGCGGCCTCGGCGGCGGCGGCGTTCTGGGCGTAGTCCTTGTATTTCCCCGTCCCGACGATCAGGCGCGAGGTGAAGGTCCGGCCAGCGACGGTCCAGGAATCATGGATATCGACCATGGTCAGCCCCCGCCGATAAAGTGGACGATCTCGATCCGGTCACCGTCGCAAAGCCCGGTCGCGGCATAGGCGGACCTGGGGACGATCTCCAGATTGCGCTCCACGGCGACCTTTTTGGGATCAAGGCCCAGGGCGGATACGAGCTGCGCCACATGCGCCAAACCGGTAAAGCCGCGCTCCTCGCCGTTGATCGTCAGGGTCATCATCATCACACCTTTCCGCGATGCGCTTGTGGCCCCTCGCCCCGCCCTATACAAGACCGCCGGGAACATTCAGGGACGAATAGGCCACGCGCCTCAAGTGGTCTCAGACCGGCTTAACAACAAGGTTCAAGAACAAGAATGCCAGACCCCAAAGGCCCGGCTCCCGCCGTTGAGGCGGACTCCGCAATTGACACCAAGCTGGTGCGCAAACTCGCCGGCATCCTCACCGACACCGGACTGACCGAGATCGAGGTCGAACGCGGCGGACTTCGCGTCCGCGTCGCCAGGCAGGCCGCCCAGGTGGTTCATGCCGCCCCCGCCGCGCACGTCGCCGCGGCTCCCACGCCCGTCGCGGCCGCTCCTTCGGCAGCGCCCGCCGCCGCGCCGGCCGCCCCTGCCCGGGGCGATACGGTGAAGTCGCCCATGGTCGGCACCGCCTATCTGTCGCCCAACCCCGGCGCCGACCCCTTCATCAAGGTCGGGGACAAGGTCACCGCCGGCCAGACCCTGCTCATCGTCGAAGCGATGAAGACCATGAACCCGATCCCCGCCCCGCGCGCCGGGACCGTGCTCGAAATCCTCGTCGCGGACAGCGAGCCCGTTGAATTCGGCGAGCCGCTGGTCGTCCTCGAGTAGGCGATGTTCGAGAAAATCCTCATCGCCAACCGCGGCGAGATCGCGCTCCGCGTCCACAGGGCGTGCAAGGAGATGGGCATCTCGACCGTGGCGGTCCATTCGGAAGCCGACACAGGCGCCATGTGGGTGCGTCTGGCCGACGAAAGCGTATGCATCGGGCCAGCCCCGGCGGCGAAAAGCTATCTCAACATCCCGTCGATCCTTGCGGCCTGCGAGATCACCGGCGCCCAGGCCGTGCATCCGGGCTATGGCTTTCTGTCCGAGAACGCCCGCTTCGCCGAGATCGTCGAGGCTCATGGCCTGACGTTTATCGGGCCCAAGCCCGAACACATCCGCATGATGGGCGACAAGATCACCGCAAAACAGGCGGTGAAGGCCGCTGGCATTCCGGTGGTCCCCGGCTCGGACGGCGCGGTCGAGGGTGAGGAGCAGGCCCTGGCCGCCGCCCGCCAGATCGGCTTTCCCGTCCTGATCAAGGCCGCGGCCGGCGGCGGCGGGCGTGGCATGCGCGTAGCGGCCACCGAGGAAGAGCTGGTCGAAGCGGTCGCCGCTGCGTCAAACGAGGCCAAGTCAGCCTTCGGCGACGGTTCGGTCTATATGGAGCGCTATCTCCAGAAGCCCCGTCACATCGAACTGCAGATCATCGCCGACAGCTTCGGCAACGTCGTTCATCTGGGCGAGCGCGACTGCTCCCTGCAGCGCCGCCACCAGAAGGTTCTGGAAGAAGCCCCCTCCCCGGCCCTGGACGCCGCCGGGCGGGCCAAGATCGGCAAGGTGGTCGTCGATGCGATCAAGGCCATCGGCTATCTGGGCGTCGGCACCATCGAGTTCCTGTGGGAAAACGGCGAGTTCTTTTTCATCGAGATGAACACCCGCCTCCAGGTGGAGCACCCGGTTACCGAAGCCATCACCGGCATCGACCTGGTCCGCGAACAGATCCGCGTCGCCGCCGGCCTGCCGCTCTCCTTCACCCAGGACGAGGTGGTGTTTGAAGGCCACGCCATCGAGTGCCGGATCAACGCCGAGAACCCGCGCACCTTCACCCCCTCGCCGGGCATGGTCACAGATTTCCATGCGCCTGGCGGCCTTGGCGTGCGGCTCGATTCAGCCCTCTACGCCGGTTATGTCATCCCGCCCTATTACGACAGCCTGGCGGGCAAACTCATTGTCCACGGCCGCGACCGGGCTGAGTGCATCGCCCGCCTGAAACGATCACTGGCCGAAATGGTCGTCGGCGGCATCGAAACCACCATCCCGCTGTTTCAGGATTTGCTGGTGCAGCCAGACATCCTGGCCGGTGACTACAACATCCACTGGCTAGAAAAGTGGATTAAGGGCGAGGCCAAAGCCTGAGTGTGGAAGGCTTCACCGCGGACGATCTGATCGATTGCTACCGGCGGGGGGTCTTCCCCATGGGGGAGGCCAGGGACGACCCCAGGGTCTTCCTCGTCGAACCCCACACCCGCGGCGTCATTATCCCGCGTGAATTCCACGTCCCGGCGCGCCTGGCCCGCACGGTTCGCTCGGACCGCTTCCAGATCACCTTCAACCAATGTTTCGACGAGGTCGTGGCGGCCTGCGCCGAGGCGCCCGGGCGCGGCGAGACCTGGATCAACCGGCCCATCCAGCAGCTCTATGGGCAGCTGCATCGCCGCGGCCAGGCCCACAGCGTCGAGGCTTGGCTGAATAGGCGGCTGGTCGGTGGGCTCTACGGGGTTTCCATCGACCGGGCGTTCTTTGGAGAAAGCATGTTTTCGACCGAGCGGGACGCCAGCAAGGTCTGCCTGGTGCACCTGGTGGCGCGTTTGATTTTGGGCGGCTACGTCCTGCTCGACTGTCAGTTCCAGACCGGGCATCTCGCTCAGTTCGGGACCCGCGAGATCCCGCAGGATCAGTATATGACGATGGCTTCCGGCGCTTTCGCGGGTGGCGGCGGGGGTGGGGGCGCGGCAGGTTCAGGCCTGGCTTCCGGGACAATGACCGGCGCGGGCGCCAACGACTCAACCTTGGCCTTGGGTGCGGCCGTCTTCGCTCCGGCCTTCGGCATGACGATGGGCGCCTCGGGCTCAATGGCCGCGGACGTTACGACGGGCGCCTGGAGCGGGCCGTCGGCCTTACAGGCGATCAGCCAGGCGTCGTAGACCGGGTGCTCCAACGGCGAGATGCTGGGAGACGCCGCGAACATCCAGCCGCGATAAACCTGCCGAACGCCGGGCTGGCGCATGCGTGAGGTCGCGGGCGGGCGGAAACCGATCTCGACATTGGCGATGGCGTCCCGCACCGGCTCATCGCCTGTCGTGGTCTCACAGGCCCGCACCGTCAGCACCAGGCCCTTATAGGAGACAGGTTTGTCGACCCTAGCCTCGAAGCGGATCGACTCGGCCGTGATCTTGTCCATGGCCTGTAGGATGGCGATCGGATAACGCGGCCGGCGGCTCGGGATGGCGGCCACCTTTTCCTTGGCGGCGAGCGGGGCGGCTGTGACTTTCGGCTCAACCTTTGAAGGGGGTGTTGGCGCAACCGCCTTGGGGATTTCGGTGACCGCGGGCGGTGGCGATTCCATTTCCGGCGGCGGCGTCGACTTGCCGCTCAACAGGCCGCCAATAGGATCTTCCTGGGCAATCGCGAAGCCCGCGCCGACAACGGCGACCGCGGCAATCCCGCCAAGGACCGCGAGGCGCCTCATCAGTCAGGCTTCCAGGATTGATAGTCGCCGGTCGCCCGGGGGCGCACGCCGGTCTTGGCGATCGAGCCCTTGGGCCGCCAGGCGCCGAGCGTGCCGGTGAGGTTCGGCTCGTGCTCCCGCTCCCACGGCTTGACCACAAAGGGCTCGACCGTCGGCGGCTCGTCGAAGGTGTAGTGCAGCCAGCCGTGCCAGTCAGGCGGCACCTTGGAGGCTTCGGCATAACCGGAAAACAGGACCCAACGGCGCTTGTTGCCGTCGTAGGCGTCCTGAAGGTCGCGGGCTTCGTAATAGGTGTTGCCGTACTGATCCTCGCCGATCTTCACGCCGCGGCGCTTGATGTGGAACGCGTGGCCGAACGGAGCGCCGTTCCACCAGGTGAAGATTGCTTTGAGCACGGGATACCTAAGGGCAAATCAGAGGAGCGGACTATAGGGCCCGCGCCCACCCTGGTCCAGCACGCCTTACCCAGCCGTTATCAACAACAATTGGTGTGAGAGCACAGTCAGGCACACAACATCTGTTGGCGCGGCGGGCGGAGCACCCTAGGGTTCGGGGCCAATCTCGACGGAGGTTCGCCTATGAAGTTCGACGCCCTGTTCGCCGCCCGCTGGGCGACCGGCGCCGATCTCCGCGAGCGCGAGGTTGAGGCCGGAAGCGTGCTCGCCCCCCGTGACTGGTCGAGCGCCCGGATCGAGGCCTGGCTCGACTGGGGCCTGGCGGAGCAAAAAGCCGCCAAGGCGGACCCTCTGCTTGGCGGCGGGCCGGACGCCTATGCCCGGCGCCTCGCGGCCGCGGGCAAGGAGGCGGGTCTGTTCGACGCCAAGGAGGCCGGGGCCTTCCGCGCTGAACTGTTCGCCACCATGGCGCTTGGCCTCGCCGCCCCCGGCCGCGCCGGCCAGGCCCTGCCCGCCGTTCTGGTCGACGCCGAAGCCATCGAGTTCACGCGAGAGCTCGACAGCCACCTTTCCGCCCACCGGGGCCGGGCCTGCGCCGAAGCTTCGGTGATCGCGGCGGCCACTGCCCTGCAGGGGGTGATGGACGCCTTTGGCCGTTGCGAGGGCGACGCCGCCGCCTGCGCCGACCCGCGCCGCAACGCCGCCCTGGCCCGC
>DGYN01000081.1:0-305 GCA_002398405.1 Caulobacteraceae bacterium UBA5005
CGCCGCCGGCCCCGGCCGCGCCGACGCCCGCAGAGGCCCAGATCGCCCGCGCGACCTCGGCGCCCGATCCCACCGCCGACGCCGACGTGATCCCCAAAGGCGCGCCGGCCGACGACTACGAATTCGTCGCCTGGTGCTCTGGCATCCTGTCCGGACACATGGAGCTGTTCGGCCGGGTGAAGCCCGAACTCGACGCCATCTCCAAGCGCTGGAACACGCTCGAGCAGGACGAGAAGGACTACCTTGTCCAGCGCGAGGAAGGCCGCAAGGCCCAGGCCCGGTTCGCCCGCGCCATGCGCGCCGCC
>DGYN01000081.1:610-3480 GCA_002398405.1 Caulobacteraceae bacterium UBA5005
TCTCACGCGGCGCCGCGTGAGATCACGCCCCGCGGCCAGGCCGCCATCACCGCCGGCGTCAGCATGTGGCAGTCGATCAACAGCGTCGACAAGCGCGATCAGGCCTACAGCTGGCTGAACTGGGGCCTGCCGGCGCGCTGCGAAAAGATCGCCGCGTCGCTGGAGCAGAAGTCGATCCTCGCGGCCGCCGTCCGGCGCGAAAGCGGCGGCGTCGCGCCGGTGACGCCCACGGCGCCCAGCCTGCCGCGCTAGCGGATTACTGTCTGCGCCTCATCGATCAGGCTTTCCGGCACCGTCACACCGATGGCCGCCGCGCCCTTGAGATTTAAGGTCAGGGGCGATTTCACCCAGCGGACGACGGGCAGGTCCTGGGGCTTGGCGCCGCCCTTGAGGATCTCGTCGATGCGGTCGGCCATCACTGGCCAGCCGTTGGGCGGTGAGTAGCTGGCGAGCGCCCCGCCGCGGGCGATCGAGACCTGGCAGCAGCCGATCATCGGCAGCTTGTACTGTTGCGCCAAGCCCCCGAGCAGCGGGCCGTTGGTGTTGAAAAGCTCGTGCGGGCCGATGGTGACGCCCTCGATTCCGTCGGCCTTCATCTTCGCGAAGGCGGGGGTGATCTCCTCGCGGGTCAGGGTTTCATAGACGAGGATTTCGATGCCCATCATCGCGCCCGCGGCCTTGAGCTCGCGAAGGGTCGAGGGCGCAGGGGCGTAGGTATGGTTGTAGAGGTGGGCGACCTTTTTGATGTCCGGTTTGACCAGTTTGAGGACCCGCAACTGCAGGAGCTGGATGTCGGGCTCGTAGGAAAAACCGGTGAAGTTGGTGCCTGGTTTGGAGAAGCTCTTCACATAGCCGGACTCGACCGGGTCGGTGGACCAGAAGACGACGGGGATGGTCGAGGTCGCCTTGGCCACGGCGATGTTGGCGTTGGTCATCTGGCCGATGATCAGGTCCGGTTGCCAGGCCACCAGTTCACGGGCGTAGGCGTCGATCTTGGCCTGGTCGCGGTTGCCGGCGCGGAATTCATAGAGGACGTTGACGCCTTCCTTGTAGCCCTTGGCGGCCAGCAAATCCTTGATCGGCATGGGGCCGCCGTTGGAGGGCGCGCCGGGGGGCGGATTGCCGGCGGCGGTGATGATGCCGATCTTGTAGACCTTGGGCTGGGCAAGTGCCGAGGTTGTCAGGGCGAGCGCCAGCAGGGCGGCCAGTGCTTTGACACAACTTCTACCGTTTTGGGAGGGGCGCTCCATATTTTGTATGTGGCACATACAATTATAATCGTCACCCCCGCAACAAGTCCGGGGGTGACGAAGGGGTTAGTAGTTGAGGATCGGCGCCAGCCAGCGTTCGGCCTTGGCGAGGTCCCATCCCTTTCGGCGGGCGTAGTCCTCGACCTGGTCTTTTTCGATTTTCCCCACACCGAAATAGTGGCTCTGCGGGTGGCTGAAATAGAGGCCTGAGACCGAGGCCGCGGGCAGCATGGCCAGGCTCTCGGTGAGCTGCATATTGGCAGCGCGTTCGGCGTCGAGGAGACGGAACAGGGTCTCTTTTTCGGTGTGGTCGGGCTGGGCCGGATAGCCGGGGGCCGGGCGGATGCCCTGGTACTTTTCGGCGATCATGGCGTCGGTGTCGGGGGCCTCGCTGGGGGCGTAGCCCCAAAGCTCGGTGCGGACCTTGTAGTGCATGGCTTCGGCGAAGGCTTCGGCCAGGCGGTCGGCGAGCGCCTGGGCCAGAATCGCGGAATAGTCGTCGCCCTTGGCCTTGTAGGCGGCGGCGATCTCCTCGCAGCCAAGGCCGGCGGTGACCGCGAAGGCGCCGATGTAGTCGGGCCCCTGCCCCACCGGAGCGACAAAGTCGGAGAGGGCGAGGTTCGCCTTGTCGCCGGATTTCTGCATCTGCTGGCGCAGGGTGTGGAAGCGGGCGATCTCGGTCGAACGGCTCTCGTCCTCATAGACGATGATGTCGTCGCCGTCGGCATTGGCCGGCCAGAAGCCGACGACGCCGTTGGCGGTGAACCACTTTTCGGCCACCGCCTGCTTGAGCATGGCCTGGGCGTCCTTGAAGAGATCGCGGGCGGCCTCGCCCACCACGTCGTCCTCGAGAATCTGCGGATAGCGGCCGATCAGCTCCCAGGTGGCGAAGAACGGCGACCAGTCGATGAAGGGGACCAGTTCCTCAAGGTCGTACCACTGGAAGGCGCGAGTCCCGAGGAAGCTGGGCTTGGGCAGGGGCCCGCCGTTCCACTCGATCTTGAAGCGGTTGTCGCGGGCCTGGGCGAGAGTGGCGCGCTGCTTGGTCTCCTGACCGCGGGCGTACTGTTCGCGGATCTTCTCATATTCAACGCGGGTCTCGGCCTGGAGGCGGTCCTTTTCGGTGGGCGACAAGAGCCCTGAGACCACCCCCACCGCCCGGCTGGCGTCCAGGACATAGGTGGTGGAGCCCGCCTGATATTTGGGCTCGATCTTCACCGCCGTGTGGGTGCGGCTGGTGGTCGCGCCGCCGATCAGCAGGGGGATGGTGAAACCGCGCCGCTGCATCTCGCTGGCGACAAAGCTCATCTCGTCGAGAGAGGGGGTGATCAGACCGGAGAGGCCGACGATATCGACCTTGTGGGCGATCGCCTCGTCGAGGATGCGGTCGGCGGGAACCATGACGCCCAGGTCGATGACCTCGTAGTTGTTACACTGCAGGACGACGCCGACGATGTTCTTGCCGATGTCGTGGACGTCGCCCTTGACCGTGGCCATGAGGATCCGCCCGGCCTGTTCGCGCGGCTTGCCGGCCTTTTCGGCCTCCATGAAGGGCATCAGCCAGGCGACCGCCTGCTTCATGACCCGGGCCGACTTGACCACCTGGGGCAGGAACATCTT
>DGYN01000080.1 GCA_002398405.1 Caulobacteraceae bacterium UBA5005
GGGCCCCCGCCGGCATTGCCGGCTCGGGGGCGATGGGCCCGGGCGCGGTGACCACATAGCCATGGGAGGCCACCTCGCCCAGGAAACTGCGATAGGCGCTGCCGATATTGGCGCAGCCGCCGTTGCCGAAGGCGATGAAGGGCAGCTTTCCCCGCACCTTGGAGAGGTCCGCGGGCCGGTAGACGGTATGGTCGGGAAGGGTGAGGTCTTTTTCCATGACCACCGCGTAGGGACCGGTCACGCCCTTCAGATTTTCGCCGCTGGCGGAACCGGCCAGGAGGGTGGCGGCGACGGCCGACCCGATCACGACGCTGCGCATGAGCCTCCCCCAAGTCTGTGGGCCTACGAGATTGTACGTGTCACATACCATCATTTTGGCTCGATATGATGCCAGCAAAATCCATGGAAAGCGCCCTCAAGGCCGGACAGATGGGCAGTAATCGGTGGCCTTATGCTATTGTGATCTACGTCCAAGAGATTGATATCACGGAATAAAGAACCGCCGCGGCCGAGAGAAGGGCCGCGGCGGCAAGGTTGCCAGGGGAAGGAGGACCCGTCCGGCTTAGAAATCTTTCTCCAGACTGACGCCGACCACGCGGAAGGCGCTGGTTGAGAGAAACTGTCCGTAGCTGTTGCCGCCGACCCGGGTGGTCCCAGCGCCAGGCTGTCCGGCGGGGATCACGGCTGGAAGTGCGGACGGGAAGGCGGCCTGGCGTAGAACCGGGACGTGTTCGTCGGTGGCGTTTCTGACAAAGAGGCTGGCGGTATAGCCGTGCCGGATGTTCGTCACGCCCAGCCGGCCGCCGAGAATCCAGTGACTGGGATAGGAAAGGTTCGGGTCCAGGGAACCGGCGAGGCGCAATTTGCTGCGATAGACCGCGTCAGCGCTGATAAAGCCCGAAAAGTTTTCCGTCAGGTCGCGGCGGTATTCACCCGAGAAGGTCGCTTTCCACACCGGCGCGTTCGGCAATTGCTCGCCGCTGAGATCGTTGATGATCTTGATGCCGGCTTGGTCCACCGCCGTTCCGGTGTCGGTCAAGAAGGGCCCGCCTCCCGGCGCGTGGTTGGGATAGGTAGCCTCGTTCCAGATGAGGCCAGTGTTGAGGGTGAAGTTGTCGTTCACCCGGCCAAACAGGTTGACCTCAACGCCCTTGGAGATCACGCCGTCGAAGTTGTCGATCGAGCAGCCAAGAACCTGGGTGGTGGGATTCACGCCGCAGACTTGACCCTGGTAGTTCTCGACCTCGGTGTAGAAGGCGGAAAAGTCGGCGATGACGCGGCCATCGAACAGGACCTTCTTGGCGCCGATCTCGTAGTTGAGCGGGACCTCGGGGGCGACAACCTTCAGAGGCGTACCGGCCGGCGCTCCGACCACGGTGGCGAATTGTGGTCCCTTGTAACCCTTGGCGATGGTCGCATAGGCCTGCAGGGTGTCGTCGAACACGTATTGCGCGCCGGCGCGCCAGGAGGTGTTGCTGATCTCACCGAGACTTTCAGTGACCACTCCTGTGCCGCTGACACTGTATTGGCGGAGGGTTTCCTTGGTGTAGCGCGCCCCGCCGATAAGGTTGAAGTTCTCGCTGACGCGCCAGGTCGCCTGGCCGAAGCCGGCGGCGGAGTGGTTCGCGGTGTGGCTGGGTCCGCCGGGCACCGGAAGACCGTTGACGATCACGCCTGGAACACCCGGTCCTGTAAAGGCCCGCAGCGTGAAGGTGTTGCCGCCGTAATTCTGGGTCGTCTGGTTGTGATAGAAGACGCCGGCCGTGTACTCGACCTTTGAGCCTGTCTCGTTGGCGATTCGGAATTCCTGAGTGATCAGGTCGGTGTAGCCGCGCCTGGGGCCGCCGCGGGACTCGATGTCCGACGGCGCTCCGGCAAACCCGCTATTGTTCACGAAGGGCGGCACCGGGACCGGTGTCGTGAAATAGGCGTTCCGCAGGCGATAGATGTTCAGGACCGAGTTCGGGTCGTTCGTGGAACGGCGCGCGGCGGTGATCGAGGTCAGGGTGAACGGCGCCATCGCGTAGTCGAGGTTCACCGAGCCCCCATAGGTTTGGCTGCCGTCAGCAATCGACGCAGTCGAGCAGTAGTCGCGGTTTTCGGGAGATGCGACGACCGGCGTGACGGGGGTGGACGGGTTCAGGCGGCAGTTGGCAAGTTGGGCGGCGAAGGCCGGGTTTGTGGTCTTGAAGACCGTGAAGAAGTCCGGGCCACCGTCGCGCTGCAGGTTGGAGTAGTCGGCGTTGAGATTGACTGTGAAATCCTCGCTGACCTGCCAAAGCACGCGTCCGCGCGCGCTGACCGTGTTGTGCTGGTCGAGGGACCCGTCCAGGGCGTTGCGGCCCGGACCCTGGCGACGATTGATGTTTGCCGAGAGCCGCGCCGCCAGATTTTCGGACAGCGGAATGTTCACCGACCCGGCGAGGGTCTTTTGGCCATAGCCGGACCCCGCGAGGCCTTCGTCCGAGAGTTCGGTGCGGATGCGGCCGCTGAAGGCAGCAAAGCTCGGCGCCTTGGTCGTGATGTTGATCACACCGGCAGAGGTGGTGAGTCCAAACAGGGTTCCCTGCGGCCCTTTCAGGACTTCAACTCGTTCGAGGTCGAAGAGGTCGGAGATGTTGACGTTGCCTTGGCTGACGCCGTCAACCACAATCCCCACCGCACCGACAGCGCCAATGCCGAAGGTCTGGGTGCCGATGCCGCGGATCGAGCCGCCGCCGCCCGGATTCTGGCCCGCGGCGTTGGTGACTTCCAGGGCGGGAGCCACACGCGACAGGTCGAAGACATTGTAAATCTGCTGCCGCTCGAGCTGTTGCTCACCCACCACGTTGACTGACAGCGGCACGTCCTTGACGTTTTCCTCGCGTCTTTGCGAAGTGACGGTCAGCTCATCGACTTCGGTGCCGTCATCGGCTGGCGGCTGAGTGTCTTGTGCAAATGACGCGCTACCCATGGCCATGACGCTCACGGTGGCGAACGCCCATGCGGTTCTACTGATACGAGTCACTGTTGTCCCCTCTAACCCTTAGCGTTTCCTGGCGGCGGTCACACCGTTGCGACTCGCGTCCCGCCTCATCCTCACCCAAGTAAATCAAGCGCTGGGTGAAATGATCTCTCCTAAATCACCAATCATTAGCGAGCATCCATGAGTGATATTACTCAACACATGCAGCCGCTTGTTCTTCGCGCGCTGTTGCGGGCGAATTGGTTACACAGTTGCGAGCGGAATATGGGTTGGAGGGGGGGGATATATCAAATTGCGTTCTGTGTTGTCTGACATCACAAACGCTTATCGCCGCAAGGGTTGCGCGGAGTCAGCGGCGTGCGGACCGAATCTCGCCGGCGCAGGTCCGCTGTCGGGACGTGCAGGGCCGAAGAAACGGCGCAGGCGTGAAGTCGGTGAACGCCGCGTCGCCCAGGTTCGAGACCTTGGCGCGGGCGTTGAGGCTTGCCGCCGAGGCATCCCACTTGCCGGTGTCCAGCCGCGCTTCAACGGTCATCAGGGCGGCCGCGGTCTCGGCCGGTGTGAAGGTGCAGTGGCCTGCGCGGCGCACCCAGCCGCCCGCGAACAGCGATCCGCGCCCCGCAGCCTTCACCGCGTCGCCATAGGCGCTTTGCTTGGTCGGCATGGTCATGCCGTCGCCGATGGTGTGGAAGGAAAACACCGGCCGCTTGAGATCGCCCGAGGGGACGTAGTTGGCCCGCATATAGGCGATGGCCTTGGGATCGCCCGCCTGTCGCGGGGCGGCGGCCAGCGCGTCGAGGTCCTTCTCCAGATCCAGCCCGGCCTTGCGGTAGAGGGCTTCGACGTAGGGGCGGCGTCCGGAGAGGGCGAGCTGCTTGCGGTAGTCGACGCCGGTGTTCCAGGAGAAGGGTCCGCCGGCCCGGGCCTCCTGATCGACGCGCGGGAAGATCACGCCCATGACGAAGGTCGAGGCGGCCTGGACCTGCTGGGCGTCGTAGTCGGTGGCGGCGGGCTCGGGCGCGCGCTGGTCGGCCCAATGGGGCAACTGGGCCATGACGCCGGCGAGCGCCAGACGGGCGCGGCCCTGCGGCGTCGCCTGAGCCTCCTGCACCAGGGCGCGGGCCTTGGCGGAATTGGCATTGTCGTCCGTGATGGATTGCAGCTGCAGGTCGCTCTCCGGCGCCTGCAGAGTCTTGAAGACGAAGGCCCCGTCGAAGGCCATGTTCATCATGCCAAGGCTGCCAGAAATGGAACCGCAATAGGGGATGGCGGCGTCGATCCGATCAGGGTGTCGCTCCACCAGAGCAACACTGACCAGGCCTCCCATGGAGCCTCCCCAGGCGATGGTGCGTTTGGGCTTGCCGAACCGCTTTTCAAACTCGTCGAGAGTGGCGATCTGGTCGGGAACGCCTTCTTGCACCGCCCAGCCCGCCTTGGAGAAGGAGGAACCGGCGAGCGCATAACCGCGGTCCAATAGCCAGTCGCGCAGGCCGCGTGGGGCAAGACCGGAGGGCGCGCGCAAGGCGGGGGAAAACCCGTGGCTGTCGAGCAGGAGCGTTCCGTTCCACTTGGCTGGCATATCGGCCGCCCAGAGGTTGCCGTTGGCCATCCTGCCCTCGGCGCGGGTGACGTCAGCGCGGGGAGCGATCGGCGGCGGGGCTGGCGGCTGGGCCAAGGAAGGGCCCGCCAGGGCGGCGACCAGGCTCAAGGTGAGGAGGGACCGCCGCATGACCTAGAGGAGCGTCCTGCGCGCCGCGCCGGCAGGGTCGTTCTCCATCCGGCAGCGGCTGTCGAAGATCATGGTCGGGACGGACGAGGGCTCGAACGCGGGCCAGGCGAGACCGCTCTGTGAAGGGTTACCCGTCTTGGCGAAGTTAAGCCAGGCGGTGCTCATGCGGTCGCCCACGGCGCGGGCGTCGGCGGTATTGCCGGTGGTGCTTTCGCAGCGTTCGGCGTTGGCGAAACAGTGCGGCAGATCGGCGCAATGGAAGGCCTTGGGCATGCCGCCGAGCACCGGCGTCTGCCAGGTGAACCAGTAGGTGTAGACGGGGGCCGCGCCCTGGGCGTGCTTGGCGGAGACCTGGTCGAGAACCTGGTTGCGCAGCGGCGCGGACATGATCAGGCCCAGCAGTTCGGCAGGCGGGACACCCGGATATTGGCTGCGGAAGGCGGTGAGGATATCGTTGGTCTTGGCGCCAAAGGTCGTGCGGACATTCTCCACAAGCTGGACTTCGGTCATTCCCGGCTGGTCGCGGTTGTATGCCATGGCCCACTCATCGCGGGTCGAGCCGATGATCATCGGGATCTTGGCTGAGATTGCAGGCGCGCCCTTGCCAAATGGAATCTCCGGCAGGATGCGGCCGTCCACCGATGGTGACCAGCCGGGCGGGCGAGCGCCGACGCCCGGCGGGCCTGGAGGACCGAGCGGTTGCGGCGGGCGGATCGCCTTGTTGGCGCGGGCGATGAGCTCGTCGGCGGGGACGGTCTGCAGCTTGGCCGCGTCGCTAAGGGTCAGGCCGAATTCAGCGAGCACCAGGCGCATCAGTCGGTCGGAGTCGGCGTTGGCCGCGGACAGCTTCATCGAGCCGCTCTGGACGATAGCCTTGTGGAACAGCCCCGAGGCCGACGGCATGGCCATCAGGGTGGCGACCTTCGATCCGCCGCCGGACTGCCCGAAGATGGTGACGTTTCCAGGGTCTCCCCCGAAGGCCGCGATGTTGTCGCGCACCCAGCGTAGAGCCGCGACCAGGTCCAGCATCCCCGCGTTGGCGGACTCCTGGAAGGCAGGTCCAGCGGCGGCGAGGTTCAGATAGCCGAGCGGGCCCAGGCGGTGGTTCACAGAGACCATGACGACATCGCCCTTGCGGGCGAGGTTTTCGCCGTCGTAGGCGGGCAGTTCCTGGCCTGAGCCCGCGGTGAAGCCGCCACCGTGCAGCCAGACCATCACCGGCCGGCGCCGGGCGTCGAGGCCCGGCGTCCAGACGTTGGCGCGCAGGCAGTCCTCGCCGGGCTGGCCGTCGTCCCAGCGCATCATGAACGCTTCGGAATCGTTGGCCCAGCCGGTGCGGGGGGATTGAGGGCAGACCTGGCCATAGGCCCGCGAGCTGCGCACCCCCGTCCAGGGCGTCACCGGGGCCGGGGGCAGGAAGCGGCGGGCGCCGGCGGTGGTGGCCGCATAGGGGATGCCCTTGAAGATGGTGACGCCGTTGCGGCGGTAACCGGCGACCTTGCCCGAGCGGATTTCCACGATCTCATCGGTCGTCAGGGCGCCCGCTGACGGGGGCGGAGGCGGCTGAGCGGCGGCGGGCGCGGAACTCAAGGCCGCCCCCACCACGGAGACCGCCCCTAAGCCAAGCGCCGCCCTCCGATCGAGACCCGCGCCGCCGTCACGATTTTGCCTGGTCATGGCCGCCTCCCTCCGCGAATGGGCGGACGCTATCAGCGGGGTCGTGGGGGCGGACAATTGATAGTGGGGATGGCGCCCATCACGGACTTTCATTCGTGATCGCAATTGAACCGTGATTGTCTTTGAGCCTGAGCCGGATAAGGGCCGAATTTGGGGGAGACGTCATGACCTGGTTGAAAGCCGCCCTCGCGGCCACCGTATCCTTGTTTTTCGTCACCGCCGCCCTTGCCCAACCTCCGGGACCGCCCGGCCGTGGCGGGCGCGCCCCGCAGGCCCCTCGCCCCGTTCCGGTGGAGGTGCTGGCCGACAAGCGGGTCACCTTCCGCATCGTGGCGCCGGAGGCCAAGAGCGTCGCCATCGGCGGCGAATTCGCCGGCGGCGGGCCGGGCGCCCCGCTCCTGGCGCTGACAAAGGACGCCGCCGGCGTGTGGAGCGGAACGACAGCGCCGATCGTGCCTGGCGCCTATCGCTATTCGGTGCGCATCGACGGGGCCTCGGTCGTTGATCCGAACAACACCTACACCTCGGCCTCGCGGGACCGGGTGCAGAACGTGGTGTTCATTCCAGGCTCGACGGAGATCCCAGAGGAGAACCGGATCGGCGCACCGCACGGCGCGGTGGCGGAGGTCTATTATCCGTCGAAGTTCGGCGGCGGACAACGGCGGATGCACGTCTATACGCCGCCGGGCTATGAGACCGGCCGGGGGAGCTATCCCGTGCTTTATCTAATTCACGGCGGCGGGGATTCCGACGACAGCTGGCCGACAGTGGGCCGGGCCGGGTTCATCCTCGACAACCTGATCGCCGACGGCAAAGCCAAGCCGATGATCGTGGTCATGGCCGATGGCAACGCTGGCCCTCAAGGTCAGGTGATGACCGGCGATCCGGCGCTCGAGCCCTTCGTGCCGGACCTGATGCAGTCGATCATCCCTTATGTCGAACGCTCCTATCGCGTCTCGCGGCGGCCGCAGGACCGGGCGTTGGCGGGCCTTTCCATGGGCGGCATCCAGACCATGAACGCGGGGTTCTCGAACCTTGCGGCCTTCTCGTCCCTGGGCGTCTTCAGCTCCGGCTTCTTCCCGGACGACGAGAAGATTTTCGATGCCAAGATGGCGCCGGCGATGAAGTCGGCTGCGTCGAAACTGAAGGTGTTTTACGTCGCCTACGGCCAGACCGACATCGCCAAAGTCCAGGCCGAAAGCAACCTCAAGATGTTCGGGAAATATGGCCTCAAGCCCGTAGTCCAGGTGACCGAGGGCGGTCATGACTGGATCAACTGGCGGCGTTACCTCACGGCGTTCGCCCCGATGCTGTTCCGCTGATGCGACGATCGCTGCTGAACCCTAGCGTGATCGCCGTGCATCAATCGATTACGCGTTAGCCACAGGAGGTGGGAATGCAATTTCGACACTGGATCGCCGCCACCTTTTCCGCAGTGATCTTCGGCCTCGCCGCCCAGGCCGCCATCGGCCAGAGCGCCGGCCCGCCGGCGGGCGTCGTCGACCAGCCCTGTCCTCCGCCGCTTCGGCCGCCGCCCATGCCCAAGAACATGGACATGTCCGGGCCGCCCCCGCCGGAAATCGCCGCCTTCCTCAAGGCTCAGGAGGAGCGGTCCCGAACGGATTGGGGAAACCTCTGCCGGTACCGGCCCGACAACGCCGCTCTGGCGGGCAAGGCCGCGCCCAAGGTGGTGTTCATTGGGGATTCGATCACTGAAGGCTGGGCCGGGCAGCGCAGCGCCTATTTCAGCAGCAACAACTATGCCGGTCGAGGCATCAGCGGCCAGGTCTCCGGCCAGAACCTGGCGCGGTTCCGGGCCGATGTGGTGGCCCTCAAGCCCCAGGCCGTGCACATCCTGATCGGCACCAACGATGTCGCCGGAAACGGCGGGCCGACGACACTGGAGAACATCGAAAACAACATTGCCTCCATGGCCGACATCGCCCAGGCCAACGGCATCAAGGTAGTGATCGGCACGGTGACTCCCGCCACCGGTTTTCCCTGGCGCCGGGATCTGAAGCCGGGGACGGCAATCCAAGATCTGAACACCCGGATCCGGGCCTTTGCTGCGCGCCGCGGCTTCACCGTGGCCGACTACTATCCGGTCCTGGCGACGCCCGAGGGGGCCTTCAAGCCGACCCTGTCAGGCGATGGCGTCCACCCCAATCCGGCTGGTTTCGAGGTCATGGAGGGCGTCGCCCAACCGGCGATCCAGAAGGCGCTGGCGGCGCGGAACTAGCGCGAAGCAAAGGCCACGGCGGCGCCCAGCAGGCCAAGGTTGCTATGCGTGGCCAAGAAAACCGGCGTGCGGTCCATGGCGGGGGCCAGGCGTCCCTTGGCGGCAAAGGCAGAGGCGAAGCTTGATGTCAGCAGGTGCTGCGGCAGTTCGTTGGCCAGCCTGCCGACCAACACCACGGCGGCCGCTCCATGGACCAGGGCGACGTCGCCGGCGACATTGCCAAGCATGCCGCAGAAGCGGTCCAGCGCGGCCGTCGCGAGGGGATCGGTCCCCTCTGCCGCCGCCTGCCATAGAAGCTTGTCGTCGCGGATTTCTGCAGAGCGACCGTCGAGCGCGGCCAGGGTCTCGTAGATGCTGAGCAGGCCCGGGCCCGAAACAATGCGCTCCACCGAGACGCGCCCATGGTGCGGGCGAAGCTGGCCCAAAATTGCGTCCTCGACCGGGTCACGCGGCGAGTAGCCTATATGTCCGCCCTCGCAGGCCGCCACATAGTCTCCCGCTTCGCTGCGGACCACATAGGCGACCCCGAGACCGGTGCCGGGCCCGACGAGGCTGATCACCCCCTTGGCGGGAAGCGGGACCCTGGGACCGCTGACGTGGGTCAGGTCGCCGGCGGCGAGGCCCGTGATCGCGTGGCCGTTGGCTTCAAAATCGTTGAGCAGCAGGACGGTGTCGATGTCCAGCGCGGCGCCGATTTCGGCCGTGCGGATGGTCCAGGGATTGTTGCTGAGCTTCAGGGTTTCCCCGGCCACCGGACAGGCGACCGCCAAGGAGAGCGAGCGCGGGAGGGGACGCCCCACCCGCCCGGCATAGGCCGCCCAGGCCATGTCCAGCCTGGAGAAATCCGCCGTGCGCAGAGTGACGATCTGGTCGAGCGACGCGACCTTGCCACCGTCCACCGTGGCCAGGGCGAACCGCGCATGGGTGCCGCCGATATCTCCCGCAACGATCTCCATGCCGCGCCTTTAGGCCTTCCTGCCCGCCAGGGCGACGTACCAATCGATGCAACCGGGGTTCGCCATCGCCTGGGGGTTCATGACCTTTTCCGCTGGGTGGCCGAGGAAGAGCTTCTTGATCGGCACCTCCTGTTTCTTACCCGACAGGGTGCGGGGGATTTCCGGAGCCTGGATGATCTCATCCGGGCAGAAGCGGGGCGAGAGGTTGGTGCGGATCGCGCCGTTGATGCGGTCCTTGAGGCCCTGATCGAGGACCTGGCCCTCGCGCAGCACCACAAACAGGGCGAGGTAGCTCTCGCGGCCGAGGTACTCGAGGTCGAGGACCATGGAATCGAGAATTTCCGGCAGCGGCTCGACGGCGGCGTAGATTTCGCTCGTGCCCATGCGCAGGCCGAAGCGGTTGATGGTGGCGTCCGAGCGGCCGTAGATGGTGCAGGACCCGTCGGCCCCGATCTTCAACCAGTCGCCGTGGCGCCAGACTCCGGGATAGACATCGAAGTAGCTGGAAAGGTAGCGGGCCCCGCCCTCATCGCCCCAGAAATAGACCGGCATGGAGGGGATGGGCCGGGTGCAGACCAGTTCGCCCACTTCGCCGATGACCGGCTCGCCCGCCTCGTTCCAGGCATAGACGGCGGCGCCGGGCGAGCGGCACTGCATGGCGCCGGGGGTCGGCGGCAACTCGCGGTGGCCGCCGCAGAAATTGGAGGCGAAGTCGGTTCCGCCGGAAATGTTGCACCACCAGATGTCCGGGGTTCCGATCTTGGCGAACTCAGCGGTTCCCCAGGCCTGGACGTCTTCGGCGAGCGGCGAGCCGGTGCTGCCCAAAGCGCGGATGGCCGACAGGTCGCCGCAGGTGGAAAGGTCGACGCCCATCTTCTTGCAGTTGGCGTAGAAGGCCGCGCCCGAGCCAAAGAAGGTGACGCCGTGCTTGGCGGCGAAGCGCCACAGGACGCCCCAGTCCGGCGTCTCGCGGGGCCCGCCGGGACTGCCGTCGAAAATGCATAGGGTTGTGCCGCCAAGGAGCCCGCCAAGCTGAGCGTTCCACATGATCCAGCCGGTGGAGCTGTACCAGTGATAGCGCTCGCCGAAGCTGTTGGCCTCGTAGCTCGGACCCACATCGTTCATTTTCCCCGCCGCATAGGCGGTGACGATGATGCCGCCCTGGCCGTGGACGATGGGTTTGGGCAGCCCCGTCGTGCCGCTGGAATAGACCACCCAGATCGGGTGATCGAAGGGCAGCATCTCCGGTCCGAAGGCGTCGACCTCAGGCCCGGCGCGGGAGATGGCGTCGGCGAAGGTCAGGGCCGGGGCAAGCGGCCCTTCGGCGAACGGAGTCTCAAGGAGTATGAGCGCTTCGACGGTGGGAAGGGCCTCGAGCAGGGCGCGGATCGTAGCGCTGCGGTCCATGGCCTTGCCGGCGTAGCGCACGCCGTCGGCGGCGATCAGCACCTTGGGCTCGATCTGGGCGAAACGGTCGGTGACCGCCTGATTGCCCATGTCCGGCGCGCAGACGCTCCAGACGGCGCCCAGGCTCGAACAAGCCAGGAAGGCGACGATGGTTTCGGGGATGTTGGGCAGGTAAGCGGCAACCCGGTCGCCGCGGGTGACGCCGAGGCTCTTGAGCGTCAGGGCCATGGAGGCCGTCTGGCGCTTCAGGTCCGGCCAGGAAAGCGTCCGCGCCTCGCCGGCTTCGTTGTCGCTGATGATGGCCGGCTGGCCAGCGGCGTGGGCGGCCTCCGCGTGGCGAAATACCTGGGCCGCGTAGTTGACCGTCGCGCCCTTGAACCAGACCGCGCCCGGCATGCGCTCTTCCACCAGGGCCCCCTCGAAGGGGGTCGGCGAGATCATCTGGTCGTAGTCCCAGATCGCCCGCCAGAACGCCTCAAGATCGGTGACAGACCATTCCCAGAAGGCCTCGTAGCTGTCGAAGCTCAGGCCGCGCGTTTCCGCCAGCCAGTCCTGGAAGAGGCGGATTTGGGGGACGAAGGGCGGGGCGGCCTTAGAGATCATGCAACCCCTTTAGCACCGCTGGCTTTTCGCTCCAGGCGGCGACGAGTGAGGATGTGTTCGGTATAGCCGTTGGGTTGAGCGCGACCCTCGAATACCAATTCCAGGGCCGCCTGATAGGCGATGCTCTCCGGACGACCGGTCATGGGCTCGTACAGCGGATCGCCGGCGTTCTGGGCGTCGACCACCTTTGCCATGCGGGCGAACGCCGATCGCACCTGGTCTTCGGTGCAGACCCCGTGGTGTAGCCAGTTGGCGATGTGCTGGCTGGAGATGCGTAAGGTCGCGCGGTCTTCCATCAGTCCGACGTCGTGAATGTCCGGCACCTTAGAGCAGCCGACCCCTTGGTCGATCCACCGGACGACGTAGCCAAGGATGCCCTGGCAATTGTTTTCGAGCTCCTGTTGGACCTCGCCGGCGGGCCAGTTGGACTTAGCCAGCGGCGTTAGGAGCAGGTCTTCCAGGCCGGTGCGCTCCGCCGCCCGCTCCATCCTCACCTGCAGGGCGGGCGCATCGACCTCATGGTAGTGCAGAGCATGGAGCACCGCCGCCGTGGGCGACGGCACCCATGCCGTGTTGGCCCCTGCCTTGAGGTGGCCGATCTTGGCCTCCAGCATATCCTTCATCCGGTCGGGCGCCGCCCACATGCCCTTGCCGATCTGCGCCTTGCCTCGGAACCCGGCGGCCAGGCCAAATTCCACATTGCGCCGCTCATAGGCGGCAAGCCACGGCTGGCCCTTCATGCTCTCCTTGCGGACCACAGGACCCGCTTCCATCGCCGTGTGGATCTCGTCACCGGTGCGGTCGAGGAAGCCGGTGTTGATGAAGGCGATCCGTTCCCGAGCGGCATGGATGCAGGCCGCAAGGTTCACGCTGGTGCGCCGCTCTTCATCCATCACGCCGATCTTGACAGTGTTGTGAGCCAGACCCAGGGCCATCTCGACCTGGTCAAAGAGGCGAACCGCCAGCGCCACCTCTTCCGGCCCGTGCAGCTTGGGTTTCACCACATAGACTGAGCCGTTCGGGCTGTTCAGCCGCCGCCCCTGACGGTCGTGCAGCGCCGCGGTCACGGTCACCAGGGCGTCGAGCACGGTTTCGAAAGCGGGCTGGCCGTCAAAAAGAACCGCATCGTTGGTCATGTGGTGGCCGACATTTCGAACCAGCATCAGGCTGCGACCCTTGAGGGTGAAATCGCTGCCGGTCGGCGTCCGGTAGTGGCGGTCCTCCGCCAGCCGCCTGACTTCCTTACGGTTCCCCTTCCTGAAGGCCGCTGAAAGGTCGCCGCGCATTAGGCCAAGCCAGTTGCGGTAGACCAAGACCTTGTCCTGCGCATCGACGGCGGCGACGGAGTCCTCGCAGTCCTGGATGACAGTTAGGGCCGCCTCCATCACCACGTCGGCGATGCCAGCAGGATCGTCAGCGCCGATTGGATCGCTTCGGTCGATACGGATTTCCAGATGCAATCCGTGGTGTTTGAGCAGAATCGCGGAGGGCGACTTCGCCGCTCCGGTCCATCCGGCGAACTGGCTTTGATCGGAGAGCTCGCTGGTTCGGCCCTTGCTGAGCATAGCCGCCAGTTTGCCGTCGGCGACGGCGTAGCTGACGACGTCGGCGTGCGATCCGTCCTTCAACGGCGCGGCGCGATCCAGCACCAGCCGGGAAAAGGCGACCACCTTGGAGCCCCGGATCGCATCGTAGCCCTTGGTGTTGGTCACCGGCTCCAGCGCATCGGTTCCGTAGAGCGCGTCGTAAAGGCTTCCCCATCGCGCGTTGGCTGCATTCAGGGCGTACCTGGCGTTGGAAACGGGGACCACCAGTTGCGGCCCCGCTATGGAGGCAATCTCGGGGTCGACATTTTTCGTGCCGATCGTGAAGGGTTCAGGTTCTGGCGTGATGTAGCCGATGCCGCGGAGAAAGGCGGCCTGGTCCTCTACGGTGACATCACGGCCCGCTTGAGCACGCCACCAGGCGTCGATCTGCGCTTGGAGCGCGTCGCGTTTTTGCAGCAAAACCACGTTCATGGGCGTGAAATTCGCGAGAATCTGACTGAGCGCCGCCCACCAATCCGCGGCCTCAATGCCCGTTCCAGGCAGAAGTTCACTGTCCACGAAGGCGCGCAGCGTGGGATCGACCTGCAATCGGGAGGGCATGCTCATGTGGTGCTCAAGGGGACAAGCGTGGCTGCGACGGCGCGAAAATGGAGCAGTACCCGGCCCCCTTCAAATTACCATCGGTGTTGACCGCCATCACGGGCGTGCATGGCGAAGGGGTGCCTAGGCGTCGACGGGCGCTCTCCCCGTTTGCGGCGCCGGTTCATTCATCCGGCCGGCGCGTTCGAGAATGAAGGCCTTGACCCAGGCCAGGCCCGGGTCGGCTTCCATGGCCTGGTTCCACTGGAGGCAGACGGTAAAAGGATTGATCTCGACCGGCGGGGCAAGGATTTTCAGGTCCATACGCCTGGCCAGGATCTCCGCCGCCCGGCTGTGCATGGTGGCGATGTGGTCGGTGCCGCAGACAACCTCCGCGACGCCCGTGAAGTTCGGCGCATAGACCGCGATGTCGCGCTCGATGTCGTAGCGGTCCAGGGATTCCTGCTCGATGTGCGGCGGGGTGTGCGGGCCGATGCTGGTGCTGACATGTTTGAGCGCGAGGTATTGCTCCACTGACATGGGCGAACTCACCTTGTCGTTCCCTGTCCAGCAGATCACCGAAAAACCGTCCTCAAAGAGCGGCGCGGACGGCAGACCCTCAACCTTCCTTTGCTGCGGAACGATGCAGAAGTCCGCGCGGCCGCTGCGCAGCAATTCGCCCATGTGCTCGCTGGTAAGGAGGGTGCGGATCTTCAGGCTTGGCGCCGCGACAGAGATTTCGCGCAGGACCTCGGCCAGGAAGACAAGGAACACATAGTCCGAGCAGATGATGGTTACGGTGCGGTCGGCGGTGGCGGGGTCAAACCCTGCCCTGGCTGCCGCGATGATGCTGAGTTCGCCGATGATCCGCCGGACAGGTTCGGCGAGGCTTTCGCAGAGCGGCGTTGGGACCATGCGCCGGTCCAGCAGGATGAAGAGTTCATCGTCAAAATGCACCCGCAGGCGGGCAAGGGCGTTGCTGATGGCTGGCTGGGTCATGCCCAGGCGTTGGGCGGTTTGGCTGACGCTGCCCTCGGCAATGAGGATATCGAGCATAATCAGCAGGTTCAGATCGAGCCTGTGCAGTCTCATCCGCGTTCCCCTCCTCTAAAGGGTTATGAGGCCCTGTTCTGTCTTGTGCAGACTGGGGCCAGGCCCTTGCGGGCCAATCAGATAGTTGTCGCAGACCAAGGCAAACGCTTCTTCATTAATGTAGCCGGGATGGATGACGATGTTCATGCCCTCGCGCAGCACCATGTCGTCGTCATCACGGATCAGGGGCCGCTCGACCATATCATAGCCCTGGCCGTGACAATGCAACCGCGTCTCCGGCGGCAGGTTCTGGCCGCGCATATAGGCGTTGTGCCTGGCGAAGATTTCGGAGACCCGCGAGCCGGGGATCAGCCACTCGCGGTTCTGCGCCTGGGCGGCCACGGCGGCGCGGTTGGCGGCGACCAGGCTGGCGGCGGGCTTGCCGAGGCTGAAGGTGCGGCCAAGTTCACAGTAATAGCCGCCCGGGCCGTTGGTCTCGACAAGGAGCGAAAAGACGTCCCCCGCTTCGATTTTTCGGCCCTGCATATGGCGGGGACGGAAGACGGCGGCCTTGCCGGAGGGGCTCGACGAATTGATGAAAATGCCCTGCTCGGCGCCACGCTTCTGAGCCTCGTACTGGGCGAAGGCGGCGATTTCGAAGTCGTGCAGTCCGGGGCGGATGAAGCCGGCCACCGCCGCCATCACCTCGTCCTGAAGGGTGGCCGTCAGCTGGGTCAGGGCCTGTTCTTCGGCGCTCTTGACCGCCTTGATCTCATCAATGGCGTAGGTGGCGTCCGCGAAGCTGAAGCCTTCGCAATTCTCCAGGGCCTCGGCGAAGCCGTGGTAGACGCCGTCGGGGCTGACCCAGCCGATCCGCTTGGCCCCGCGCGCAGCGAGTTCGTCGGCGGCCAGGCGGGCGTCGACAGCGAAGGTCCCGCTCACGGCCGAGAAACTCGGATTGCCGATGATCTTGGTAATGCCGCGGGTGGAGGCCTCGCCAGCCGGCGGCTGAAGGGCGTCGCCGCGGTTGCCCATCTCAATCACCGACATGTCGCCGGGGCCGAAGAACAGCACCGTGCGCGGATAGCCGTTGGTTGCCGGAATCCCGGTGAACCAGCGGACATAGCCGCCCATCCAGTCATTGGAGTTCTGGACGACCAGCGCGTCGAGATCGGCATCGCGCATGGCCTTCGAGGCTGCAGTC
This sequence comes from Caulobacteraceae bacterium UBA5005, assembly GCA_002398405.1. Taxonomy (GTDB): domain Bacteria; phylum Pseudomonadota; class Alphaproteobacteria; order Caulobacterales; family Caulobacteraceae; genus UBA5005. The sequence goes on from DGYN01000080.1 coordinate 15,939, forward strand.
CAGCGGCGGGTGAGTTCGGCGTCGCTCAGCGGCGCGATCAGTCTTTGGCTCATCTCGTCACTCTGTTCTGGAGCTGGTCCGGGCGTCCACTGAGGAAGGCCGTCAAGTTCGCTTCGACGATAGGCAGGACCTGATTTTCATAGACATCGCTCATGCCGCCGACATGGGGGGTGAGCAGAACCTTTTCGTGGCTCCACCAGGGGGACTCCGGCGGCAGGGGCTCCACGGCGAAGACGTCGAGGCCGGCGCCGGCGATGGCTGACGCATCTAGGGCGGCAAGCAACGCCGCCTCGTCGACGACGGAGCCGCGGCCAAGGTTGATCAGATAGGCGTCAGGCCGCATGGCGCTGATCGCCGCGGCGTCGATCATGTGATGGGTGTCGGAGGAGTAGGGCGCGAGGATCACAACGAAGTCAGCCTGGCCCATCGCCTGGGCCAGCTTTCCCCGGCTGACGACCTTGTCAAAGCCCGGCACCGGGCGGGGCTGGTTGGTGACCCCGATGACCTCCATGTCGAAGGCCTTGGCCCGGCGGGCGAGGTCCTCGGCGATAGCGCCAAGGCCGATGATCGTCAGGGTGCGCCGCCAGAGCAGTTTTTGCGGCCGGCGCTGCCAGACGCGGCCGGTCTGGTTCATGTGCATCACCCGCCAATCGCGCGCCAGGGCGAGCATGTAGAGGAAGGCCATCTCAGACATCTGCGGGCCGTGGATGCCCCGGGTGTTGGTCAGCAGGACATCGGCCTTGAGCTCCGGCATCGCCAGGAGGTTGTCGACGCCGGTGGTCAGGGCCTGGACCCATTCCAGTTGGCCAGCGGCGGCGATCATCTGCGGAGTGATGAATGGCGCAAGACCCATCAGGACCTGAGCCTTTGGCAAATGCTGCATGACCGCGGAGGGCTCTTCGCCGCCCAAAAATTCGACGTCGGGGAAATCCCGCGACAGGTCCCGCACATAGATGTCCGCGTGCCGGTCCATGATGACGGCGCGTAGGTCTTGCCGACGCTCTGAACTCAACACGCGCTCAAATCCTTTTGGGCCTCAACCGGCCGTATAGCCGCCGTCCGCGTAGACGATATGTCCGGTGTGGAAGTCGGACGCTCGGGAGGCAAGAAACAACAACGGACCGGCGAGGTCTTCCGGCTCGCCCAGGCGACCGACGGGAACGCGGGCCAGGAAGCCCGCCCTGACCGCGTTGGCCCGCTCATTGTCCTCGAACATCCAGGCGGTGAGCGGCGAGCGGAAGACGGTCGGGGCGATGGCGTTGACGGTGATCCCGGCCTTGCCCCACTCGCACCCGAGCGCCCGGGTGATGCCATCGACCGCCGACTTGGAGGCGCAATAGGCGGAGTATCCCGCCGGGTGGCCAAGCTTGCCCCGCGCCGACGAGACCAGAACGATCTTGCCGCCGCGGCCCTGTTTGAGCATCTGGCGTCCTGCCGCCTGAGCCATCAGCCAGCTGCCGTCGACATTGGCGCTCATCACCTTGCCGAAACGCTCGTGCGACATTTCCGGGATCAGCGAGACATCGTTCATGCCCGAACCGACCACCAGGATATCGACGCCGCCGAAGGCCTCGACGCCGGCCTGGATGATGGCTTCAGCAGCAGCCTCGGTTTCCGGGCGGCGGGTGACAGTAATGGCTTCAATGTTCTCGGTGACGAACTCGGCCGCGAGACGTTCCAGCTCCTGGCCATTGCCGCCGGCCAGCACCAGCTTGCAACCGGCCCGGCCCAGGGTGACGGCGGCGACCTGACCAAAGGCGCCGGTGGCTCCGGTGATCACGGCGACCTTGCCCTTGACGTCGAAGAGGTTGGTCGGGTCGACGGCGGGAAGGGTCATGCCCGCTTCTCCGGATAGGGGATGACCACCAGCATGGTCGCGACCGCGTTGGTCTCGTTGCGCACGGCCCGCTTTTCCCCCCCAGGGATCAGGCAGCTGTCGAGGGCGCCCAGGCGCTCGACCACTCCAGACTCCAGTTCGACCGTCACCTCGCCGGAGAGGACCACGTAAATCTTCTCGAAGGGCGTGGAATCCATTTCCGCCCCGCCGCCGGGGAGGAAGTGGGAGAGGCCCACCCAGACATCCTTGCTGTCGGTGACGTCGAACCCCTGCAGGCGCAGGGAGCGCATGTCGAAATGCTTGGGGGCGTCATAGCGGGGCGCATCCGCGATGCGGGTGACCTGCATGGTCAGTCTCCGCGGCCGGTTTCGATACGGAAGGTCCCCTTGGGGTCGACGATCGCCACCAGGCGGACGATGCAGCCGTCGCCCTTGACCCAGCGCCAGGGGAAGGCGGCGAAGGTGACGCGCTTGCCGGTCACCTTGTCGATATCGCCCCCGACGTTTTCGAAGCCGCAGATGCCGTTTGAGAGAAGGGCGCGGTGGCAGGGCTCCCATTCAGGGAAGTCCTCGATGATTTCGCGGCCGGTGAGCTTTTTGTACTCCGGGCCCAGGTGCGGCAGCAGGCCGTGCGGGGCGCCGGGGCCGTGCGGGCCAATGGCCGTGCCGAGCGGATGGTCCAAAGCCTGAGTGTCGGAGCCCGCCATCTTGACGCCGCGCTCGACGAACCATTCCCCAGCCTCTTTGTAGAAGCCCGGCGAGTAGCCGTAATAGTGCGAGTTATCGCCGTAATATTTGTGCCAGCCGGTGTTGACGATGACGATGTCGTCCTTGCGGATCTGCGGCCGGGCCTTTTCCAGATCGTCGGGGGTGATGACCTCCCACTTCTTTTTCGGAATATCGACCACTACGCCGGTGCCGAAGAAGTAAGGCAGCGGCACCTCGTCCATGAAGGGCGTGCCTTCGACCACATGGGCCGGCGCATCGATGTGGGTGCCCGAGTGCATGACCGTGGTGATGCGCTGGGTCAGCACGCCGGACTTCGACATGCCGTGAAGGCGTTCGATCTTCACATCCTCGAAGTAGGGCCAGCATGGCTGGCCGAGCCCCCACGGGTGGCTGAGGTCGTAGAACTCAAGGCCCATTTTGTTGAGCAGGTTCGACTGATCGAACTTGCAGAGGTCGGGATCCCGCCAATCACCCATCTTCGTTTCCTGTTCCCAAAGTGCCCGTATCGTGGGCTATTTTTATCGTATAGTGGGTAAAGCTGAGGCGGTGGCGAGTCAAGGCAAGTCTGGCTATGGGTTGGGGGATGGGCGCGGCGGCAGAAGACGCAAACGGCATTCAGGTCATCGCCCGGGCGGCGGCGATCCTGCGCGTGCTCGAGGGCTATCCCGACGGTCTGGGGTTCGCCGAGCTCACGGCGGCGGTGGGCCTGCCTCGCTCGACCGTGCAGCGGATCGTGGCTGCGCTCGCCACGGAGCAGTTGCTGCTGATTGGCGTCCCCAAGGGGCGCGTGCGGCTTGGGCCCGCGCTCATCCGATTGGCCAGCGCCACCGACGTGAACACCGACCGCCTGGTGCGGCCCGTGCTGCAGGCCCTGTCTCGGGAGCTGGGCGAGACCGTCGACCTCTCCGTGCTGCAGGGGGATTCCGCGATCTTCGTCGACCAGATCGCCGGTAGTCAGAGGCTGGTCGCCATGTCGGCCATCGGCGCGGCTTTCCCGGTGCATTGCACCGCCAACGGCAAGGCGCTCTTGGCCTGCATCCCCGCCGACCGCCGCGCCCTGCTGCTGAGCCGGGGGCTGCACCGGCTAACGCCGCACACCAAGACCTCGGCGGCGCAGATCGAGGCGGAGGTCCGCTGTGTCTATGAGACCCAGATCGCCTGGGACCTGGAAGAACACGCCGAGGGCGTCTGCGCGGCGGGGACGGCCTTTATCGATCCCCTTGGCCGCGACTTCGCGATTTCCGTGCCGGTGCCCAAGACTAGGTTCGAGGCCAAGCGCGAGGCCATGGAGCGCCTGCTTCGCGAGGCCCAGGACCACGCGATTGCCGCAGTGCCCGGCGCGAGGCGGCCGACGCCTGCCTAGAGGTTCTGCTTGACGAAGGAGATCAGGCGATCGGCAATATAGCCGGTGAAGGTGCCCGGCTGGATAGGCTCTTCGCCAAACCAGAAATGGCCGGCTCCCGGCACGACCAGGGTGCGCACAAAAAACCTGGCCTGGCGCAGAGCGGCGGCGAAGGATTGGGACTGCACCGGCAGGACATCTGGGTCAGCATCGCCCCAGATCAGCAGGACCCTGAGGGCGCTTCTTGCATAGGTCGCCTGGCGAAGGGGCGACGCTTCGAACCAGGCTCTCGGGTCGTCGAAGGGCGCGCCGCCCATCATCCGCATGGTTGGGTCCTCCTGCGGCAAGGCGTTCTTTCCAAGGTCGGCCTGCCAGTGGGCCATCAGGTCATAGACCCCATAGACGCCCACGAAGACTTTAACCTCCGCATCCTTGAGGGCGGCGAGCGCCGTCAGATGCGCGCCCGCCGAAGCGCCAAGGAGGCCGATGCGCGCGGGATCGAGGCCATGGGTCTGACCCTCCCGCTTGACGAAGGCGACCGCACTTAGGATGTCGTCGAGGTTCTTGGGCCAGATCGCCCCGCTGGTGGACCGGCGGTAGTCGACCGCGAAGGCCGCGATCCCTTCCTTGGCGAGGCGTTCACCCCATTTCGACAGGTTCGATTTGTCACCCCGTCGCCAGCCGCCGCCGGGCGCCGCAACCAGCACGGGATGCGGACCCGGCCCCTCCGGCAAATAGAGGTCGCCCGCCAGCGCGGCGCCGTCCTCTGTCGCGAAAACGAGGCCGCTCTTCAGCATGGGCGATAGGTCCTAGGCGGGTTGAAGCTGAGCCGTTTTGGCGGGGGCTTTGTGCATCTTGCCGCCCTTCATGATCATCAGCAGCTTGGACCTGTCCAGCAGCATCGAAACGTTCTTGGTCGGATCGCCGTCGACCAACAGAAGGTCGGCGAGGTAGCCCGGCTTTATCTGCCCCAACTCCAGCCCCATCAGCTCTCCGCCGAGCTTGGTCGCCGCCACCAGGGCATCGGTCGGGGTGTAGCCGAACAGATCGACAAAATGCTGCAGGTCTCGGGCATTGGCGCCGTTCGGATTGAAGGGGAAGCCGTAGTCGCCGCCCGGCAGGATGCGCACACCCCGGCGGCGAAGATCCGGAATCAGCTTGCTCGCCAGTTCGATCACCGGCACGGCTGCGGCCTTCATGCCGGACATGTCGATGTGCGGCGGTGGTGTGGCTTCCAGGGTGGCGACGATGACACCGATGGCGGGGGCGACGAAGATTTGGTCTCTGGCCGCTTGCAGCATATCGAGGGCTTCTTCGTCGGCATAGGTGCAGTGGTAGAGCACCCGCACGCCCGCTCTGAGCGCCATCTTGATCGACTCGCTCGCCTGGGTGTGGGCCGACACCCACAGTCCCTGTTTGCGCGCCTCGTCGCAGGCCGCCTGGACCTCCTCCTCGGTGCACATGAGCTCCTGGGAGGACCCCGGTTTCAGGGCGTCCTCTCCAGAAATGATCAGCTTCACCTGATCGACCCCGATCTCCTTGCAATGACGCACGAAGTCTCGCATCGCCTCGGGGCCCCGGCCATGGCTGACCGCCGCCTCATCGCCCTCGGGGCTGCGTTCGATGGTGGCGGCGCGAAGGCGCGGCCCGGGCAGGGCGCCGGTGTTGATCTCGTCCCGCACAAGAACCTCGACGCGCTCGCCAAGGGCCCCAGCCGAATAGGCGCTGGTGAAACCGGCCTCGAGCAGGATGCGGGCATTGCGGATCACCGCCAGCAGCATCTCGTCGGGCGGAAGGATGAACTCCGGAATAAATCGCTCGGTGGACGATGGCCAGGAAAGATGGGCGTGCGCCTCGACCAGCCCGGGCATGAGGGTGGCGCCGCCGCCGTTGATCACCTCGCCGCCCGCGGCCGCGGCGACGGGAATGTCGCCCACGGCGGTAATGTGCTCGCCTTCGATTAATACGCTTCCGAGGTAGGGCGGCGATCCGGTTCCGTCGAAGATCCGGACATTCCTAAGAAGAATCGGCCGCATAGGGTCCCCGAAAACAACTGGGCGCGATCCAGCGCCATAGATGCATTTAAGTCCCTGCCGCTGGCGTCAAAAATTCAATCGCAGAATGGCCTTCATCAATACCGCTGATGCGCTGTTCTATTCTCGGATGTGATTGGCGCTGTTCAGTTTTTCAATTCGTTGGTGACACGTTGTATCTGTAACCTCGGCCGTGTCATGACCCTCCAGATCGGTCGCCGCGCGCTCATTGGTTCCGGCCTCCTGGCGGCGGGGGCGTCGACCGTGGGCCTGGGCCGCCTGGCCGCTCAGGAAGAGGCTTTCCCTGACGAGGTGCTGAACCCCGTCGAGGTCAGCGGACGCGACGCCATCCCGGTTATCGGACGCCTGCCGGGCGCCCAGCGGATGTATTTGCTGCAGGATGGCCAGGGCGAGCATCACCAGATCGGCCGCATGACCATGACGCGCATCGCCCGTCCGCTGGAGACCGGCGGCGGCTATGAGCTGATGACCTTCAGAGGTCCCTCCGGCGCGGAAATGCCGCTGCATGCTCACCTTACCAGCCATGCAGCATTTCTGGTTATGGAGGGCGTTGTCGAACTGGAGATGGAGGGCCGGGTTTGGCGCATGCTGCGCGGCGATTTCGCCAACCTTCCGCCGGGGACAGCTCACGCCTGGACGATGCGCTCGGACAGGTCGAAGGTTGCGCTCTTCACCATGGGCTCGCGCGCTGGCGCTGGCTTCGTCGCCATGGGATCACCGGCGCGCTCGGCTGAACCGGTTGCGGGGGCAGGCCTCATCGAGCCGAACAAGCTGGCGCGGGCCGCCATGGCCAGCGACTTCCAGCTGCGTCCGCGCCGCAGCGCCAGGGCCGAGCCCGTGCGCGCCTCCAATCTCATTCTGCCGGACAGCGCCGGCGCCTATGTCCTGGCCGACGGCGGCGGCGAGCGGTTCGGCGGCAATACCTTCTGCGCCCGCAACGCCAATACCGGCGGTCAATTCCTGTTCCTGATGACCGAGGGCGGCGGCGTGGGCCCGGGCATTGGCGCCCATTTCCACGCCCGCCACACCGAGGATTTCTTCGCCCTCGACGGCGAAACGGCCGCCTGGGCCTACGGCCAGGATGTGCGGATCAAGTCCGGCGACTTCATCCAGGCGCCGCCCCGGCACCTGCACGGTTTTCGCATGATGCAACCCTACAACCGGTTCGTCGGCTTCCTCACCCCCGGCATCTTCGAGACTTTCTTCACCCGCGGCCAACCCGGGCGAAACGGCGTCGGGGGGCGTGGGGCGGGAGAAGGCGCACAGCCTGCCCCAGCGCGGGCCGGAGCTCCGCCCGGGAGTGGTCCGCCGGGCGGCGGCAGGCCAGGCGGCGGCGCGCCGGGCGGGGACATGTTCCGCTCGCTCGCCATGAGCGCGAGGGGTCCCGACGGCTGGCCGCTGGACGTCCACGGCGCCAAACTCCCCTTGCCGCCCCAGGCCCCGATCTGGCAGGGCGGCCGCGCGAGCCTTGAGGACGAGCGGCTGGCTCTGATCCAGCACGCCGACACGATCTGCGGCGGCGGGGTGCTGGGTCAGGTCCCCCTGAGCCGGGATCTGCGCGCGGCCCTGGCGCTCAAGCCCCGCCCGGAGGATTTCATCTGACCGGCAGGTTCACGAGGCGCGGCCTGATCGCCACCGGCGGCGCGGCGGCGCTGGCCGCCGGCCCGGCGCGGGCGGTGGAGCGTAAGACGCTGACCTACGCCCGCCGCGATGGGAAAGACCTGCTCCTCGACCTGCATCTCCCGTTGGACGGCAAAGCCCGGCGACCGGTGATCGTCTTCCTGCACGGCGGCGGCTGGTCAGGCGGGACCCGCACCACGGGACCGGATTTCTCCCGCTTCTTCGCGGCCGATGGTTTCGCCATGGCCTCCATCGAGTACCGCCTGACGCCGGACATCACCTTCCCCGCAAATCTCGAGGACGTGAGGACCGCGATCCGCTGGCTGCGCGCCAACGCTGGCCGCTATCGGCTGGACGGGGGCCTGATCGGGCTTTGGGGAACCTCAGCCGGCGGGCATCTGGCCGCCCTGGCCGGGCTTGTCCCCCGGGGGCGCTTTGAAGGGTCGAACGACCTTGATCAGCCGAGCGCGGTGCAGTGCGTTCTCGACGCCTATGGCCCGACCAGGTTCGACGTCATGGACGCCCAGACCCAAGCGGAAAAGCCGCTGCTGCAGCCTACTGCACCCGCCCTTGCGGCCCGGCCAGGTCCCGCCCCGCCTGGCCCGTCCCGCGCGCCTCAGCTGCACAATGACCCGGCCTCGCCGGAGTCGCGCCTGTTGGGGGCTCCAGTGGCGAGCGTCCCCGACCGTGTCCGCGAGGCGAGCCCGCTGACCTATGTGAGCCGCCGCGCGCCGCCCTTCCTGATCATGCACGGCATGGCCGACAGCTCGGTGCCTCACGGCCAGAGCGTCCTGCTCTATGAAGCGCTGAAGGCCGCGGGAGCGGAAGCGACCCTGCGGCTCATCGACGGCCTGCCGCATACCTTTTTCAACCGCACCGACCTGGACGATATCGCCGGCCCCTTCGGCATGGCCGTGCGGCAATGCAGAGGCGGCCGCGAGCGGGCCTCAACAGAGCGCGCCAAGGTCTTCGATGTGGCGAGGGCCTTTTTCAAACAGCATTTGCGCTAGGGCGCGCGGCAGGAGAAAGCCGCCGCCCACTTCGGAGAGCCCGCCACATAGTGCGGATAGGCCGGATAGCGGCAGATCGGCCGCGTCGCCGTAATCGTCTCGCCGGAGAAGGTCGCAAGGATCGGCGCATCCGGCGGCGCGACGCCATGCTCGACCCAGTCGCGCAGCGCGCCGACACCATTCCAGCTGCTGGGCATGGTCTGGCCGCTGGCCGACACGCTGATCGCCCCATGGTTGCCGTTGGGCACAAGATAGAAGCGGACCTGGCGCTCGACCGCGGCCCTGCCGTTCTTCTTGACCACCTCTTCATAGAGCCGGATCTGCGAGCGCGGGTTTGAGACGGTATCCGAGGCCGCGTTCACCCAGATGAGCTTGCCGCCTTTCCTTAGGAAGGCCGACCAGTCGGGCGGCACGTCCAGGAGGCGCGAGGCTTCCTCGAGCTTTGCGCGGTGGGTGGTGAAGTCGAGGTTGTAGAGGCTGAAATTGGCGGCGCCGCCGAACAGCTGGCGCTGCACTCCGGCCCCGATGCCGAAGGGGCCGTCGGGCTGGGCGGGATCAGGCCTTGTACGGGCCAGAAGCGCCGTGTCGCCGCCGCCTGCCCAGCCTGGCCAGTCGGAAAATCCATTGGGCAGGCGATAGGGATAGGTCACCGGCGCATGCAGAGAATTGAGCAAGGCCAACTGCGGCGCGGTCAGGCACTGATCGCTGTCGGGCCCGCGGCAGAGAAGCTCGCTCAGGGCCGAGGCGTTGAGGGTAGGGTCGAGCTTGGCGTTGCAGGCGACAACATTGCTGAAGACGCCATCCTCCAGGCCGTCGAGCCCATCGCAGGTCTTGGTGATGGCCGCGTTGATCGCCGGATATTTGGAAGGCGGAATCCAGGCGCCGGGTGCGGTCTGGGCCTTGACCTTGACGGTCGGGTCGATGAGCAGGCCCTGGAAATAGGCGAGCGGCACGCTGGAGAGCACCCCGTCGTAATCCGTCCCGTAGCGCGAAATGACTTCCAGCCCTTCCCGGCCGCCCTGGGAACTTCCCGCGAAGTAGCGGCGGGACGCCTTGCGGCCCTGGGTTTCAAGCAGGATCGCCTGCGCCGCGTCGTGGGTTTTCTTCAGCTGCTCATAGGCGAAGTTCTTCCAGGCTTCGGCGTTGCGCACCCAGTCGGTGGCCTGGCCTTGGTGGCCTGAATCGCCGCCATAGACGGCATAGCCTTGGGTGAGCAGCGTGGGCGCTCCCGGGGTCGCCGGGCCGCCCGCGCCGGTGAGGCCCGGGATGCTGCCGTTCACGCCGCCGCCGCCCATTTGCCAGCTGCCGCCGTTCCAGGCGCTGGGAATGACGATGGCGAAATTGATCGGCGGCGCGGCGCGGTCGACCGGCAGGATCGAGCCTTCGATGCGGCAATGCTCCGGATTGGGGCCCGCTGGCCCGCCCGGAGGTCCGCCCATGGGAGGCCCTCCCATCGGGGGCCCCCCTGGAGGCCCGCCACGGCCGCC
>DGYN01000138.1 GCA_002398405.1 Caulobacteraceae bacterium UBA5005
CCCCGATCTGCGCGGCAAGCGGCTTGCCGGAGGATGACGAAAGATGAGAGGCCCTTAGTTTCAAGAACCCCTCCACCGCTTCGCGGTCCCCCTCCCCCTACGGGTGAGGATTTTTGGTGCGAAGGCCGTCGCCCATGACCGACTTCCCTACCGCCTCCGACATCGCCGACGCCAACCGCAACGGCCTCCTGGGCAAGCCCGTCGACCGTGTCGACGGCTGGGCCAAGGTTACCGGCGCCGCCCAGTACAGCTACGAAATCCAGGAGGCGGGCGAGCCCCTGGTCGGGGTGATCGCCGGCGCCACGATCGCCAAGGGCAAAATCCTCGGGATCGACACCGCCGCCGCCCTCGCCTCTCCCGGCGTCGTCCATGTGATGACCCACGAAAACGCGCCGCCCCAGGCGCCCTTCTGCCATCCGCCGGATGTCGGCAACCGGCTGTGGGGCTCAAAGCCCTTCCTCAACACCGATGAGGTGCGTTGCTACGGCGATCCCATCGCGCTCGTCGTCGCCGACACCTTCGAGAACGCTCGCCACGCCGCGTCCCTGATCACCGCGACCTACGAGGGCGCGGTCGCCGGCCTCTCCTTCGAGGATAACCTCTCCGCCGCCTACACGCCTGACAATCCCACTGCCAAGGTCGATGTCGGCGACTTCGACGTGGCCTTCGCCAACGCCCCGGTCCGGCTCGACGAGACCTACACCACCCCGATCCACAACCATGCCCAGATGGAACCCCACGCCAGCCTCGCGGTCTGGGAGGGCGAACGCCTCACCCTGTTCACCGCCTGCCAGCTCCTCAAGGCTACCCAGCGCAGCGTCGCCGAGACCCTGATGATGCCGCGCGACAACGTCCGTATCGTCGCCCGCTACATCGGCGGCGGCTTCGGGGGAAAGCTCCACGTCTGCGCCGGCGCCACCCTCGCCGCCCTCGCCGCCAAGGTCCTGGACCGCCCGGTCAAGGTGCAGCTCACCCGCCAGCAGATGTTCGCCGTCTCCACCCACCGCACCGCCTCGCGCCAGCGCATCCGCCTGGGCGCCGATACCGAAGGCCGCCTCACCGCCATCGCTCACGAGGGCGTCATGCACCACGCCCGGTTCTTCGATTTCACAGAGCCGGTGGCCGCCCAGACCCGGCCCCTCTACGCCGCCGCCAACCGCCGTTTCCGCCATCAGACCGTCGCCCTCGACATCCCCATGGCCGACGCCGTCCGCGCGCCGGGGGAAGCCATCGGCATGCTGGCCATCGAGGCGGCCATGGACGAGCTGGCCCATCGCCTCGGCCTCGACCCCATCGAACTGCGGGTCCGCAACGAGCCCACCGCCGACCCGACGAGCGGCAAACCCTATTCCAGCCGCAGCCTCGTCGGCTGCATGCGCGAAGGCGCCGCCCGGTTCGGCTGGGACCGCCGCTCGGCGGCGCCGGGCCAGGTGCGCGATGGCCGTTTCCTGGTCGGCATGGGGATGGCTGCGGCGATCCGCACCAACTATCTGATGCCGGCGCGAGCCACGGTCGGTCTCAACGTCGAGGGGATCGCCACCATCCGCCAGGCCATGACCGACATCGGCACCGGGACCTACACCATCCTCGCCCAGGTGGCGGCCGAGGCCCTGGGCCTTGCGGTCGGCGCCATCCGCGTCGAGATCGGCGATAGCGACTTCCCCCCCGCCCCCGGCTCCGGCGGCTCCTTCGGGGCGGCCAGCGCGGCCAGCGCCGTCCTCGATGCGGCCATGAACCTGCGGCGCGAGATCGCCGAACTGGCCGTCGCCGACCCGCAAAGCCCCCTGTTCGGCGCCGCCCCCCAGGACGCTGTATTCACCGAAGGCGCGATCCTGATCGGCAACCGCGCCGAAAGGCTCACCGATCTCCTGGCGCGGGCCAGGCCCCAGGGTCTCATCGCCGACGGCAAGAACGAGGTCCCCAAGGACTACAACGACTATTCGCAGCACGCCCACGGCGCCCACTTCGCCGAGGTCTCTGTCGACCCCGTATCCGGCGAGATCCGCCTGCGCCGTATGCTGGGCGTCTTCGCCGCCGGCCGGGTGCTGAATGAAAAGACGGCCCGCTCCCAGGCCCTGGGCGGCATGATCTGGGGCGTCGGCTCGGCCCTGATGGAAGAGAATCACGTCGACCTGCGTTACGGCTCCTTCACCGGCCAGGACCTCGCCGGCTACCATGTGCCGGCTCACGCCGATATCGTCGACCTCGACGCCCTGTTCATCGAAGAGCACGACGACAAGGCCAATCCCTTGAAGATCAAAGGCGTAGGCGAGCTTGGCATCTGCGGGGCGGGGGCGGCGGTGGCCAATGCGGTGTTCAACGCCTGCGGGGTGCGCCTGCGCGACTATCCGCTCACGCTGGACAAGATGCTCGAGGCCCTGCCTGATACCCTCTGAAGGGCCGCCCTTAAGGGAGAGCCAGTGACCGTCTGGGCCTATGCCGACATCTGGGAGCGCATCGCCGCCGCCCAACCCGAACGCCCAGCCCTGATCCAGGGATCGCGCGTCGTCACCTGGGGCGAGTTCGACCACACGGCCGACGCTATCGCCGCCGCCATGATCGCCGCCGGGGTGGGGCGCCAGGCCAAGGTCGCTTGCTATCTGCAGAACACGCCCGAGTACCTGATCGCCACCTACGCGGCCTTCAAGGCGGGCCTCGCGCCCTTCAACGTCAACTACCGCTACGGCCCCGAGGAACTGCTCTATCTCCTCGAAAACGCCGACGCCGAGGTCGTCGTGTTCGACGCCGACTTCAGCGCCAAGCTCGACACCGTCCGCGACCTCCTGCCCCGGGTGAAGCTGTGGATCTGCGTTGGCCATCCGGTGCGGGAATGGGCCGCGTCCTGGGCGGACCTCGCCGCCTACAACATCGAGGGACCGGTCCGCGCGCCCTGGGGCCGGTCGGGCGATGATCTGCTGATCATCTATACCGGCGGCACCACCGGCATGCCCAAGGGCGTCATGTGGCGCCAGGAGGACCTGTGGGGGGCTACCCGTTACGGCGCCATTCCCGCCCTCAATATCCCGGGCCTGGCGAGCCCCGAGGACGGGCCGGCGAGGGCCGAGCGGCTGGGAAGGCCGGTCACCCTGGTCGGCTCGCCCCTGATGCACGCCACCGGCCTCTTCGCCGCCATCGCCGCCCTGAACAACGGCGGGGCCGCGGCCTTTCTGCCGTCCAGGCGCTTTGACCCCATCGAGCTCTTCGACGAGGCCGCGCGCCTGCGCGCCTCGCGCATCTCCATCGTCGGCATGGCCTTTTGCACCCCGATGCTCGAGGTGCTCGATCTCTATCCCGGCCGCTGGGACCTTTCGGCCCTGCGCTCCATCGGCAGTTCCGGCGCCATGTGGAGCTTCGAGAACAAGCAAGGCCTCCTGCGCCACCTGCCGCACCTTACCCTGGCCGACAGCTTCGCCTCCTCCGAGGCCTTCGGCATGGGCATGTCCTCCTCCACCGCCGGCGGCGAGACCCAGACCGCCCAGTTCGAGGTCGGCGAACACTGCGCCGTCTTCAACGACGACGGGATCCGGGTCGCGCCCGGCTCCGGCGAGCGCGGCCGCGTCGCGGTGGGCGGCCACATCCCGCTTGGTTACTACAACGACCCGGCCAAGACCGCCCAGACCTTCCCGGTGATCGAAGGCCGGCGCTGGTCCATGCCCGGCGACTGGGCCACGGTCGAGGCCGACGGAACCCTCAACGTCCTTGGCCGCGGCAACCAGTGCATCAACACCGGCGGCGAAAAGGTCTTCCCCGAGGAGGTCGAAGAAGCCCTCAAGCGCCACCACGCCGTGCGCGACGCCGCCGTGGTCGGCCTTCCCGACCCGCGCTTTGGCGAAACCATCTGCGCCCTGGTCGAACTGCGTCCGGACACCAAGCCCTCCGCCGGAGACCTCGCCGCCTTCGTCCGCGGCCAGCTCGCTGACTACAAGACCCCCCGCCAGGTGATCTTCGTCGACACCGTCAACCGCGCCCCCAACGGCAAGCTCGACTACAAGACGTTGAAAGACGTGGCGGCGGAGCGGGCCTAGCGGGGACATGTACCTTTGGTACGTGTCCCCTCATGGTCTTGAACGTCCCACCAGCCTGCGGGACGTTCCGCTGGGGCGAGGGGACACGTACCAAAGGTACATGTCACCTGCATCTGAGCACCCCTATCGCGGCGTCTATGAAGAGAGCTTGACCATGCGCCGTTAGCATGTAATGCAAGCTACCATTCATAACATGGTAGACTCCATGACCCACACCGCCGTCCTGATCTTCCACTTCTGGCTCAGCGCTCTGATGAGCGTCGCGGGACTGGCCGCCATCCTCCTCAAGAAGGGCTCGCGCCCGCACCGCCTGGCGGGAAACATCTTCTTCGGCGTGGTCCCCGTATCCATCGTCACCGGGACCGTGCTTACGGTCATGAGCCCCGAAAAGCTCCTGCAGGCCTGGGTGGCGGCCCCCGGCATCTATCTCGCCCTCACCGGCTGGGCGACGGCGCGCCGCTGGCAAGGGGTAGGCAGGCCCTTCACCCTCCTGGGCGCGGCCCTGGGCGCCTTCCTCGTCGTTACCGGCATTCCCTTCGCGCTTCAGGAGGCGGCCAAGCCCGTGGGCGCGCCGGGCGGCTGGGTGTTCATCGCGGTGATCGCCGCCCTCCTCCTGTGGTTCACCCTGCTCGATGTCCGGGTCCTGTTGAAGGGCGGCGCTACGGGCCACAGGCGCACGGCCCGCCACGTCTGGCGCATGGGTCTTTCGACGATTATCGTCACCGCCTCGACCCTCACCGCGGCGACCCTCCACTATCCCAAGCTGATGAGCCCGGTCCTCTACATCCCAGCCTATCTGGCCATCGGCCTCACCCTCTTCTGGCTGATCCGCACCCGGTTCTTCAGCAAGCGCCTTGGCGCCGTGGCCGCCTAGGACGACATCCCCACAAAGGCGTGCGCCCCGCCATCCACCGGCAGCGCCACGCCGGTGATGAACTTGGCCTCGTCGCTGCACAGGAACAGCGCCGCATAGGCGGTGTCCCAGCCGGTGCCCATCGCGCCCAGGGGAACGCGGGCGTTCCGCTCGGCTCGCAAATCATCCTGGCTGATCCCCCGCGCGCCGGAGATGCCGACGATGGCCATGGGAGTGTCCATCAGGCCCGGCAGGATGACATTGGCGCGGATGTTGTACTTGGCGTTGCCGCTGGCGACCGCCGTGATGTGGCGGATCATCGCCGCCTTGGAGATCTCATAGGTGATGGTGTGGTTGCCGGCCCAGGCGGCCAGGGACGATATCGACAGGATCGCGCCGGAACGCTGCCGCCGCATCACCGACAGCGCCGCCTTGGTGGTCATCACCGCCGACTTCAGATTGATGGTCATGATCCGGTCGTAGGCGTCCTCGTCGATGATGTGCGGCGGCGCATCGCCCCGCCCGACCCCGACATTGTTCACCAGGATGTCGACCCGGCCCATCTTCGCCACCGCCTGGGCGATCAGCGCGTCGCACTCGGCGACCTTGGTCACGTCCGCCTGGAAGGCGTGGGCCCTGCCGCCCGCCTTCTCGATCTCGGCCACCGTCTCCTGCGCGCGGGCAAGGTCGATATCGACGCAGAACACCTGCGCGCCTTCCCGGGCGAACAGGACTGCCATGGCGCGGCCGTTGCCGATGGTCTCCCCAGGGGTCTGGCCCGCGCCGACGATGACCGCCGTCTTGTCCTTGAGCCGCATGTCAGTACGCCTTCAGATCGGGATCGAGGGTCTGGCCCTCATCCAGTTGCACCCCGAAGGTGTTCAGGAACATCGACACCTGGGTGTACTGCCCCACGGTGAAGACGACATCCATCTGTTGTTTCTGGGTGAAGTGCCTGCCCAGCATCGCCCAGGTCGCATCGGTGATGAACTGGTCGTGGTGCAGCTCGTCGGCCGCCCGGATCAACGCCTGGTCCGCCTCGCTCCAGCCCGGCGCATCGGCCCCCTTTTTGATCCGCTCGATCTCCTCGGTCGTCAGACCGGCGGTCAGCCCGATCCGGTGGTGCTGCGTCCACTCATAGCCCGAGCGGCACAGAAACCCGATCCTTAGGATGACGATCTCCCGCTCCCGCGGCGGCAGGTCGTTCTTCTTCGACAGCACATACCGTCCCCAGGCCAGGAACCCCTTGGCGGCCTTGGGCGCCGCGACCATGGTCCGGAAGACGTTCAGCACCGGCTTCCCCGGCTCGGCTCGCTCGTAGAGAAGTTCGCGCTGTTCCTCGGTGGCGGCCTCGTCGCTCACCGGCTCGATCCGCGGTTTGGTCAGTCTCATGCTTGGCGCCCCGGCGTTTTTTTCTGGCTGGCGTCGCTCAGGCGCCTTTTAAGAGCAAGGATGCGCATCAGGCCGGAACACCCGATCCTCCGCAAGCCCCCGCAGGCAAGCCGGTGAGCCCGCGCCTCCCCGCCTCTATCGCCGGGCGCCTCTCCCTGCCCCTTATCGCCGCGCCCATGCTGCGGGTCTCGGGACCGGCCCTGGTCACCGCCTGTTGCAATGAGGGCGTCATCGGCGGCTTTCCCACCAAGAACACCCGCTCGCCCGAAGAGCTCGGGGTCTGGCTTGACGAGATCGAGGCTGGGCTCGTCCCCGGCGCTGCGCCCTACGCCGTCAACCTGATCATGCGTGATCCGAGGCTGGCGGAGGACCTGGCGGTCCTGCTGCGACGAAAGGTGGAACTGGTGATCACCAGCGTCGGCTCGCCCAAGCCGGTGATCGCGCCCCTGCATGCGGCCGGTTGCACGGTTTTCTGCGACGTGGCGACCCTGGCCCATGCACGCAAGGCGGTCGAAGCCGGCGCCGATGGCTTGGTGCTGCTCGTGGCCGGGGCGGGCGGCCATACCGGCTGGATGAACCCCTTCGCCTTCGTCCGCGCGGTCCGCGGCTTCTACGACGGGCCCCTGGTCCTGGCCGGCGGCGTGATCGACGGTTGCGCCCTGGCGGCGGCGGAGATGCTGGGGTGCGACCTTGCCTATATGGGGACCCGCTTCATCGCTGCTGAGGAAAGCCTAGCTCCGCCCGCCTATCGCGACATGCTTATTGCCGCCGAGATGGACGACATCGTGCTCACCAAACAGTTCGCCGGTATCGTCGGCAGTTATCTGCGGCCCTCCATCGTCGCGGCGGGTCTGGACCCCGACCGGCTGGACGAAAGCGTTTCAGAGGCCGCCGCCGCCCAGGCCCATTCGGGCGCCCACCCCAGCGGACCCCGGCGCTGGACCGACATCTTGAGCGCCGGTCATTCGGTATCGGGGGTCAAACGGGTGGCGAGCGCCGCCGAAATCATCGAGGACACCGCCCGCGAATACCGCGCCGCGAAAACGGCCTAGGCCGCCAGCGCTTCCCTCAAACCCTCGATCGCCACCGGCTCGCCATAGATGAACCCCTGGATCGCGTGCACGCCCGCCACCTTGAGGAAGTCCCGCTGGCTCTCGGTCTCGACTCCCTCGGCCACCACCTTCATGCCCAGCGCCCGGCCCATGCTGATCAGGGCGTGGATCAGGGTGGCGCTCTCCACGCTCTTGGCGCACTCGTCAATGAACGCCTTGTCGATCTTCAGCTTGTCGAAGGGGTAGAGGCGCAGGTGGTTCAGGCTCGAATAGCCGACCCCGAAATCGTCCAGGGCGATCCTCACCCCAAGCGCGTGCAGGGCCGTCATGGTGCGCCGCACCTCCGCTCCGTCTGCCAGGATGGCGGTTTCCGTCACCTCGATGACCAGGCGCCTGGGGTCGAACCGCTTGGCCGCGATGCACACGGCGATCTCGTCGACAAAGGTCGGATCGGCGAATTCCAGGGCTGAAGCGTTGAACGCCACACTGTCGCAGGCGAGCGCCTCGGTCTCGCTCATCAGGCGGTCGAGGACCCACAGGGTGATCGGCCGGATCATGCCGTGCTTCTCGGCCAGGGGGATGAACAGGGCGGGGCTGACCCGCCCGCGGGTCGGGTGATCCCAGCGCAGCAGCGCTTCCACCCCGGACAGCGTGACGCCGTCGCGGGCGATCTGCTTTTGATAAACCAGGGACAGCTCCCCCCGTTCGGCGGCCCTGGCCAGGTCGGCGATCAGGGCGGTCTCGTCGTCGCTCTCGCCGCTCCCCCCGAAGGCCTTGGCAAGGGCGTCCAGCGTGCCGATCAGGCAGCGCTGCAGGCGTTCGGCGTCGGCGAGGGTCACGGTCTCGCGCTCCCGGGCCCCCTCCTCCACCTCGGCCGCGAGGGACGCCACGGCCTTGGCGCCGATGTTGAGGCTCATGGATTTCAGCGCGTGGGCCGCCTTGGCCCCGGCGTCGGCGTCGCCCGCCGAGGCGGCTTCGATCAGGGCCGCCACCGACTTGGGGGCGTTATCGCGATACAGGCCATGCACCCGCTCGACGAAGTCCGCCTTGCCGCCCGCCGCCATGGCGGAGAGAGACTTCATGGTGTCGGCGTCCAGAAGGTCGGAAACCGGCGCCGCGGCGGCCGGGGCGGCAGTCGGGGCGGCGGGCGCAGGGATGGGTTCGGCCGTCTCGGTCGGCATCACCCCCGAGGGCGTTAGGAACTGGCCCAGGGTCTTGGCGAGCCCGGCCAGGGTAAAGGGCTTGTGCAGCACCCCGTCCATGTCGGCCGCGCGCCAGCTCTCGGCGGCCTTGCCGACCACATGGGCGGTCAAAGCGACGATGGGGGTTCGGCGGTCCTCGCCCTCGCGGCGGCGGATCTCAAGGCTCGCCTCATAGCCGTCCATGTCCGGCATGGAGCCGTCCATGAGCACCAGGTCAAAGGGCTCGCCGCTGAAGACAGCGTCCACCGCTTCCTTGCCGTCATCGACGCAGGTGGGAACGACGCCCAGGCGCGACAGGGCCTCGATGGCCACCTCGCGGTTCACGGCGCTGTCGTCGGCGACCAGGATCCTCGCCCCGGCGAAGGATGGCAGGGCCTCGCTGGTCTCCGGCGTCTCGGCGATAGCGCTTAGGGGTTCGCCCGCCGCCAGCTGGGCGACCAGGGCGGCCATGTCGCGGCGGCGCACGGGTTGAATGAGAATCAGGTCGGCCAGGCCCCGGTGCTTCAGTTCGCTCGCGGCGCTGTCGCCGTATTCGCCGATGCAGACCACCGGGGCGCGGCCGTGCGCCTCGGGCGTGGCGATCGGGTCGGCGATCATCAGGGCCGCGGTCTCGTCGCCCGGCGCCAGTTCGACGCCCGAGCAGCGCAGATAGTTGCGCACCGCCATGCCGGTGGAGAGGCCCACCAGCCGGACATCCACCTTGCCGCCGGTGAAGGTCGGCCAGGGGGGCGCGGCCTCCACGGCCTGGGCCGGAATGTCGAAGGCGAAGACCGAGCCCTTGCCCACCTCGGAATTGACGTTGAACCTGCCGCCCATGGCGTCCACCAGGCGTTTGCAGATGGCCAGCCCCAGGCCGGTGCCGCCGAACTTGCGGGTGGTCGACTGGTCGGCCTGCGAAAAGGCGCCAAAGACGGTGGGGATCTTCTCCTTGGGGATGCCGATGCCGGTGTCGTGCACCGAGATCATCAGGAGGCCCTCGCCCTTGGGCCGCACCTGGATGATCACCCCGCCCTTCTCGGTGAACTTGATGGCGTTGTTGACCAGGTTGCCCACCACCTGGCGCAGGCGCACCTCGTCGGCGTTGATCAGCCGGGGGGTCGCCGGGTCGACGTAGGCCGCCAGGTCCAATCCCTTGGAGCGGGCCTTTTCCCAGAACAGGCTCGTCACATCCTCGGCGATATCGGCCGGATCGACGGGGGTCAGCTCCAGGTCCATCTTGCCCGCCTCGATTTTCGAGAAATCGAGGATGTCGTTGATGATGGCCAGCAGGGACGACCCCGACTTGGCGATCACCTCGGCGAATCGCCGCTGGCGGGGCGGCATGTCGCCGGCGGCCAGCATCTCGGCCATGACCATGATGCCGTTCATCGGGGTGCGGATTTCGTGGCTCATGGTCGCCAGGAAGTCGGACTTGGCGGAGTTGGCGTTTTCGGCCGCGTCCTTGGCCTCGGAAAGCTCGGCGGTGCGCATCGCGACGGTCTCTTCCAGGCCCGCCATGTGCGCGGCGATCCGGCCGTCGCGGTCGCGGATTTCGCCCAACATCCTGTTGAAGCCGCTGACCAGTTCGCCGACCTCCCCATCGGCGGCGATGTCCACCACCCGCTTGTAGTCGAAATTGGCCTGCACCTCGCCCATGGAGGTGGTCAGATCGACGATGGGAGCGACGATGGCCCGCTGCATCCGCCGGGCGACCAGAAGCCCGCCCAGGGCTGCGATGGCGGCGGCCAGCAGGCTGATCAGCAGGCTTTCGGTGAGGCGCCCCGAGACGCCGTCGAGCCTTCCGAGCATAACCACCCGGCCCGCCGGCTGATTGGCGAAGGTGATCGGGGCGCTGACCTCAACCGTGCTCGACTTCAGGAGCGACAGGAACGAAAGCCCCTTGCCGTCGGCCACCGCCAGGTCGCGGGCCAGGCGCGCGCCGCGTCCGGTCTCCACCAGGGCCAGGCCGTCTGCGGTTTCGATGCGGGCGTATTCGACGTCGGGCATCTGTTTGATGGAACGGATGGCGGCGAAAGCCGCCGCCCGGTCGGCGGCGGCGGCGGCTTCGGCGCTCAGCGCCGCGAAAACCTTGGCGGTGTCCGTGAGCCGGTTGACCTGCTGGGCCGCATCCCGCCGGGCGTCGCGGTAGGTGGTGACCGCGCTGACCGTCAGAACCGCGAAGCCTACCGACGCTAGAACGAGCAAAGTCAATCGGGCGCTGATCGACCGTCCGTTATGGCTAAGCTTGAAGAAGCTGCGCAAACTGTGGGGTGCCCAACATAGTCGAATGATCCTAACGAGTTACGCGAGATTAATGACTTCAGGCTTAATACTGAGGTTAATCTTGGGGAGTGAGCGGTCCGATGTCCGCCGACGATGACCGCGGATTCTTTTACGTCCTGCAGGACGAATTAAGCATCCTGTTCGTGGATGACGACCCGATTCTGCGCGAATTCGCCCAGGTGAACCTGGCCTCCGGCAAGACCACAATTTCCGTCGCCGAGGACGGTCAGGACGCCCTGGAAAAACTTGGCGCCGCCGCCCCCGACATCATTCTTGCCGACCTCGAAATGCCGCGCATGGACGGCTACGAGTTTCTCGCGCGCCTGCGCCGCGACCCCCAGTTCGCCCGCACCCCGGTGATCGTCGTCACCGGCCGCGAGGACGTCAAAGCGATCGACCGGGCCTTCGAGGCCGGCGCCACCTCCTTCGTGATCAAGCCGATCAACTGGCGGCTCCTGGCCTATCAGATCCGTTTCGTGGAACGCGCCGCGCGGGCCGAGCGGGAGGTCGCCAGGGCCGAAGCCAAGGCCAACGACCGGCTGATGCGCATCGTCAATGAGAGTTCGCGCTTCGTGAAAACGGCCCTGAAGCACGATCCGGCCCTGCGCGATGCGGCCTGCGAACACGCCTTCGCCCTCGAACTCGCCCTGACGCCGAAAGACGAGGCGGCATGAGGGTTCTCGCCTTCCTGAGACGGCTGGCCGGCGACACCAAAGGCGGCATCGCCATGACCTTCGCGGTCGGCGCCCCGGTCCTGGCCCTGCTCGCCTGCGGCGCGATCGACTTGGTGGCCGTCACCACCAGCAAGAGCCAGATGCAGGACGCGGCCGACGCCGCCGCCCTGAACGCCGCCCAGCAACTGGGGCTCAGCGACGAGGCGGGCGTCAAAAGCCGCGCCGACGCCTTTGCCCGCGCGCAGCTGACCGAGATGAAGGACTTCACCTACACGGTGACGACGACGATCAGCGCCGACAACACCGACGTAAAAGTCGAAATCGCCGGCAACCGGCCGTCCTTCTTCGCCAACCTGTTGCCGCCCGGCGGCTGGGACGTGGGAGTCACCGCCGTCGCCAAGCCCATGGCCCGTTGGCCGCTCTGCGTCCTGACCACGTCGAACAGCTCCAGCGATGATCTAACCATGAAGCAGCAGGCGAAGCTCTCGGCGCCCGCCTGCCTGATCCAGTCCAACGCCGGGATCGACGTCGGGCAGAGCGCTTCGATGAGCGCGGCGGTCGTGCAGTCGGCCTTGGCGGCCAGCGGTCCGATCTTTCCCGACGCCCAGGTCGGCGCGCCGGAAATCCCAGATCCGTTCGAGACGATGGCGATCAAGCCCGACAACATGCCTTGCCAGCTTGGCGATCTGCTCTCGGTCCTTGGCATTCTGGAAGGCGAGTTCAAGATTCCGCCCGGCGTCCATTGCGGCAACATCCAGATCGGCAAGAACCAGAAGGTCATCCTGCTGCCCGGCGAGCATTATTTCCTCAATTCCAACCTCAACCTTCAGCAAAATGCCGAGCTGATCGGCGACAACGTCGCCTTGGTGTTCGACACCAAGTCCAACTTCATCTTTTCCGACCAATCGACCATCCGCCTCAAGGGGCGCAAGAGCGGCGTGTTCGCCGGTTTCGTGATCGCCACGACCCGCCAAAACGATAAAACCTTCACCATCAGCTCCGACAATGCCCGCGAACTCTTGGGCACCATCTATGTGCCGAGCGCCACCCTGTTGGTCACCGGGGCGAAAAACCAAGTGGCCGATCAGTCGGCCTGGACCGTGATCCTGGCCAAGTCCCTGGAACTGACCGGCAGCGCGAGCCTCGTCGTCAATGCGGCCTACAAGGGCTCCGGCGTTCCCGTGCCCAAGGGCGTCGGCCCCAACACCGGCTTCGGCCTGACGAAGTAACGCCCTCTTCCTCCCTCCCCTTCATGGGGAGGGACAGGCGGCGAAGCCGCCAGGGTGGGGGAGTCTGATGACAACCACCGCCTTCTGAGCAAGCGTCCCACTTCCCCACCCGCCTTCGCTTCGCTCAGGCGCCCTCCCCATGAAGGGCAGGGCTAACGCATGTGAG
>DGYN01000094.1 GCA_002398405.1 Caulobacteraceae bacterium UBA5005
CGATGTCCCCGGTCTGAACACCCTCCGGGAGGGGAAGCGATGGAAGCGTTCCACTTCCTTGTCCTCCCGGCCAAGCGAAGCGCAGAGCCGGGACCCAGGAGGTACAGAGTCCGACACAACAGCGGGGAGGCAGCATCGGCCGGAGCGGCTGGGTCCCGGACAGCCGCTGCGCGGCTTCCGGTATGACAAGGATTTAGGCAGCCTTGCGCGCCCGCCCCATCATCAGGGTGGCCAGGAGCGAGCCCAGGACGCTGGGGACGTCCTTGCGGCTGACGACGCGGTCGACCATGCCGCGCTCGACCAGGAACTCGGAGGTCTGGAAGCCGGGGGGCAGGGTCTCGCGGATGGTCTGTTCGATCACCCGGCGGCCGGAGAAGCCAAGGGTCGCGCCGGGCTCGGCGATGTGGATGTCGCCCAGCATGGCGTAGGAGGCGAGAACGCCGCCAGTGGTCGGGTCGGTCAGCACCACCACATAGGGCAGGCCCACGGCCTTCAGCTTCTGGATGGCGATGGTGGTGCGGGCCATCTGCATGAGGGAAAGGGTCCCTTCCTGCATCCGGGCCCCGCCAGACGCGGTGAAGACCACCAGGGGCGCTTCGCGCTTGCAGGCCTCTTCAGCCGCACGGAGGAAGGCTTCACCGGCGGCGACGCCCAAGGATCCGCCCATGAAGGCGAAGTCCTGGACCAGGACCACGGAATTCACGCCGCCGATCTTGCCGGCGGCGATGGCCATGGCGTCCTTTTCGCCGGTCGCCTTGCGGGCGGCGGCCAGGCGGTCCTTGTAGGGCTTCTGATCGGTGAAATTTAAGGGGTCGTCAAAGGACGAGGGGCTGTCGATTTCCTCGTGGACGCCCTCATCGAAGGTGAAGGCGAAGCGCAGGTCGGGGCCGATGCGCATGTGGTGTCCGGACGGGGTCACCCACTGGGCGGCCTCCAGGTCCGGGCGGTAGATCATCTCGCCGGTGTCGGGGCATTTGACCCAGAGATTTTCCGGCGCCTCGCGCTTTTTAACGAGATTACGGACGCCGGGCGCGATGCGGGAAAGCCAGCCGCGTTTGCGCTCGGGCGTACTGGAGCCGTCCGGGCCCGGCGGGTTCATGTGCGCAACACTCATGCCTTCAGGCCATCCGCCTTGATGGAACGCACAGCCTTAGCCATGGCGTTCACCCTTTCCAGCACATTCGCTACCGGATCACGGTTCTGTGCAATGCACTCTGCGATTTCATCCACAAGCACGGACCCTACGACAGCGCCGTCGGCCACCCTGGCGACGGCCGCAGCGCGCTCCGGGGTCTTGATCCCGAAGCCCACCACAACAGGAAGACCGGAAGCCGCCCTGATTCGTTCCACGAAAGGTTTAACGGCGTCGGCGTCCGCTTCCTTCACCCCCGTCACGCCGGCCACGGAAACGTAATAGACGAAGCCCGAAGTGCGGCGGATCACGGCGGGCAGGCGCTTGTCGTCAGTGGTGGGCGTCGCCAGGCGGATCAGGCTGATCCCGGCCTCGTCCAGGGCGTCCGCCAGGGGGTCGGCTTCCTCCGGGGGGCAGTCGACGACGATCAGGCCGTCGATCCCGGCGGCCTTGGCGTCCTGGGCGAAGGTGTCAAAGCCCCGGTTCAGCAGGGGGTTGAGGTAACCCATCAGGACGATGGGGGTCTCATTGTCGGTCTTGCGGAACTCGGCGGCCATGGCGAGCGTGCCGGAAAGTGTCATGCCGCCCTTGAGGGCGCGCAGGGCGGCCTTCTGGATCGGCGGGCCTTCGGCCATGGGGTCGGAGAAGGGAAAGCCCAGCTCGATGATGTCGGCCCCGGCGGCGGGAAGGCCGTTCATGATCTTCTGCGCGGTTTCGCGGTCGGGATCGCCGGCCATGATGTAGGCCACGAAGGCCGCGCGGCCTTCGCCCTTCAGGGCTTTGAAGCGGGCGTCGATGCGGGCTGTCATTCGGTGTCGATCGCCACGCTGGGAAGGTCGGGACTTTCGGGCGCGGGCGGCTCGCCGCGCAGGAAGACGGCGCCCAGGATGACGCCGATGGCGACGGCCACCAGAACCAGCCAGGCGCGGCTCTTCCTCATATGGTGCGCCCCAGATGGGCGGCGACGGTGGCGACGTCCTTGTCGCCGCGGCCGGAGAGCAGCAGGACGACGATGCCGTCCTTGCCCACGTCCTTGGCGACCTCCTTGAGGCGCGCGATGGCGTGGGCGCTTTCAAGGGCCGGGATGATGCCCTCAAGCGTGGCGCAGAGCTGGAAGGCCTCCAGGGCCTCTTCGTCAGTGGCCGAAAGGTATTCGGCGCGGCCGATGTCGTTGAGGAAGGAGTGCTCCGGGCCGATGCCGGGATAGTCGAGACCGGCGCTGATCGAGTGGGCGTCGAGGATCTGGCCTTCCGGGTCCTGCAGCAGATAGGTCTTGTTGCCGTGCAGGACGCCGGGCCGGCCGCCGGTCAGCGAGGCGGCGTGCTTGTCAGTGGCCAGGCCATGGCCGGCCGCCTCGACCCCGATCAGGCGGACGCTCTCGTCCTCGAGGAAAGGGTGGAAGATGCCGATGGCGTTGGAGCCGCCGCCGATACAGGCGACCACCGCGTCGGGAAGGCGCCGTTCGAGCTGCGAAAGCTGGCTGCGGGTCTCGTGGCCGATGATCGACTGGAAGTCGCGGACCATGCCCGGATAGGGGTGCGGACCGGCGGCGGTGCCGATCAGATAGTAGGTGTCGGAAACGTTGGTGACCCAGTCGCGCAGGGCCTCGTTCATGGCGTCCTTGAGGGTGCCCGTGCCGCTGGTCACCGGGATGACCTCGGTCCCCAGCAGGTTCATGCGGAAGACATTGGGCTTTTGCCGCTCGACGTCGGTGGCGCCCATATAGACAAAGCCCGGCAGGCCGAAGCGCGCGCAAACGGTGGCGGTGGCGACCCCGTGCTGACCGGCCCCGGTCTCTGCGATGATGCGGGTCTTGCCCATGCGCCGCGCCAGGAGGATCTGGCCGAGCGCATTGTTGATCTTGTGCGAGCCGGTGTGGTTCAGCTCCTCGCGCTTCAGATAGATCTTCGCCCCGCCGAAGTGCTCGGTCAGGCGCTCGGCGAAATACATGGCGCTGGGGCGGCCGGCGTAGTGGACCTGGAGATTGCGCAGTTCGGCCTGGAACTTGGGGTCGGCCTTGGCGTCCTGGTAGGCGCGGTCCAGTTCGAGGACCAGCGGCATCAGGGTCTCGGCGACATAGCGCCCGCCGTAGTCGCCAAAGCGCCCGTTGGCGTCGGGATAGGCCGAATAGTCGTTGGGCTTGAGCGGCGTGTTCACTGGGTCGGTTTCACTGGCGGCGCTTAAGCGCGGCGGACGGCCTCTAGGAAGGCGGTGATGAGAGCGGGGTCCTTTAAGCCGGGACCGCGCTCCACGCCAGAGGAAACGTCCAACAAGGGCGCGCCGGACTGCCGCACGGCGTCGGCGACATTCCAGGGATCGAGACCGCCGGCGAGGAAGTGGGGGCGCTTGAACTTGCGGCCCTTGAGGATGGTCCAGTCGAAGGAGGCCCCTACCCCGCCCGGCAGATCAGAGCCTGAGGGCGGTTTGGCGTCGAACATCAGGTGCTCGGCAAGGTCGTCGTACTGGGCGGCGGCGGTAAGGTCCGAAGCGTCCGAGACCGGCAGGGCCTTGATGATAGGCCGGCCGGCGCGGCGGGCGATTTCGGCGGCGCGGGCCGGGGTTTCCTTGCCGTGGAGCTGGATGAGCCCGGGGTTGAGGATCGAGGTAATCCGGTCGAGTTCGGCGTCGGTGGGATCGACAACGACCGCGACGATCTTGAGGTTCGCGGCGCGGGCGGGATTGGCGAGCTTCGCCGCGGCCTCAGGCGCGATGTTGCGCGGGCTCTTGGGAAAAAAGATGAACCCGGCGAACGCGGCCTTCCCGGCGATCGCGGCGGCGACCGCATCGGGGGTGGAGAGACCGCAGATCTTGGCCAGGGTGGTCATTGGGGCGCGCTTAACATGGGGAGGCGATGCGCGGAACGCTCCCTTTCCCTCACCTTCCGGGAGGAAGGGGGAGGGTGGCGCCCTTCCACCCCTGCGGGACGGAAATGCGAACGGCGCCGGATCGCGATGCGATCCGGTGGGCGAGCCGGGCGGGGAAGGCCTCTGTCGGAGCCTCGCGGATGCAACGGGCTCTCCCACCCGCTTCGCCGCAGACGCGGCAAAGCCCCCTCCCCGCGCTTGCAGCGCGCGGTGAGGGAAAAGCTCACTACTTCTTCTTGGCGGGCGCCTTTTTGGCCGCCGGCTTCGGCGTCGCCTTGGCCGCGGGTTTGGCGGCGGTGGGCTTGGGGGTCGCGACGGTTTGCGCCGCCGCGGCCTTGGGCATTCCCTGGCGCACGGTCAGGGCGTCCCTGATCTCCATCAACAGGGCTTCGCTGGTGGTCGGCGCGGCCGGAGCTGCGGGCGTTTCGGCCTCCTTGCGGCGCAGGCTGTTGATCGCCTTGACCACCAGGAAGATGACGAAGGCGACGATCAGGAACTGGATCGCGGTGTTGATGAAGGCGCCGTACTGGATGGCGACTTCGGGCGCCTTGGCGGGGTCGTCGCCAGCCGCTTTCAGCACCAGTTTCAGGTCGGAGAAATCGATGCCGCCGATCAAAAGGCCGATGGGCGGCATGACCACCTGGTCGACCAGGGAGGTGACGATCTTGCCAAAGGCCGCGCCGATGATCACCCCGACGGCCAGATCGATGACATTGCCCTTGGAGATGAACTCCTTGAACTCGCTGACCATGCCCATGCGCTTATACCCCCTGATGTGAGGGCCAAGCGTCGGCCAAGCCCGGGGCCGCGTCAATCGCCTTAAGGTGGGCGGACAGGTTCGGTATTCACGACAAAAATGGTTCGGTCCGCATAACTTTGTTATTCTGCCCCCAGCAAAAACAGCCCGGGGGGGCCCCATGACGACCGAAACTCTGCCGCGCGCCCAGAGCGGCCAACCGACCGATCAGCTGTCCGGAACGCCGCGCGCGGGCGTGATCGACCGATGGATCTATGTGGCCATGGCGGTCCTTTTCGTCGTCGGGGTGCTGGCCGGCTTTGTCCCGGATTCGATCGGCAAGATGGCCGCCGTCGAGGCGGGCCAGCGGCCGCCGTTCCCGATGATCCTGCACGCCCATGCCGTCCTGATGGGGGCGTTCCTGGTCCTGCTGCTGGCCCAGACCGTGCTGGTGGCGCTGGGCCGGACGGCGCAGCACAGGAAGCTGGGTCTCGCGTCCCTGGTGGTTGCGCCGGCCCTGGTGGTGGTCGGTTTCCTGCTGGTGCCGACCATGTACCATCAGCTTTGGGACGGCGCCCACGGGCCGGTCCCGCCGCCGGTAAAGGCGGAGCTGATGAAGCTGATCAGCAACAGCGAAAACATCATGCTGCTGCAGTTCGAGGTCGGCCTGTTGTTCCCATTGATGCTGACCATCGGCCTCCTGGCCCGGCACACGGACGCGGGCCTGCACAAGCGCATGATGATCCTTTCCATCGCTCCAGCCCTGGCGGCCGCTTTCGATCGGATTACCTGGCTTCCGACCTCCCTCCCCGAGAGCCCTACCACGGCGTTCGCCTGGCCCCTGGCCGCCGTCCTGCCGATGTTCCTATGGGACGTAATCCGCAACAGGCGCGTGCACCGGGCCTATGGGATTTGGCTCGCCATCTTCCTGCCGGTCGCGGTCATCATCCACCTGCTGTGGGATACATCCTGGTGGCACCAGACGGCTCAGAGCCTGATGGGGGTGTAAGGCCATGACCGATGCGCCCGTGAAAGCCCCCTGGCATCTATGGGTGGTGGGGATCGCGGCCCTGCTGTTCAACGCCATCGGCGCCTTCGACTACCTGATGAGCAAGACGCAGGGCGAGGCCTATATGGCCGCCGGCGGGATGACGCCTGAGCAGATCGCCCACTACACCGGCCTGCCGTTGTGGATGGACGTCGTCTGGGCCATCGGGGTGTGGGCCGCCGTCCTGGCCTCAATCCTGCTGCTGGTAAGGCGGAAGATCGCTCTGCCGGTGTTCGTGGTGTCGCTGGCGGCGTTCCTGGTGAGCACGCTTTACCACTATGTCCTGACCGAGGCGGGGCGGATGGGCGCACAGGGCTGGATCATCAATGGGGTGATCGCGGGCGAGCTCATCCTGCTGGCCTGGTATGCGCGGGCCATGGGGCGGCGGGGCGTGCTGCGCTAAACGTTCTCGGGCCGCGGGCGCCAACCATCGCGCCGGTCCGCTCGCAACGGACAGGGCGAGGCGCGTGTCCGCGGCCCGAAATCTGCCGGGGCTATTCCTTGCGCCTGACCGCGTTGGTGGTGAAGGAACGATCGAGGATCGCGCGGGGATCCTTGCCGCCCTTGGCCAGGGCCAGGGCGATCTCAGCCTCGGTCGGCGGGACCGGAATGGGTGAGACCTTGTCCGAGCCCGGGCAGATATAGTCGCGCACCTCCTCAAAGGTGCAGGTGGGCTTGCCGGGCAGGCCCGCGAACAGCTTTTCGCCGTTGGGGAAGAGGACGTCGCGGCCGTTCAGCCGGCAGGTCGGGTCGCAGGACTTGTCCTTGGTGAAATAGCCCCGGACATTGACCTCGGTCCCCGCCATCTGGGCGCCGGCGTCCCTGGCCTCCGGGGACAGGGTTTGGGATGCGCCGCCGTCGACCCGCCAGAGCTGATCGCCAAGGTCGGCGCCTGTGCTGCCCCTGCCGCGGCCGTAGACCCACAGGGCGGCGTTGGGGTTCAGCCAGTCCACACGCACCACCACGCCCGTGACCGTGACCGGGTCATTGCCGTCGTAGCGCCGGGCGAAGGCCTGGCCATAATAGGGGCGGCCATCGGGTCGAAGATCCAGCGGATCGATCTGCGGCGGCGCGGCCTGGGCCTGCGGCGCGGGATCGGGCTCCACCAGGATTTCAGGCAGGGTTTCCGGTTCCGCCGCCGGGCTCAGCGCCTCTTCGATATAGGTCAACGGCGCCGCAATGGCGGGCGCCGCCGCGGGCGCGGCCGCCCAGGCGGCATACCCTGCTCCCGCCGACAGAACACAGATCAGGGCGGCGCCGGACAGGCGCCGAACAAGGGAAGGATTGGATTGCTTCAGCATGGCTATTCTCTCCATCAGGGGATGTTGGGTCCCCGCCGGCCAGTAACATCCCAACGGCAGCGGCCTGACCGCCAGCTGGGCCTTCAAAAGAGCCTGGGCGTAGGGCGCCCGGGCCTTGGGGTGGCGCTTCACCACCGCCGCGTCGCAGGCCAATTCCTGGTCCACCCGCATGGCGCGCGTCGCCACATGAATGAGCGGATTGAACCAGCAGAGGCAGCGCGCCAGGGCGACGAGGACGTTGATGCGGGTGTCATGCCGCGCGAGATGGATCTTCTCGTGGGCCAGGACCACGGTCTGCTCGCGATGATCAAACCGCTCCTCGAAGTCCGAGGGGGTGACGATGCGGGGCCGGAAGAAACCGACCACCGCCGGTCCCGCCTGTCCCCGCGTCAGCAGGGACATGAACTGGGAATGCTCCCAGACCAGCCAGGCGATCATCAGGACCGCCCCGGCGAGCCAAAGGCCAAAGATGATGAGCAGGGGATCGAGGCCCGCCGGGGCCGCCTGCTCCACGCCCCAGGTCCACAGCTGCGCCGCGGTCTCTTCGGCCGCCTGGACGATCGAACCGGCGGCTGCCGGCGGCGCGGGCAGGAGTTCCGCGGGCCTGGGCGGCGCGAGACTTGCCGCCGCCGCCAGGGGGACCAGCAGCCACAGGGCATAGGCGATCTGCGCTCCGAACGCGACGCGGACTCCCCGGCGCAGGATCAGCACTACGGCGATGGCCGCCGCCGCCGCCAGATTGGCCTGCAGCAGTTGGGTGAGGAGGTCATGCATCGTCGGACGCCTTCAACTCGGCGATCAGGGCCTCGAGCTTTTTGAGGTCGGCGGGCTTGAGGGCCCGGTGCTCGGCCAGGGCCGCCACCAGGGGCGTGACCTCGCCGTCGAACAGGCGGTCCAGCAGGCCCTGACTTTCGGAGCTGACGTACGACGAGCGCGCGATCAGGGGGCGGTAGACGTAGCCTTCCTCGGCCTTGAGCCCCTCGATGGCCTTTTTGCGCAAGAGGCGCGTGACCAGGGTGCGCACCGTGCCGGCCGCCCAGCCATGGACGGGGCCGACCTCGGAGACGATGTCATCGAAGGAGAGCGGCGACTTGCGCCACAGGGCCTCGAGAATCTGGCTTTCGGCGGCGGGGATCTTCATGGGGAGTACACCTGTAATGTGAGCCACAGAAGTACATATGTATTGTGAAGCGTCAACCCGTTTGGTGAAAGCGAGCCTGGACCGGCCGCTAGTCCGCGTTCAGGCGCTCGCGCAGTTCCTTGCCGCTTTTGAAGAAGGGCACGTGCTTGGCTTTGACGCTGACCTGTTCGCCGGTGCGGGGGTTGCGGCCGGCGCGGGCCGGGCGCGAGCGGACTGAAAAGGCGCCGAAACCGCGCAGTTCGACACGGCCGCCATCGGCCAGAGCCTGCGTCATGCGATCAAAGATCACGCCCACCACCCGCTCGATATCCCGTTGGGTGAGGTGCGGATTTTCGGCCGCCAGCTTCGCGATCAACTCGGATTTGATCATTGAGAACCCCTTCAGCGGCCGCGACCATGAGCGAAGTTCGAAGGGGCATCAAGGGGTTGGGCCCCAAGAAATGCTTTAGCTTGATAGGTTTTTTCGGGTCTGGGCACAAAAACGGCGGCCCGGTCACCCGGGCCGCCGAATTGTGACAGCGCGTTAACGCCGTTCTGTTGGCTTGGCTTACTCTTTAGCCGCCTTCTCGCGAAGGGCGGCGCCCAGGATGTCGCCGAGCGAGGCGCCCGAGTCGGAAGAGCCGAATTTTTCGATGGCTTCCTTGTCCTCGGCCATTTCCAGGGCCTTGATCGAGACCGACACCTTGCGGGCCGCCTTGTCGATGGCGGTGACCTGAGCGTCCACGCGGTCGCCGACGGCGTAGCGCTCGGGGCGCTGCTCCTGGCGGTCGCGGGAAAGGTCCGACTTGCGGATGAAGGCGGTCACCGGCGCCGCATCGTCGCCGAACTTCACTTCGATGCCGCCGGTGGTGACTTCGGTGACGGTGACGGTGACGGTCTGGCCCTTCCTGAAGGTGTCGTCGCTGGCCAGCGGATCGCCCGCCAGCTGCTTGATGCCGAGCGAGATGCGCTCCTTCTCAATGTCGACGTCCAGGATCTTGGCGTTGACCATGTCCCCCTTCTTGTAGCGGGCGATGGCTTCTTCGCCGCTGATCGTCCAGTCGAGATCGGACATGTGAACCATGCCGTCGATGTCGCCGTCGAGGCCGAGGAACAGGCCAAACTCGGTGGCGTTCTTGACCTCGCCCTCGATGGTCGAACCGACCGGGTGGGCGGCGACGAAGGCGTCCCACGGATTGTCCTGAGCCTGCTTGAGGCCGAGGCTGACGCGGCGCTTGGAGGCGTCGACATCCAGCACCACCACGTCGACTTCCTGCGAGGTCGAGACGATCTTGCCGGGGTGGACGTTCTTCTTGGTCCAGGACATTTCGGAGACGTGCACCAGGCCCTCGACCCCGGCTTCCAGCTCCACGAAGGCGCCGTAGTCGGTGATGTTGGTGATACGGCCGGTGAACTTCGCGCCCACCGGATACTTGGCTTCCACGCCGTCCCAGGGATCGGACTGCAGCTGCTTCATGCCAAGCGAGATACGCTGGGTGTCCGGGTTGATCTTGACGATTTGGACTTTGACGGTGTCGCCGACGGCGAGCACCTGGCTGGGGTGGCTGACGCGCTTCCAGCTCATGTCG
>DGYN01000064.1 GCA_002398405.1 Caulobacteraceae bacterium UBA5005
GGGCTTGCGGGGCGCCGGGAGCCGGCGGCGGGACCAGGGGCTTGGGCGCGGTCATCGCGGCCATGCGCTGCGACCAGGGGGCCAGGGGCTCGGGACGGCCAGGGGCGCCGGGAAGGCCCGCGGGGGTCAGGGCTTCGGGCTTGCCGCGCCAGGTCAGACGCGGGCTGTTTCCCGGCAACTCGGGCAGGGCGGAGGCGCCGGCGATGGGTGTCGAAAGGGAAGGCGGCGGGCCATAGCGGCTTTGGGCGCAGGCCGCCGATGCGCTGGCGGCGAGGCCGGCGGTGGCTGCGATGGCGAGCGATAGGCGCATGGGGGGCCAATGATTCCGCATCTAACGGATGAGGATTAGGCGCGCCGTCTTAACCCTGCCCTAACGGCCGCGCCACCAGGCGAGAACAAATCGCTCAATCAACTGCAGGGCGGCGTAAAGAACCGCGCCCATGACGATGAGGGCGAAGAGGGCCGCGAACATGCGCGGCATCTGCAAATTGTTGCCCGCCAAGAGAATCCGCCAGGCCAGACCCTGGCTGGAGCCGGTCCGGGCCACGAACTCGGCTACCACCGCCCCGATCACCGCCTGACCGGCGGCGACCTTGTGTCCCTCAAGCATGAAGGGGACGGCGGCGGGAAGGCGCAGGCGGAACAATCTTTGCCAGGGCCCCGCGCCGTAGAGGTCGAAGAGCCGCTCCAGATCCGGGTCGGCGGACTTGAGCCCCGTAAGGGCGCCGGAAAACACCGGGAAGAAGGCGACGATGGCCGCCAGGATGACGATGGCCCGCTCGGTGTGTTCAAGGCCCGTCCAGATGACGACGAGGGGCGCGATGGCGATGATCGGCGTCACCTGGATGGTGACGGCCAGAGGTTTGGTGGCGCGCTCCAAAAGGGGGCTCGGGCTGACAAGCAGGGCAAGGCCGGTGGCGGCGACGCTGCAGAAGGCGAGCGCGATGAGGGCGCGGGACAGGGTGATCCAGGCGGCGGCCAGGAGGCTCGGCAGGTCGGAGACGGCGGCGGCGGCCACGGCGCTGGGCGGGGGCAGGATATAGACCGGGACCGCGAGGGCGCGGCAGGCGATCTCCCAGGCGAGGAACAGCAGGAGGATGAGCCCGCCGGACGCCGCGATGCCGGAAAGATGCTTCATGCGGCTCGCCCCATGGCCTTGGCGAGCAGGGCCGAGGCGGCGTCCGCGGCGTCGCGGAAGGCGGCGGTGGCCCGAAAGCCGCCCGGGCGAGGGAGGGCGGCCTGGACCGCGATCTCTCCGGCGGTGCGGCCGGGGCCCGGCGTCATGACCACGATCCGCGAGGCGAGGTAGGCGGCCTCCTCGACATTGTGGGTGACGAAGACGATGGCGGGGCGAGTTTCCGCCCACAGCTCATGGATGTCCTCGGCCAGGGCCGGGCGGGTGATCTCGTCCAGGGCCGCGAAGGGCTCGTCGAGCAGGAGCAGCCGTGGGTTGGAGGCCAGGGCCCGGGCCAGAGAGACGCGCATGGCCATGCCGCCGGAGAGCTGGGCGGGCTTCTGAGCACCGGCGGCGGGGAGTTTGACGCGGGCGAGCGCCTCCTGCGCCCTTATCCTGGCGGCGGCGCGGGGCTCGCCAGATAGCTCCAGCGGCAAGGCGACATTGGCGATCGCGCTGGCCCAGGGCATGAGGGTGGGGGCCTGAAAGACCACCGAGGTCTCGCCCCGCCCGGCGGCGCGTTCGACGGTTCCTGCCGTGGGCTTTTCGAGGCCGGCCAGGAGGCGCAGGGCCGTGGACTTGCCGCAGCCGGACGGCCCGACCAGGGCGACGATCTCGCCTTGCTCCAGGGAAAGGCTGAAGGGGCCAAGGACCGGGCCGCGATCGTAGGCGACCGTCACCTCCCTAAGGGAGGCGATCATTTTGGGGGCTCAAGGAACTGGAGGGTGTAGGCCTTCCTGAAGTCCAGGTCCTTGGGATAGACGCCGGCGTCCGAGGCCATCTTGAAGAAGGCTTCCCAGCGGGCGTCGGTCATCGCCCCGACCTTGCCGCCAGCGGCATCGCCGCTCTCGATCAGGCCGAAACTGACGAGTTTTTCCCGCGCCTGGTCGAGCTGGGCCTGGGTCATCTCGGGGTTTTCCTTGAGGATCAGGGCCTCGGCGGGTTTGGGATCACCGTGCAGATAGGAGGTCCAGCCGGCGGCTGTCGCCTCGACGAAGGCGCGGACCGCTTCGGGCTTCTCGGCGATCAGGCTGTCGGGGGCGAGGATCAGGGCGGCGTAGTTGGGATAGCCTTCGTCGGCCAGGAGGAAGACTTTGGGTTCGAAATTCGCCTCGGTCTTGAGGATGAAGGGCTCGGCGGTGACATAGCCCTGCATGACGGCGCGCTTGTTCTGCAGGAACAGGGCTTTGGAGGGGTCGCCCACGGCCTGGGTGTCGGTGAAGCCGTACTTGGCCTTGAGCCATAGCCAAAAGCCGGTGAGCGAGGCGTCGGACAGCAGGAAGGGCCGCCCCTTCATGTCAGCGATATTGGCGACGGGCTGGTCGGGGTGGACCATCAGGATCTGAGGGTCCTTCTGGAACACGGCCGCGACGGCCTTCACCGGGGCGCCTTCGCGGGTCAGGTTCAACGAGATGAAACTGGAAGAGCCCATGCCCATTTCCACCTGACCGGCGGCAAGCAGCTGCGGTACGTTCACCGCCGGGCCGCCCTGGATGATCTTCACGGAAAGGCCGCGCTTTTCGTACTCGCCGGTGGCGAGCGCCTGGTAGAAGCCGCCATGCTCGGCCTGGGCGCGCCAGTCGGTGGCGAAACGGATTTCCGTACCCCGCTTGGGTTCGTCCTTCTGCGCCGAACAGGCGCAGACAAGCAGGCAGACGAGCGCAGCGAAAAACCGTTTCATCGCGAGCCCTCCCGAGGCCGGAGGCAAGTTAAGCTTCCGGGCGCATCTTTCCAAGCTCCAGGCGGGAATCAGGCGGCGATGCCGGGACTTTCATGGGTGGCGAGGCGGCGTTCCAGGCAGGCGACAAGCGCCTCCAGGGTCAGTGGCTTGCCCATATGTTCGGCCATGCCCGCGCTGCGGCATTTTTCGACGCACTCGGGCAGCATGTCAGCGGTAAGCGCGACGATGGGCGTGGCCGCCGCCTTTCCGCCCAACGCCCGGATGGCCCTGGTGGCGGCCAGGCCGTCCATGACCGGCATGTGAATATCCATCAGGACCAGGTCGTATTCGCGCTCGCGCATCGCGGCGACGGCTTCCTCGCCGTTTTCCGCCTCGTCGCAGCTGCAGCCGATCATCGCCAGCATTGCGCGGCCCAGCTGGCGGTTCACCGGGTGGTCATCGACCAGGAGGATGTGGGCGGCGGCGGCGCCCTGCTCGGCGGGCTGTTCGGCCGTGGCGCGGCGCAGCGGTTGGGCGCCCAGGGCTGGCAGGTCGAACCAGAAGGTCGAACCCTGGCCGAACACGCTCTGAACTCCGATCTCACCGCCCAGCAGTTCGACCAACCCCTTGCTTATCGCCAGGCCCAGGCCCGTCCCGCCGTGTATGCGGGTGACCGAGCCGTCGACCTGGGAGAACCGCTGGAAGAGGCGGCTCACGGCGTCGGCCGGAATGCCCGCGCCGGTGTCGGAGACCTCGAAGCGGGCGCGGTCGCCTTTGATCTTCAGGGTCAGACGGACCTCGCCCTTGGCGGTGAATTTCACGGCGTTATTGAGCAGATTGAGCAAGACCTGGCGCAGGCGATCACCGTCGGTTTCGTGGGTTTGGGCCGCGTCTCCCTCGACCTTGAACGACAGGGATAGGCCTTTGGCGCCGGCCTCGGGAGCTATGATCGTCAAGGCCTCCTCAGCGATGGCCGAAAGCTGGACCTGTTCGACAGTCAATCGCACCTTGCCGGCCTCGACCTTTGAGAAGTCCAGGATGTCGTTGACGACAGTCAGGAGGGCGGCGCTCGACCGGTCGATCAACTTGAGCTGTTGAATAACCTCGGGCTCGAGGTTTTGGCGCCGCAACAAGACCTGGGTGAATCCGACGATGCCGTTCATCGGCGTGCGAATCTCATGGCTCATGGTCGCCAGGAAGTCGGTCTTTGCCTGGCTGGCCTTGAGTGCGCGCGAGCGTGCGCGGCGTGAGATTTTGGTCCGCTCTTCCAAGTGCCGTTTGATGCGGGCCTGGTGGTTCACGGCCAGGGCGGTGAACATGCCGTTGTAGACCACGGCCATGGTGTAGAGCTGCGCAATCAGGATCACCACGCCGACCGAGAGCGGCGCCTGGCTGACGCCCTCACTCGGATGCAGCCAGCCCACCACCAACGAATTGGTGGTCAAGGCCAGGATCGCGGCGGTGGTCGCCTTGGCGCCAAGCCTGAAGGCCAGAACGGTCGCGGCCGGGAAGATCAGCATGAAGGTCGCGTAGCTGATCGAGCTGAACGGAGCCGCCGCGAAGACCAGCAACATCAGGCCAAGAACAATCTTTTCGAACCAGCCCTTCTTCGGCGCCTTGGGCAGGTTCGGCGTCGCCAGGAGCAATAGGCAGGGAAGCATGGTGCCCAAGCCCATGAAATGGGATGCGAAGGCCTGGCCGAAGATCGCCCAGAAGGGAACATCACTAAGCTGCGCGGCCACGACAGAGATGGCGAGAACGGTGATGGCGCAAGCGGGAGCGGCGGCGAAGATCAGCAGCCGGCCAAGCTGTTTGACATTGGCGATGCGCGGCGTCTTCGACAGCCTCAGGGTCAGGGCGGCCGCAATCCCCGCCTCGAAGAAGGCCATGATTGTCAGGACGACGGAAGCATAGGCGGGCCACTTGGCGAAGTAGATCAGCGGGGGCAGGGCCACGAAACAGGCGGCGGCGAAAACCCGTCGCACCTTGCCTCTCAAGAGAATCAGGCCGCAGGCGAGGAAGCTCGTGGCGTACCAGGCCGCCGGTTGGCGGTTCTCATAGGTGACAATGTAATAGCTGATCGCCGCGCTGGCGATGAAGCCCACGAGCAGGCCCAAGGCCAGCGTCCAATCGCGATGCCTTCTGGCAAGGCTGAGTAAGCGGAACATGGACCCCACCGACAGTTTTTCCGGGCCAAATGCTAACGGGTTGTCCTTAACAACCCGCTGAAGGCGGACGCTGCGGTCGCCGGTATTTGCGCGACAAACTGCCTCAGGCCGCCTGGACCTCTTGGCCATCGGCGTCGCGGCCGATCCAGCGTTCAAGGCAGGCGTGCAGGGTCTCGATGTCGATCGGCTTGCCGACCGCGTCGACCATGCCTGCGGCGCGGCAACGCTCCACCTGCTCGGGCAGGACGCCGGCGCTCATGGCGATGATCGGGGTCAGCGCCGCCGGGCCGGGCAGGGCGCGGATCGCCCGGGTGGCGGCCAGGCCGTCAATCCCCGGCATGTGAACGTCCATGAGGATGGCGTCGTAGCGGCGGGTCATGGCGGCGTCGATCGCTTCCTGGCCGTCGGCGGCGAGGTCGCAGGTGCAGCCCAGGAGGGCGAGGATGGTCTGAGCCAGCTCGCGGTTCATAGGATGGTCGTCGACCAGCAGGATATGGGCGGTGATGCCGGCCTGTTCGCCGTGGACCTCCTGCACCGCTTCGGCCGTGGCGAGGCTCGCCGGAATCTCGAACCAGAAGGTCGAGCCCTTCCCGAGGACGCTTTCGACGCCGATCGTCCCGCCCATGAGACCGACCAGGCCCTTGCAGATGGCGAGGCCCAGTCCCGTGCCGCCGTGCTCGCGGGAAATCGAGCCGTCGATCTGGGAGAAGCGGCCGAACAGGCGCCCGACAGCGTCTTCAGGGATGCCGCGGCCAGTGTCGACCACGCGGAAGCTGGCCTGGTGGGCGGTGAGGGCGAGCTTGAGTTCGACCGTGCCCGAGTCGGTGAACTTGATGGCGTTGTTGAGGAGGTTGAGCAGCACCTGGCGCAGGCGGTGATCGTCGGCCATGTGGACCAGTTCGGGGTCGCCTTCGATGGCCATGGCGACCTTGACTCCCTTGCGCTCCGCCGTCTCGGCCACGATGGCGAGGGAATCCTCGGCGACGGCGGCGATGTGACACGGGCGGAGGCTGAGTTCGACCTCGCCGGCCTCGACCTTGGAGAAGTCGAGGATGTCGTTGAGCACGGTCATCAGGGCCGAGCCCGCGCGCTCGATCATGGCGATCTGCCGGGTCGTCTCAGGCGGCAGCCCGCCCTTGCGCTGGATCACCTCTGTGAAGCCGATGATGCTGTTCATCGGGGTGCGGATCTCGTGGCTCATGGTGGCCAGGAAATCGGTCTTGGCGCGGCTCGCGGCCTGGGCCTCGGCGCGGGCGGCTCGGGCCAGCCCTGTTCGCTTCTCAAAGAGGATGCGGAGCCGCCGCTGGTCCGCCATGGCCATCGCCGCGACGATGCCGGTGAAGAACCAGGCGGCGAGGAAGAACTGCAGGAAGGTCACTCGCTGCTCGATATGCCATGCGGGATTGACCGTCCGCCCCACCGGCATGAGCAGCAGGATCGGAAGCGCGATAGCGGCGGTCAGCATGCAGACCGCGGCCGTGGCGCGCGGTCCCCGCCTGAAGGCCAGGGCGGTGGTGGCCGGGAAGGCGCCGAAAACGGCATAGATACGAAACTGCGGCGGCGTGGCGACAAAAAGCAGGGCCGCCGCGGCGGCAAGGACGAGGATTTCCGGAGCGGCCCGGCGGAACTCGTTCGCGGCCTTTTGCGGCGCCAGCAGCAACAGGCTGCATGGCAGGACGATCGCCATGCCGAGGAAGTCGGAGGCGAACCAGAGGCTGATGAATTCAAGGAAACCCTCGTCGCCAATAGTGCTGTACGCGGCGGCGAAGGCCGAGGCGAGCGCTGTGGCCGGCAGGATGGCGAAGGCGACGAGGCGGGCGACCTTACGCAGACTGGTGAGGCGGGCGCCGATCCTTGCCTGCCCCATCAGCCAGAAGACGCCTAGCGCCTCGCCGATATTGGCCGCCGTGAAGGCCAGCGCCTGGCCCGCCGGATCGCCGAGCGCGAGATAGACGGCTATATTGGCGATAGCGCAGGCGACGACCGTAGCGAGCCGGTGCGCCGGCTTGATGAACAGGAGGCCGGTGACCAGGAAGGCGTTGGCGGTCCACAGGGGCGAGACCACGCCGGTGCGGTCCACGAGCACCAGGCTGACGAGGACGCTGACGCTGAAAGCCGCCACGGTGAGCACCGGCGCGAGGGTCCTTGCGAGATTGCTGAACGGATGCACCGCGCGCCTCATGATTTGGATGGCGCCAACCCTGCGGGGCCGGGTGCGAACGAATGCTTAAGTTTGGCGCGAAACCCTTTGATAACACCGTTTTTTAGACGCTTTGCCCCAGGCTGGTTCGCAATTCCTCCAGGGCGAGCCACTCGTCTTCCGCTGCCGCCAGGGTTGTTTGCGCCGCGGCGAGCGCCGCCATGGTCTGGTCGAAGCGGGCCTTGTCGCGGGTGTAGAGCGCGGGGTCTTCGAGGGTCGCTTTGTGAGCAGCGATGTCGAGGGACAGGCGCGGCATGAGGGCGTCGAGTTCCTCAAGACGGCGCTGGTCCTTGTAGGAGAGTTTGGTCGGCTTGGCGGTCTTGGCGGCCGGAGCCGGGGCGGCCTTTTGCGGCGCAGGAGCCTCGTCCTTGTCGAAGAAGCCCGGGTTCTGGCGGACAAAATCGGCATAGCCGCCGGGAGTCTCGACCACCCGGCCATGGCCGTTCAGGGCGATGGTCGAGGTCGCCAGGCGGTCGACGAAATCGCGGTCGTGGCTGACCAGGATGAGGGTGCCGTCGTAGTCGGCGAGCAGGTCCTCCAGGAGGTCGAGGGTCTCCATGTCCAGGTCGTTGGTCGGCTCGTCGAGCACCAGGACATTGGCGGGCTTGGCGAGCGCGAGCGCCAGGAGCAGGCGGTTGCGCTCGCCGCCGGATAGGCTGGCGAGGGGCTGGCGGAGCTGCTTTTCGTGGAACAGGAATTCACGGGCGTAGGCGGCGACGTGCTTGGGCGCGCCCCTGACCAGGATCTGGTCGCCGCCGTCGGGGGCGAAGGCTTCCCAGAGGGTGGCGGTGGGGGAAAGTTTGCTCCTCGCCTGGTCGACATAGGAGATGGAGAGGTTGGATCCCAGGCGGACGCTGCCTTCGTCGGGCGTCACCTCGCCCAGCAGGATCTTGACCAGGGTGGTCTTGCCCGCGCCGTTGGGACCCACCAGCGCTACCCGGTCGCCGCGCAGGATGCGGGTGGAAAAGCCCTTGAGCAGGGGGCGGCCGCCATAGGCCTTGGCGATGGCCTTGGCCTCGGCGACCAGCTTGCCGGACTGGGGCCCGCTATCCACGGCTAGGGTGAGGCCACGCTGCTGGTCGGCGGCGCGGGCGGCGCGTTCCAGCCGCATGGCGTTGAGCGCCCGGGCGCGGCCCTCGTTGCGGGTCCGCTGGGCGGTAATGGAGCGGTAGAAGGTGTAGGTCTCGCGCTCGATGGCCTTGGTCAGGCGGCGGAAGGTCTCGGCCTCGTCCTCGGCGAGCTTGCGCGACCACTCGTCGAACTTGGCGAAGCCGGCGTCCAGGCGGCGGACCTTGCGGTACTCCAGCCAAAATGAGGTCTTGGTGACACGGGTGAGGAACGCCCGGTCGTGGCTGATCACCAGGACCGCCGCCCGGCACTTGGCCAGGGCGTCCTCGAGCAGCTCGATGGTGGTGATGTCGAGGTGGTTGGTCGGCTCGT
>DGYN01000038.1:0-33042 GCA_002398405.1 Caulobacteraceae bacterium UBA5005
TGGCGCGATAGACGCGGCGGGGCGCGGTGAACTCAGGAGCCAGCTTGTCGCCGGTGGCGCCGCCGTTATCCTCGGGCCGGACCTGGCGCGGGTGTTCGACGATTTCCACATCGCCGCGGAAGACGACCCAGGGCTCACGGGTCTTTTCCAGGCCCTTGTCGATATCGATGGTGGCGGCGGGGTCGGTGTAAGGGCCCGACGGGTCATAGACGGTCACCGGCGGCTCATTGGCGCTCGGATGCACGGCGATCTCGCGGAAGGGAACGCGCAGGCCGGGATAGAGCACGCCCTCCTGATAGACCTTGCGTGAACCGGGGCGCTCGCCGGTGGGGATTTCGGACGCGACGGGGGCATGGACGTTCATCGTTGGGGCTCCTCTCCCTACGCCGGTATCAGCCGGATCAGGTTCGCGGGTCTGGGCGACGATAAGCCCACTCTCAGCCGCTGCGGCGGCTCCCCGGAGAACGGGCGGACGCTACGCCCCTATCATCCCTGTGTCATCCCGGAAGACGCGTCGCGGCTATCAAGGACCCAGGCGACCTGGCCGACGGCGCTCCGGACCCCTGGGTCCCGGATCGCCCCTGCGGGCCGTCCGGGATGACACAAATGATTTGGGTCATTCGGCGATAAACCCGTAGGCCCGCTCCACCTTGGCGATGCGCAGGGCGAAGGCGGCGTACCATTTTTCGCGGCCATAGCGCTGGGCGAGCTGGTGGTCGGCCTGGGCCTTCCAGGCGGCGATGGAGGCCTCGTCGGTCCAATAGCTGACGGTGATGCCGACGGCCTCGCGGGCGTGCTCGATGCCAAGGTAGCCGGGCTGATCGAGGGCGATGGACTCGAGGAGGGCGGCCATGTCTCCATAGCCCTCGTCCACCTCCGTGCGTGTCGAGGTGAAGATGACGGCGTAGTAGGGCGGCTGGGGTGTCCTGGCGATCAT
The DNA here is from genome assembly GCA_002398405.1 of Caulobacteraceae bacterium UBA5005. Taxonomy (GTDB): domain Bacteria; phylum Pseudomonadota; class Alphaproteobacteria; order Caulobacterales; family Caulobacteraceae; genus UBA5005. Next base: position 938 of record DGYN01000038.1, read on the forward strand.
GGGCTGATTTTGACCCGAGGCTGGGCGGTGCACAATGCCGCCCTCCCCTCCATTTCGGCCTTGTCGGGTCTCCGACGGAGCAACTGCCAAGCTTGTCTGGGCTTTTAACCCTGCGAGGGGAGCAACCCCAGGCCAGTAGAGAGTAGACCCTAGTGCACGCCTTGCTTTCGGAAGACGACCGCCGCGTTCTAGCCACCGCGCAGCCCCTGGACCCCAGGGCCCTGCATCGCGACCTCGCCCGCTGGAACCACCGGCGGCTGCAACCCGCCCTGCCCCACGAAAGCTGGGAGCGGGACCTTTCCGAAGAACACGACATGCGCCGCCTGGAAGGGCGGTGGGTCGAGGGCCTGCGGGAGACCGTGATCGATCGGGCGCTCGCCGCGCCCCATGATCCGGACGCCTTTGTCGCCTGGTTCGAAGCGCTGAAAGAGAACGGCGCGGGCCAGAACGATCCGCTGTTTCCGTGGCTGGCCGAAGAGGCGAGCCTGGAGGAGATGCGCTGGTTCCTGACCCAGGAAGCGGCCGGGGAGGCGGGGTTCGATGACCTGGTGGCGCTGACCCAGGTGAAGCTGCCGGCGCGGGCCAAGCTGGAACTGGCGCGCAATTACTGGGATGAGATGGGCCAGGGCAGAATGGCCGGTATGCACGGCCTGTTGCTGCAGGCGAGCGCCGAAGGCCTGGATCTGGAGCCTTCGATCGAGGACACCCTCTGGCAGTCCCTGGCCCTGGCCAATACCATGACGGCGCTGGCGACGACGCGGCGCTATGCTTATCACTCGGTCGGAGCCCTGGGCGTGGTTGAGCTCACAGCCCCCACCCGCGTGGGCCACGTGGCGCAGGGATTGAAGCGGCTGGGCTGCGAGCCGAGGGTCCGGAAATATTTCCACCTGCACGCCGTGCTCGACCTGAAGCACTCCGCGGACTGGAACGAGGAGGCGTTGAAGCCCCTGATCAGTGAGCGCCCCGAATGCGCCCAGGCCATCGCCGAGGGGGCGCTGATGCGCCTGGAATGCGGCCGGCGGTGTTTTGAGATCTACAAGCGCAAGCTCTGGAACTAGAGTCCCGTATCGCAGGCGGCGGGGTCGCCGGTGGCAAAGCCCTTCTCGAACCATTCGCGGCGTTGCGCGGCTGAGCCGTGGGTGAAGGTTTCGGGGACGACCCTGCCCTGCCCGGCCTGCTGCAGGCGGTCATCGCCGATAGCCTCGGCGGCGGTGAGGGCTTCGGCCAGGTCGCCGGCCTCGAGCAGGCCCTGCCTCTGAGCATGATGGCCCCAGACGCCGGCGTAGCAGTCGGCCTGCAGTTCAACGCGGACCGAGATGGCGTTGGCCTGAGCCCGGCCGGCGCGGCCCTGGGCGCGCCTGGCCTGGTCGCTGACGCCGGTCAGTTTCTGGACGTGGTGGCCGATCTCGTGGGCGATGACATAGGCCTGGGCGAAGTCGCCGCCGACGCCGAAACGCTGCGCCAGATCGCGGTAGAAGGAAAGGTCGATGTAGAGCTTCTGGTCAGGGGGGCAGTAGAACGGACCCATGGCCGACTGGCCCTGCCCGCAGGCGCCGGCGTCGGTGAAGCCGTCATAGAGGACCAGGACCGGCGCCCGGTAACCGGGGGCGAGTTCGCCCCAGACGTCCTCGGTCGAGGCCAGCACCTGGCGGGAGAAGGTGGCGAGGTCATCGTCCGACCGGGGGCCGGCCGGTTGCCGCAGGCCGCCGCTCTGCTGGGGCCCGGCGACCTGGGCCAGTTCGTTGGGGTCGACCCCGAAGAAAAGCGCGACCAGCAGGATGACCAGGCCAACCCCGCCACCGCCGACCACTAGGCCGCCGCCGCCCATGCCGCGGCGATCCTCGACATTGCCGCTGATGCGGTACCCCCCGAGACGCATCTAGCGGTTCTGCTGCTGCGCAAGCATCCGCAGACGCTCCTCGCTGGCGGCGAGGGAGGCCTGGCGGCGGCGCTCAGCCTCCGCCAGCTGGGCGGGCGTCGCCGGGGCGGCCGGCAGGACGAGGGGCGGGGTATCGGTGGGGATGGCCGCGCGCTGGGCTTCCAGAGTGCGGAGGTTTTCGGTGGTGCGTATCCGGTGGTCGAGATTGTCGACCTGCTGCTGCACCTGTTCGATGCGCTGGTTCTGTTCGAAGACCTGCAGGTTGCGCTGGCTGTTCAGCATCCGCTGCTGGGCCTCAAGCGCGCGCTGCTGGGCGGCGAGGTCCTGAGCGTGGGCGCCGGCCGGCAGGGTAAGGGCCACGGCCGCGGCGAGGATCAAGAAACGCATGACAAACTCCTTCACCCCTTAGAATGGGGCCAAGGGGCCTCGCGTTCCAGAACCCTCGAAGACAATTCCGCGCGATGGCCGTTTAGGCGGCGGGGCGTTTGACCGTGTAACGCAGCAGTTCCTTCTGGACCGGGGTCCACTCCGGCGCGATCTGCTGGGCCTTGCGGAAGTCGGCATAGGCGCCGCGGAAATCGTCGATCTGTTCGCGGGCCAGAGCGCGGTTGAAATAGGCCTTCTCAAGCTCGTCCGGATTGAGCGCGATGCCACGGTCGAACTCGGCGATGGCCTCGTTCCACATGCGCTGTTTGATGAGCACCACGCCGCGGTTGATGTAGATTTCGCCCAGCAGAGGCATCAGGCGCTCCGCCGTGGCCAGATCGGCGGTCGCATCCTTGTAGGACTGGCGGCGCAGGTGAATGACGCCGCGGTTGACGAAGGTCTTGGCGGCGTCGTCCCGGCTGATCCCGCCCTCATCCAGAGCGAGGTCGCAGAGGCGCAGCGCCTCGCGGTCGAATTGGCCGGCGCGCGCCAGTTTGGAGCATTGGGACGCAAGGCCGGTGCCGAACACCTTGGTCTGGGCGCTGACGACGGGGGCCGCGACACCCAGGGCGGCGATCGCCGCCAGGGCTATTGGGAATAGACGCATGACTGCACTCCCATTCATTTGGCTGATGGGGGCATTTTATCCCAAAATTCGCATGATACAACAAAAGACCGCCCCGGGGCCGGGGCGGCCTTTCGCTCGCTCAGCCTTTGCGCGGCCTAGCTTGTGATGCGGTAGCGGTTGTTGCGGTCAGGGCAGACCCGCACATAGCGGTATTCGACCCGGCCGTAGCCGTCATAGGGGGCCGGGGCCAGGCGGCAACGCTGACGGGAATAGTAGTTGGCGTCGTAGCGGCCGTTCCTGGACCGGGCGTTCTCCTGGTACGGAATGGTCTGGTTGTAGGTGTAGTAGTAGCCGCGGGCGTCGCAGTTGGCCGCGTAGCGTTCGGCTTCCCTGGGGCTGGCGACGATCTGATTGCCGATCGTGCCGCCGACGATTGCGCCCAGAATGGCGCCCTCGGTTTCCGAGGAATCGCCGGCCGCCGCGGCGCCGAGCGCGCCGCCGATCAGGGCGCCGAGCACGGTGCCGCCGGTGCGGTCGTTGCTGCGGTTCGCGACCCGCCGCTCGCAGGCGGTGTTGCGGTAGCGGTCATAGGGGTCATAGGCGGGGCCGGTGACGACGCGGTCGTCGCGATAGACCGGCGCGGTGTCGCGGAAGCCGCCGTAGTAGCGCTCGAAGGCGCCGGCGCCGTAGCGGCGGTCGTATTCGGCGCGGTCGCGCTCAAAGCGGGCGCGGTTGGCTTCGTACTCGGCCATCTGGCGGTCGTACTCGCGGCGGTCCTGGACATAGTTTTCGTTGCGCTGGTTATAGGTCTGGGATTGGGCCAGCGCGGGGGTGACGGCGGCCGAGGCCATTAAGGCCGTGGCGATCGCCGCGGGGATCAGGCGTTTCATCTTGTGAACTCCGGTGGGGTCCGCGTCCGCCTCTCCCGTTAGAAAGGGCGCGGTTGTCTGACGGTGAAACGCCTCGAAACCCCGCAGGTTGCAAAGCGGGGCCTTAGCCGCCGAAATAGGCGCGATGACAGATTCGGCAGCCCCCGACCTCGACGAGGAAGCCCGCGCGCTTTTGGCGGAGACGTCGCGCCCCCGGCGCCGCGTGCGGCCAAGGGTGAGCCGCGCCCTGGCGGAGGCGGAGGACCGCATGCTGGCCACGCCGTTTGGCGAGGTCGCGGCCTGGAAGCTGGGGACCGGGCCCGCTGTGCTGATGGTCCATGGCTGGGAGGACGACAATTCCCTGTGGGGTCCCGCCATCGACCTGTTCGCCGCCTGGGGCCGGGCGGTGGTGGCGATAGACCTGCCGGGGCACGGGTTCTCGCCCGCCGAGGACGCATCGATCGACAGCGTGGCGGCGGCGGTGACGGCGGCCGCTACAGAGCTTGGCCCCATGGTCGCGGCGATCGGCCATTCCTACGGCTGCGCGGCGCTGATCCGCGCCCTTGGCCAAGGGCTCGAGATTGCGCGGGTGGTGATGATCGCCAGCCCTGTACCGCGCACCCAGCCCCGCCGGCCTTTGCAGATCGACGGCGCCGATCCGGCGGTCCTTAGCCGGGCCGACGAAATGCGCGAGGCCCACGGCCGCCGCCAGACCGAAGCGGTGGAGGCGGCCCTGCGGGGCATGACGGCGGAAATCCTCGCCATCCACTCCCTCGACGACGAGCAGTGCGCGCTGGCCAACTCCCAGCGCATGGTCGAGCTCGCACCCAAGGCCGGCCTGATGTTCGTCGACGGCCTGGGCCACCGCTTCATCGCCCAGGACCCCGATGTCCTGCAGCGCATCGTCGAGTTCGTGGAGGGGGTTTAGTCCTCGTCCCAATCCTCGTCGTCGTCATCGTCGACCGCGGCGGCGGCGTCGGTCTTGGTGGTCACGGGCGCCTCCCCGGTGATCTGCAGATAGGCGCTGGCGGCCGTGCCCAGACCAAAGACAACCATCACCACCCATAGCGCGGCCATGGCTCCGGCCGAGATCAGGCGCGCGGGGGTGAGGTTATCCGCGACGGTAAAGGCGGGCGTGGTCAGGAAGTTGGTCATCCCCCGGATGTCTTCCGGTCCCGCGAAGGTCAGCCCCTCCATATTCAAGCCGACGGCGACCGTCGCGCCGCCGAAGATGGCGACAAACGGCAGGAGACCGATCAGCATCAGGAATATGCTCGCCAGCAGAGGCCAGAAGCGGCCCTTGGTCAGCTTCCAGGATTCGAAAATGCGGATCGCCTTCTGATGGGCCGTCTGCGGCTGGGCGAGCAGGAATTTGACCTGGAAGAACAGGAAGGCGGAAATCGCCAGCACCGCGGTCAACAGGGCCACGATACCGGCGACCGGACCGCCTCCGCCCGACAGGCCGACGATGGCGGTGACGATAAGCCCAAGGACGGCCACGACCAGGGCCGCGACGCCAGTGATGATGGCCACCACGATCATGGTCACGGCGAACTTCAGTTCCTGCGGGCCGATACTGATGTGGGCGATGATGCCCTTATCCACCGGACGCAGGATGCCGCGCAGCACCGCCGACAGCAGGACCGCGGTCACCACAAGGCTGATTGGCGTCGATACCGCGGTATAGACGTTGGTCTCCGCCATGACGGCCATCATCGAACTCATGTCGACCTGGCCGCTGCCCTGCATCTCGGTCATGGCCCTGAAGGCCTCGCCCGCCATGGCGGCGGCCATTACGCCCCGCCCGACGAGCCAGGCGTAGAACACGGCCCACCACACCAGGGCCGGGAGAAACAGCCGGCCCAGCAGGCCGTAGCCCGCGAACGCCGCCTTGGGGACTGAAAAGCCCGTCATGGTCTTGCTCCCTCGTTTTCCTTAAGCCGCGCGGACGGCCTTGATCCCTACTCCCGCGCCAAAGCATCCACTGGGTCGAGGGCCGCGGCGTTGCGCGCCGGCAGCCAGCCGAACACCACTCCGATCATGGTCGAGACGGTGAAGGCCGCCAGCATGACCATGGGTGAGAAGTCGAGTTTGAAGTCCTTCACGAAGAGCCCGAAAATCGCGCCCGCCAACAGGGACAGCAGCACCCCGATCAGGCCGCCGATCAGGCAGACCAGGATCGCCTCGATGATGAACTGCGAAAGGATGTCCGACCGCCGGGCCCCGACCGCGGTGCGCACCCCGATCTCCCGCGTCCGCTCCGACACCGAAACCAGCATGATGTTCATCACCCCGATGCCGCCCACGAGCAGCGATATGCCGCCGATGAAGCCGAACAGGGCCGAGAAGATCAAGGTGATCTGGCCAAGCTGCTGGCGGATGGCCTCTGACGAGAACAGGAAGAAGTCCTGCTTGCCGCCGTGCCGGGCCCTCAGCAGCATGACAATGGCCTTCTCGGCGGCCGCCGAGGAAACGCCATCCTTGACCTTGACGGTGATGGTCTGAAGCGTCGCCTGACGCACCATGCGGGTCATCACCGTGGTGTAGGGCATGTAGACGGTCAGGCTGTCGCCGCCGAACATGGCCTGCATGCCCTCGGCCTTGGCGGTGACGCCCACCACCCGCGTGGGCGTGCTGCCCACCAGCAGGGTCTTGCCGATCGGATCGACGTTGGGGAACATCTTCTTGGCGGCGTTGTCGTCGATGACCACCTCCTGGGCGGCAAAGCGGACGCTTTGTTCGTCCAGGGCCCGGCCCTTGGCGATCTTGATGTTCTGGACGCGGAAGTTCTGCGCGCCGACGCCGTTGATCTGCGCCCGGCCGCTGATGTTCCCGACCCTGACCGTTCGACCGGTGTTAAGGTTGGGCGAGACCGCGTCGATGTAGGGCAGCTTGGCCAGGGCGTCGGCGTCCGACGCCTTCAGGGTGCTGACCTGCATGGAGCGTTCGTCGCCCGGTCCCTCCCCCGGCATGATGGTGATGGAGTCCGAGCCCAGGGAGCCGACGCCCTCGAGCACGGTCTTCTGGGCGCCCCCCACCAGCCCCAGGATGATGACCACCGAGGCGATGCCGATGATGATGCCGAGCATGGTCAGGACCGTGCGCAGCTTGTGAGCGTTCATGGCCAGAAGCGCCATGCGCGCGGCCTCGCCCACCCGGTCGATGACGGCCCCCCAGGACTCCTTCTGGTCTATAATGGTCAGCTCCACCGGCGGCGGCGCGGGCGGGGCGTCGGGGTTTTCCCGGTCGGAGACGATCTCGCCGTCGCTGATCTCGATGATCCGGCGCGCATGCATGGCGACCTTGGGGTCGTGGGTCACCAGGATGATGGTGTGGCCCTCGGCGTTCAGCTCCTGAAGGATCTTGATCATCTCGGCGCCGGACTTGGTGTCCAGGGCGCCGGTAGGCTCGTCGGCCAGGATGATCTCGCCGCCGTTCATCAGGGCGCGGGCCACGCTGACCCGCTGCTGCTGACCGCCGGAAAGCTCGTTGGGACGGTGGGTGATGCGATCGGCGAGGCCGAGCCTTCCCAGCAGGGCCAGGGCCCGGTCGCGCCGCGCGCCGCGGCTCTTGCCGGCATAGACGGCCGGCACCTCGACATTGCCGCGGGCGTCAAGGTCGGCGAGCAGGTGATAACGCTGGAAGATGAAGCCGAAGTGCTCGCGCCGAAGGCCCGCCAGCTCGTCTGGCCCCATCTTTTTCACGCTTCGGCCCGCGACGCGGTAGCCGCCCTGGGTCGGACGATCCAGGCAGCCCAGGATGTTCATCAGGGTCGACTTGCCCGACCCCGACTGGCCCATGATGGCCACCATCTCGCCGGCGCGGATGGTCAGGTTGACGCCCTTCAGGGCATGGATGGCGTGGTCGCCGGCCTGATAGCTGCGCCAGACGTTCTTGAGCTGGATGAGCGGCGGCTTCTTCTTCTCTTCCACCCGCCTAGTTCCCGACTTTGACGGTGACGCCGCTCTTTTGTTTGTCCTTGGCCTTCTGTTTGTCCTTGGACTTTTGCTTGGCCTTCTGATCAGCCTTTTGCTTGTCGCGGTCCTGGATCGGCATCCCGGAGATCGACGCGTCCCAGCTGTCGGCGACCACCACCTTGTCGCCCGCGGCAAGGCCGGCGATGACCTGGGCGTGGCTGTTGTCGTTGAGGCCGATGCTGACGATCTTTTCGTCGGCGGTCTTGTTGTCGCGGCGCAGGACCTTCACCTTGTAGCGGCCGTCGGGCAGCTTCTCGCCAAGGCCCGCCGAGGGCATGGCCAGCACGTTCTTGGCCCGGCCGATGATGACGTTGACCTGGGCGGTCATGGCCGGCCTGAGCTGGCCGTCAGGATTGGGAACGTCGAACAGGGCGTTGTAATAGACCGGCGCATTGGGCTGGCCGGTGAGGTTCTCGCCGGCGTTTTCGGGGGCGGGCTCGATGGCGCGCAGGATGGCGTTGTAGCGCTTGTCCGGGTCGCCCAGCACGGTGAACCAGGCCGACTGGCCCGGCTTGATGTGCAGGACGTCGGCTTCCGAGATCTGGGCCTTGACCGTCATGATGTCGAGCTTGGCCAGCCTAACGATGGTCGGGGCCTGCTGGACGGCGTTGACCGTCTGGCCCTCGCGCACCACCAGGGCGGCGACCACGCCGTCGATCGGAGCAGTGATGTTGGTGCGGGCCAGGTCTACCTTTGCCCGGTCGACGTTGTACTCGGCCTGGCGGATACGGGCATCAATGGAGCGCGCCTGGGCGCGGCTGACCTTGAGGTCCGCCTCGATGCGTTCGAAGTTCGACCGGCTGGTGTAGCCGCGGTCGACCAGGCTGCGCTGGCGCTCGAGTTCGAGCTCGTTGCGCATCAGGCCCGCTTCGTTCTGAGCCTTGGAGGCCTGGGCCTCGATGAGCTGGGCCTCGGCGCTGCGCAGGGCGTTCTGCTGAACCAGGGGATCGATGACGGCCAGGAGTTGGCCGCGCCGCACCTGGTCGCCGAGCGCGACCTTCAATTGAACCTGACCGGACGCCTGGGCGCCGACGTTGATCACCTCCAGCGGCTGCAGGGCGCCCGCGCCGAGCACGGTCTTTTCGAGGTCCATGACCGCGGCTTCCTCGGTAAGATAGCGGTCGCCCTTGCCCTTGCCGCCAGGGCCGCCCTGGTTGCCGCAAGCGATCAGGCCGAGGGTCAGGGCCGCGATCACGGCGGTGACAAAGGTGGTTCTCATGACTTGGGGCAAAACGCCCTCCCCGTAAGTGACCCGGCTCACGACGCGGCCGGTTTGAACATCAGGCGGAACAGTTCGGCGAGCTTGGGCGGCTGGCCGGTGCGAAGCAGGCTGGCGCGGAACACCCGGCCCAGGAGCCAGACCTCCGCGGTGACAAAGGCGATGAGCAGGATGCTGGTGCCGATCACCTCGTACGGCTCCACGCCGACACCCATCCGGGCCATCATGGCGAAGGGCGTGTAGACGGGAATCCAGGACAGTATCTTGGCGGCCAGGGCGTCAGGATTGCTGATCAGCGAGCCCAGGGCGAAGAAGGGCAGGAAGAGGCCAAGGCTGATGGGCGACAGGTAGGCCTGGGCGTCGGTAATGCTCTCGCACATGGCGCCCACGGTCAGGAAGATCGAGGCGCAGATCAGATAGCCGGTGACGAAATAGAACAGCAGGGCCACCGCCAGCCAGGGCGAATTGACCGAGGCCAGGGCCGGCGCCACCCATTCCATCGGACCGGATGGCATCAACTGGGCCATGCCGAGCACACAGGCGCCCCAGACGATGATCACTGAAAACCCGACCCCGACGATGCCGATCAGCTTGCCGTACATCAGCTCACCCGGGCTGACGCAGGCCAGGATCGCCTCCAGGAGCTTGTTGGACCGCTCCTCGAGCACCCCCTGCAGCAGCCAGGCGCCGGAGGTAAAGACCGAGATCAACAGGAAATAGGCGATGCCCAGCGGCAGGATCGACTGCATCCTGAGGCGGCTGCGGCCCTCGCCCCTGGGCGGAGCGCTCACCGCCAGGGGAGCGGCCGCGGTCTGGATTTGCAGGGCGGTGGCCGGGTCCAGGCCGGCCGCGGTCGCGGCTTCGGCGCGCACCGAATTGTTCAGTTCGCGGCGCACCGCGTCGACCAGATTGAAGTTGCCGCCGCTGGTCCAGATGCGCACGGCAACGCCCGGCTTTCCGAAATCAGCCGGCACATAGATGGCGGCGGCCGCCGGTTCGACGCCCTTGGGCCGGCCAGTTCCGCCGATCAGATAGCGCCCCACAGCCTGGCCGAAAGCCTCGGCCCCCATGTCGACCGGGACATCGGCAGGGACCTTAGCCCGCATCAGGTCCGGCGCAGGGGGCGTGAAGGCCGGCGCATCGTCAGGCAAAGGCCCCGCCTCCTTGAGCGCCGCGGCATAGCCGCCGGAGGCCGTGAAGGCCCTGGCTTCATCGTCCCCGAAGGGCCGCTCGCCGTCGTCCCAGACCGCCTCTGGCCTGGGGGATTTCAAGCCCCAGCGCGCGGCGTAGGCCGCAAGGTCATAGAGAATCTGGTGCTGATGGTTGAGGTCGATCCGCTGCTCGATGGCCGCCTCATAGCGGCCCGTGGCGTCGACCAGATAGAAGCGGCTGGTCTCCGGCGGCTCCATGAGCTTGCCGAACAGGGGCATGACCACCAGCATCAGGGGCATGATCAGGAGGGTGACCCAGAAGCTGCGGGTCCTGGCGATCTGCAGGAACTCGCGGCGGGCGACGATCAGGACGCGTCTCATGCCGCGGCCTCCGCCTGAGCCGTCTCAAGCGGCTCGCCGACCAGATGCAGGAAAACGTCGTGCAAACTGGCGCGGTGGGTCTCGAAATCGCGGAGCGCGAAGCTGCGCTCGATACAGGCCTGCAAGAGATCACCGGCCTGCGCGCCAGGCTTTAGGGTCACCTCCCAGTCGGTCCAGTCGTCGCGTATCGCAAGCGCCTTGAACGCCGCCACGCCGGGCAGGCCCTTGGGCTCGGTCTTCGCCGTCAGCATCACCCGGCCGGGCAGCAGGCGGCGCGCCTCGTCGGGGCTGCCGTCGAACACCTTTTTCCCGCGCGCCAGCAGCAGGAGCCGGTCCGACAACCGCTCGGCGTGCTGCATGACGTGGGTCGAAAAGACCACTGTGGAGCCCTGTTTGGCCATCTCCAGAACGGTGTCTTCCAGGGCGCCCTGATTGACCGGATCGAGGCCCGAGAAGGGCTCATCGAGGATCAACAGCTTGGGCGAATTGACCAGGGCGGCGGCAAGCTGGACCTTCTGGGCCATGCCCTTGGAAAGCTTCTGCACCGGCTTCTTCAGCCAGTCGCCAAGGCCGAACCGCTCCAGCAGCACCTTGCCCTGCGCCTTGGCGTCGGCCTTGGTCATGCCCTTCAGGCGCCCGAAATAGGTGACGACGTCGATAGAGGTCATGCCGCGGTAGAGGCCGCGCTCCTCTGGCAGGAAACCGACCTCGGACGCATGCTCGCGCCCCGGCGGCCCGCCAAGGATTTCGATCTCGCCGGAAGTCGGCTTGAGGATGTCCAGCGCCATTCGCAGGCTGGTGGTCTTGCCCGCCCCGTTGGCGCCCAGGAAGCCGAAAATCTTCCCCTCCGGCGCCCAGAAGGAGAGCCCATCGACCGCCGTGAAGGCGCCGAAGGTTTTCACCACATTGCGAAACTCGAGAACCGCCACGATCGACCCGCCCCTCTCGCGCCCTCACCTACAGGATATTTATCGAAAGTCGATTAATTTTTATCGCTGTCCGTGGGAAAAATGGACACGCCCACCCACGATTGTAAGGCTCGCGGTAAAGCCCCACTCGCATAGTCGCGCGGCGGCCACAGTTCCTTACTTGCACCCACTCTTAGGAGGTCGCCGCAGGGAGCGGATTTGGATGCAAGCGGCGGCCCGATTTAGGCTCGCAGCTGCGCCTTATCGATCGGCAGTTCGCGCAGGCGTTTCCCGGTCGCCGCGAAGATGGCGTTGGAAAGCGCCGGCAGGGCGGGCGGAAGGCCCGGCTCGCCCAGGCCGGTCGGGGGGTTGTCCGACAGGATGAAGGCTACCTCGACCTCTGGAGCCTCTGAGATCCGCATCAGGGGATTGTCGCCGAAGTGGCCCTGGACGCAGGCGCCCTTGTCGATGGTGATCCTCTGGTGCAGGGCGCAGGAGATGCCGTCGAGGATCGAGCCCTCGACCTGATTGATGGCGCCGGAGGGGTTGACGATCTGGCGGCCGACATCGACCGCCGCCCAGACCTTCTTGACCGCCACGGTCCCGTCGGTCTCGACCTCGACTTCGATGACCTCTGAGACATAGCCGGCGTGGCTGTAGTGGAAGGCGGTCCCAAGGCCGTGGCGGGCGGGCAGTTTGCGGCCCCAGCCGGACATCTCGGCGGCCTTGCGGACGCAGGCGGCCATGCGAACGGCGTCGTAGTCGCCGTCCTTCTTGGCGGCCAGCAGCTTCAAGCGGAAGGCCACCGGATCCTGGCCGCCGGCATGGGCCAGCTCGTCGATGAAGGACTGAATGACGAAGCCAAGCGCATTGGCCCTGGGGGCCCGAAGCGATCCGATCGGCACCACGCTCTGCACCGTGGAAAGGTCGTAGCGGAAGTTGGGCACGAACCCGGCCGGGAACTCCGCCGGGGACATGGAGGCCTGGTTGGCGATGGCCGTCCCCTCGGCCATGGTGACGAAGTGGTCTTCCCAGGCGGTAAGATTGCCTTGCGCGTCCACCGCCCCCTTGAGGGTGTGGAACCCGGCCGGGCGGTAGAAGTCGAACTTCATGTCGTCTTCGCGCGAGGCGATCAGTTTCACCGGCGCGCCGACCTTTTGCGATATCCAGGCGGCCTCGACCGCCGGATCGGCCTGGCCCTTGCGGCCGAAGGCGCCGCCGGCCCGCATGACATGGACGGTGATGTCCTGGCCCTTCAGGCCCAGGGTGCGGGCGACCAGTTGCCTGGCCGCGTCGGGGTTCTGGGTCGAGACCCAAAGCTCCGCCTTGGCCCCCGTGACATTCGCCGTGCAGGTCTGGGGCTCCAGGCTCGCATGGGCCAGCCACGGATAGGCGTAGGAGGCGGATACGGTCTTGACCCCGGCCTGTTTCAGCGCCGCCGCCGTGTCGCCGTCCTTGCGCTCGGTGCGCAGGGGGGCGGAGGCCTGGCACTGGCTCGCCTGGGCCTTGAAGGCCGCCGTCGAGTTCAGCCTGGCGGGGTCGATGTCCCACTTGGCGTTCAGCTTGGCGCGGGCCTGCTGGGCAGTCCACCAGCTGTCGGCGACGATGGCGACGCCGGGCAGAAGGCCGCCCATCTGGGTCGATTTTCCTTCGACGATGAAGGCGTCCTTGACGCCCTTGACCGCCTTGACGGCGGCAAGGTCGGCGGACAGGCATTTGGAGCCCCACACCGGCGACTTGACGTAGTGGGCGTAGAGCATCCCCGGGACCTGGGTGTCGATGCTGAAGATCGGCTCACCCCTGCCGATGGCCGGAGCGTCGAGCTGAGCCACCGGTTTGCCGATGATGGTGAAGTCCTTCGGCTCCTTCAGCCGGATCGACCCGGCCGCGGGCGCCGGCAGAGCGGCGGCCTTGGCGGCCAGGGCGCCGTAGGTCGCGCTGCGGTTTGAGGCGCGGTGATAGACCACGCTCTTTGATGTTGTGCACTCGGCGGGCTGCACGCCCCAGTCCTTGGCGGCGGCGGCGATGAGCAAGGCTCGGCCGGCGGCCCCCACCTGGCGCATGGGCATCCATTCGGTGGCGATCGAGCGCGATCCGCCGGAGGACTGGCGGCCGAAGGTGGCCGGGTCTGAGGGCGCCTGAACCGCCTTCACCCTGGACCAGTCGGCGTCAAGCTCGTCGGCAATGATCATCACCAGCGAGGTCTTGATGCCCTGACCCATGTCCGGATTCTTGGCCATGATGGTCACCGCGCCGTCGGGGGCGATGGTGACATAGGCGTTGACCTTGCCAGCCGCCGCGGCGGTCTGGGCCGAGCCGCGCGTGGTCATGGAAAGGCCGATCATCAGGCCGCCGCCGGCGGCCGCGCCACTGATCAGGAATTGGCGGCGGGAAGCTTGGACCTTCATGATCAAACCTCCTTCTGGCCGGAGGCGCGTTTGATGGCCTTGCGGATGCGGATGTAGGTGGCGCAGCGGCAGAGGTTGCCGTTCATGGCCTGGTCGATGTCCGCGTCGGTAGGCTGCGGCTTGGACTTGATCAGGGCCGTCGCCGACATGATCTGTCCCGGCTGGCAGTAGCCGCACTGGGCGACATCGAGATCGGTCCAGGCCGCCTGGACCTTTTGGCCGACGGGATCGGCGCTCATCGCCTCAATGGTCACCACCTTGGCGTTTCCGACGCTGGAGACCGGTGTGATGCAGGACCTCGCGGGCCGGCCATCGATATGCACGGTGCAGGCCCCGCATTGGGCCATGCCGCAGCCGTACTTGGGGCCCAGGACCCCGAGGTCCTCCCGCAGCACCCAAAGCAGGGGTTTGGCCGGATCGACGTCGGCCGTCATGGACTTGCCGTTTACGCTGAGACTGAAGGCCATCCCTTCCTCCTGTCGTGCTGCGGATGTGGGAGGAGCCTACGCCGGGATTGTGACGGACGCCAGCGTGGCCCTGTGGGGCGCGAGGTGCTAGGTCTCAGGAAAACAGGGGGAAACAAACAGTATGACGCGCCTACTTTCCCGGTTGAGCCTGGCGGCCCTGGCCCTCGCCGCCTTCGCCACAGCAGCCCCGGCCGCGCCCGCCCGGTGCAACGAGGACTGTCTGCTGGGCATCGCCTCCAGCTACATGGACTCCCTCTCCGGCAACGACCCAGCGGGGGCGCCCTTCGCCGCCAAGGTCCGCACCACCGAAAACGGCAAGGATACGCCGCTGACCGCCGGCGTCTGGAAAAGCGCTCGCGGCTGGCTCTACCGGCACACCTTCGTTGATCCGGTCACCGGCGAGATCGGCGCTTTTGGGGTGGTGCGCGAGGACGCGGATCAGGACGCCATGCTGTCCCTGCGGCTCAGGGTGGTCGATCGGCAGATCGTCGAGAGCGAAATTCTCACCGCCCGCCGCGGCGACTTCTCCCTGTTCGAGCCCCGGGCCGCCACCGAGGCCAAGCCGATCTTCAAAAGCTTTGTCCCCGCGAACCGCCGCTCGACGCGGGCTCAGCTGGCCGCGATCCCCGGTAAATATTTCGAGGCCATCGCCAAGGGGGATCCGAACCTGATCCCGACCCATCCCGACGCCAACCGCTTCGAGAACGGTGTCCAGACCACCAACGGGACCCGCCTGCCGCAGTCTACCAGCGTCACCGAGGGTCTGCAGCGGCTCATCTATATGCAGCGCTACCGCGAGGTCCGCGTGCCGGTGATCGACGTGGAGCGGGGCCTGGTGTTCGCCATCGTCGCCTTCGACATGCCGGAGATGAACCGCACCCTGACCATTCGCGGCAAGCCGGTGGAAATCAGCAACCAGAGAAACCGCCTGCCCCGCACCCTCTTCCTCTACGAGCTGTTCAAGGTGGAGAGCGGCCGGGTCGTCGCCATCGAGGCGATCATGCGCGACGCGCCGCTGGGCGCGACCATGGGCTGGGCGAAGTAGCGGGCCCGCCGCGCGCAGTGCTAAGCGTTGGGGAATGGCCGAGACCTTCCCTGAAATCCGTGACGCCATGCGCAAGCTTTGCGCAGGCTTCCCCGGCGTCTATTGGCGGGCGCTGGATCGCGAGCGCGCCTATCCGGGTGAGTTCGTAAGGGCGCTGACCGAGGCGGGATTCCTGTCCGTGCTGATCCCGGAGGAATACGGCGGCTCGGGCCTGCCGCTGGGGGCCGCCGCCGCCATCCTGGAAGAGATTCACCGATCCGGCGGCAATGGGGCTGCCTGTCATGCCCAGATGTACACCATGGGCGTCGTGCTCAAGCACGGCTCGGCGGACCAGAAGCAGGCCTATCTGCCGCGCATCGCGGCGGGAGAGCTTCGCCTGCAGGCCTTCGGCGTCACCGAGGAGGCGGCCGGGACCGACACCACGAGGATCGAGACGAGCGCCCGGCGGGACGGCGATCGCTACATCGTCAATGGCAGGAAGCTGTGGATCAGCCGGGCGGAGCATTCCGACCTGATGGTGCTGCTGGCCCGCACCGCCCCGCGCGATGAGGAAAAGCCCTCGGCCGGTCTTTCAGTCTTCCTGGTCGACCTGAAATCCAAGGGGATCGAGGTTCGCCCGGTCCGCACCATGCTCAACCACGCCACCACTGAGATCTTCCTGGACGGCGTGGAGGTCCCCGCCGAAAACCTGATCGGGACCGAGGGCCAAGGCTTTCGCCACATCCTCGACGGCATGAACGCCGAGCGTATCCTGATCGCCGCCGAGAGTCTTGGGGACGGCCGGTTCTTCGTCGAGCGGGCGAGCGAATACGCCAAATCCCGCGAGGTCTTCGGCCGCCCCATCGGCCAGAACCAGGGCGTCCAGTTCCCCATCGCCCGCGCCTATGTGCAGGTCGAGGCCGCCGCCCGCATGGTCGAGCACGCGCTTTCCCTGGAAGCGGAGGGCGAGGCGTTTGGGACCGAGGCTAATTTGGCCAAGCTGGTCGCCTCCGAGGCCGCCTGGTTCGCCGCCGACGTTTGCCTGCAGACCCACGGCGGGGCGGGTTTCGCCGAGGACTACGACATCGAACGCAAGTTCCGCGAGGCGCGGCTCTACCAGACGGCGCCGATCTCGACCAACCTCATCCTCTCCCACGTGGCCACCCAGGTCCTGGGCCTGCCGAAGTCGTTCTGATGGACAC
Source organism: Caulobacteraceae bacterium UBA5005 (assembly GCA_002398405.1). GTDB lineage: Bacteria > Pseudomonadota > Alphaproteobacteria > Caulobacterales > Caulobacteraceae > UBA5005. Next base: position 17,417 of record DGYN01000038.1, read on the forward strand.
CGTAAGACTCGAAACCCCCAGGCCCGGGATCGCCCTTGTCACCCTGGCGCGGCCGGATGCGGCCAACGCCATGAACACCCGGATGGGTGAGGAGCTGCTGGCGGTCTGGAACGGGCTCGCGGCCGACCAGTCCCTGCGCGCCGTCGTCCTCACCGGCGAGGGCAAGGCCTTCTGCGCCGGCGCGGACCTCAAGGAACGGGACGGCATGAGCGATGAGGTCTGGGCCGCGCAGCACAAGATCTTCCGCGCCATGATCAAGGCCCAGCTGGCGATCCCCTGCCCCGTGATCTGCGCCGTCAACGGCGCGGCCATGGGCGGCGGCGGCGAGATGGTGCTGGCCTGCGATTTCGGCATCGCGTCTGACGCCGCCCGCTTCGCCTGGCCCGAGGTCAAGCGCGGCTTCATCCCCGGCATCGGCGGCCCAAACCTTCTGGCCCGCGCCATCGGACCGCGCCTGGCGCTGGAACTGCTGACCACGGGCCGGACCATGAGCGCGCAAGAGGCTCTGGCCTGCGGCCTGGTCAGCGCCGTGCACCCGTCTGAAGCCCTCCTCGCCGCCGCCCTCGATCTCGCCGATCAGGTGGCGGCCAACGCCCCGCTGGCCGTCAAGGCCGCCAAGCGCTCGATCCGCGACGGCGCGGTCCTGCCCCTGGACGAGGCCATGGCCCTGGAGCTTGCCGAATACGACCGCCTGTTCGTGACCGACGACCGGCGGGAGGGCGTCGCAGCGTTCAATGAAAAGCGGCCGCCGCGGTTCAGCGGCCGCTGACTACTTCCCGTCGACCGTGAAGGCCAGCAGCAGGTTGTTCTGTCCGGCCGAGCCGTTGTAGCCCGAGTGGATGAATAGTTTGCCGCCGGCGATGCTGGCGCCGGCCATGTCGAGGTGGCCGCCGAAGGCGTCCTTGTAGCCGTTGACGGTGTCGCGCGGCACGGCGACGTCGAAGTCCCAGACCTTTTTGCCGGTGGCGGTGTCAAAGGCCCGCAGGTGGCCATCGCCGGCCCCGGTGAAGACAACGCCGGGGATCACCGTCGCCGCCTGGCCGTGGTTGGGCGTGCAGCGGCCCGAGGGCACGTTGCAGTTGGGGTTAGGGACCGCCTCATAGCGCCACAGTTCCTTGCCCGTCGCCGCATCGAGGGTGACCATGCCGGGACGTCCGCGGCCGGGCGCATCCGCGATCGGGGCGTAGACCTTCTTGCCGTCCGTCGCCTGGCCCCAGAGGACGCCGCCCGAGGCGCCGCCCGAACCCAGCTTGGGCGTCTGCCAGATCATTTTGCCGGTGTCGGGCTCCATGGCGTAGACGATTGAGGACTTGTTGCCGGTGATGACCATGTCCTTGCCCGCCACCTTCACCAGGCTAGGGGCGGAGCCGAAGTCATAGTCGGGGCCCATCTGGCCGAGCGGCGCATTGATCCGGCCGGAGACAAAGTTGTCCTTGGCCAGCACCTGGTTGACCCACCTGATCTTCCCGGTTTTCAGGTCCATGGCGACGATGGCGTCGGACGCGGGGTGATCGACTTCAGTGTAGCTGTCGCCGGTGGCGACATAGAGCTGGCCGCGCTTGGCGTCGATGGTCGGCGCGGACCAGATGGCCCCGCCAGCCGGGCCATACATCTGGGTGCCGGCGGAGTTTTTGCGGGTGGGCTTGGGGGTCTCGTCCAGCACCTTTTGCGACCAAAGGATCTTGCGGGTGTTCACGTCCACCGCCACGACCTTTCCGATGAAGGTGCAGCAGGAATAGCTGGCGACATTGCCCTGGCTTTCCTCGGCGGCGGAGAGCGGCACATAGAGGACGCCGTTGTGCAGGGAGGGCGAGCCGGTGATCCGGCCAACCGGGTGGTCGTCGACCTTCAGCGTCCAAAGCTCCTTGCCGGAGCCCGCGTCCAGGGCGCGGACGAACATGCGGTCATCGCCGACATAGAGGGTGTAGCCGCTGGGCGCCTTGGCATCCTTGCCGATGGTCATCGAGGCGCGCGCGCCGCCGCGATAGTCATAGCGCCAGTGGACGCAGCCGGTGTTGGCGTCGAGCGAATAGACCCGGCCGCTCATCGAGCCCATGTAGACGCGGTCGCCGAAGATCAGCGGCGCGGTGTTCTTGGTGCCCACATAGGAGAAGGCCCACTTGACCTTCAGCTTGGGGACGTCCGCGGCCTTGATGCCGGGGTTGGGCTGATAGCGCAGGTTGTCGGTCTTGGGGCTCCAGCCATTCCACTGCGGGCCGCTCGGCTTCAAGGGGCCGTGGGTCTTGCAGATGTTGGGATCGGGCGCCGCGGCGATGTTGGGGGTCGGCGACTTGCCGGTCAGGTAGCGGACCACGCCATAGAGCTGGTCCTGGTTCATTCCCTCGGCCATGCCCTTCATGATGCCGACGGTAAGGGCGTCATAGACCTCTTCCGGCGACTTGGAGGCCATCTCCTGGCGGGTCGGGGCGCGGTCTTCGCCGCTGTCGTGGCAGGCGGCGCATTTCTCCTTGTAGATCGGCTCGCCGCTGATCGGGTACAGGCCGCCGGAGTTCTCGGGCGGGCGCACATAGCCGGGCTTGGGCTGGGCCGCGCCGCCGCGTCCGGCGCCCGGTTGCTGGCCTCCTGGCGCTCCGGCCGGCGGCTGGGCCGCGAGCGGGGCCGCCAGGGAGAGACCCAGAATAGCGACAAAGGCCGCCGTGGCGGCGACGAAGATCCGGTTGCGCACGATAAAAATCCCCTCCTGACGCCCCGCTGTCCCGCGGGTTCGTTCCATACTGGATGCAAGATCGCACATCCGACCCCGCCGGGATATTTCAAAAACGGCACACTCGGCCAGGGGATTTCCATAAATTATCGCCAGGTCCGCTACGCAGCGCCTAGTTTCCGCCCCTTGTTGCGATTAGGTTTTTGAGAACAACGGAGACAAGCCAGATGCGCATCGCCCTCACCGCCGCCTTCGCCCTCGCCCTCACGGCGGGCGGTCTCGCCTTCGCCCAGGGCCCGCTGCCGGCCGGCGTCAAAATGGCCAACGGCGCCATGGCCGATAAGGACGGCAAGGCGCTCTATACCTACGACATGGACACCATGAAGGGCATGAGCCACTGCGAAGGCCGCTGCGCCCAGGCCTGGCCGCCCCTCGTTGCGCCCGCCGACGCTAAGGCCGTGGGCGAGTTCACCGTGATCAACCGCGGCGGCGGGGTGAAGCAGTGGGCCTATAAGGACAAGCCCCTCTACACCTTCGCCCGCGACGAGGCGGGCAAGGCCGGGACGGGCGAGAGTGTGCCCAACTGGAAGCTGGCGAAGTAGGCGGCCGGTCAACCTCCCGGCCCTTGCGCCCATAGGCTCGACCCGCAATTGTCAGGGCGGCGCCTCGCGGCGACCCAAAGCCAGACCCTGGGGAGGGCGCAATGACATCGGCGAACAAGAGAGGGCTGGCGGCGCTGATCGCTGGCCTGGCGATCCTGCCGGTCATCGCGCTCGCCCAATCGGCCAACCAGCCCGCCCCCTTCACCGCCGCCCAGGCGACGGCGGGCAAGACCGCCTACGACCGCTCTTGCGGCGGGTGCCATGGCATGACGCTCGAAGGTTCGGGTCCCGCGGTGACCCTCAAGGGTCCGACCTTCATGGCCAAGTACGGCGGCCAGCCGGTGGAGAAGCTCCACGCCGATGTGCGGCGCATGCCGCCGGGGTCGGCCTCGGCGATCGATCTCAACACCCATACGGCCATTCTCGCCTACCTGTTGCAGCAGAACGGCGGCGTCGCTGGGGCCCGAGAACTGCCCTCGGTCTCAGAGGCTCAGGCCGGGATGGTGGTCGCGGCGCCGGCGCGGGGCGGCGCTCTGACGGCCGGCGGGGCGGGTCCTGGACAGCTGGTCAACATCGCGCCGAAGGGCAAGAGCCGGCTCGACGCCCTTCGCCCCGTCACCGAGGCGGACCTCGCCAACCCCTCGCCCAACGACTGGATCAACTGGCGGCGTACGCGGGACGTCATGGGCTACAGCCCGCTTGCCCAGATCAGCCGCGCCAACGTCGGCAAGCTCGCCACCGCCTGGACCTGGTCGCTGCCAAAGGGCGCCAACATGATGGCCCCCATCGTCCGCGACGGGGTGCTGTTCGCCTATAGCTCGGGCGATGTGGTCGAGGCGCTGGACGCCACCAACGGGCAATTGCTGTGGCGGCATCAGCGGCGGCTGGACGCGGGCTATGCCCACACCGGCAAGAAGGGGCTGGCGATCGCCGGGGACAAGATCATCGTCCCGACCTCGGACACCCACATCCTGGCTTTGGATTTCAAGACGGGCCGCGTCGTCTGGGACCACAAGGTCAGCGCCGGGGGCGAGACCGCGCTGCAGATCAAGTCCGCGCCGTTGATCGTCGGCAACAAGGCGATCATCGGCATGAACGGCTTCGCCCAGGTCGAGGGCGGCAATTTCGTGCTCGCCATCGACCTTGCCACCGGCAAGGAGGTTTGGCGGTTCTACACCATCGCAAGGCCCGGCGAGCCGGGCGGCAACAGCTGGAACGACCTGCCGCTGGACCGCCGCACCGGCGGATCTGTATGGGAGGGCGCGTCCTATGATCCGACGACCAAGCTGATCTATTTCGGGGCCGCCCCGTCGTACGCGGTCGAGCCGCTGCGGGTGAATCTGAACAGGCCGGGCGTCACCAATGACGGCCTGTACACAAATTCAACCATCGCCCTGAACGTCGACACCGGAAAACTGGCCTGGCATTTTCAGCACCAGAAGAACGACCAGATCGACCAGGACTGGGCCTTTGAACGGCAACTGCTGGACATCACCGTGGATGGCAAGACGCGCCGCGTTGTGGTGACCGCCGGCAAGCAGGCGATCTATGAAGCCCTGGACGCCACCACTGGTAAGTATTTGTTTTCTATAGACCTTGGCCTGCAGAACATCATCACGGCCATCGATCCCGTGACCGGCGAGAAGACCATCAACCCCAAGGCCGTTCCCGCCCCCGGCCAGCCCCTGGTGCGGCTTGGCCTGGCCGGCATCTGCCCGGACGCGCTGGGCGCCCGCAACATGATGACAAACTCCTACAGCCCGGCGACCAGGCTGCTCTACGCCCCGACCACCGACACCTGTGTCCACCCCTTTCCCGACGGAACGCGCTGGCAGAAGAACCCCGACCCCGCCACCGACGGCCAGTACGGCATCATCCAGGCCCTGGACCTGAACAGCCGCAAGGTCGCGTGGGTGAAGCGCTTTGCCGCCGCCCCGGTCAGCGGCAACCTCTCGACCGCCGGGGGCCTGCTGTTCACCGGCGACGCCGACCGCTGGTTCCGCGCCCTGGATGAGCGCAATGGGCGGGAACTGTGGAAGGTGCGCCTCGACAACGAACCCGCCTCCTATCCCGTGACCTATAGCGTCGGCGGCAAGCAGTACGTCGCCATCGGGACCAACGAGGGCTGGCTGCACGTCCAGGCGATGCGCAACGTCGCCAAGATCACCCCGCCGCCCAATCCCGGCGCGACGCTGTGGGTGTTCGCCCTGCCGGAATAGGGGCCTTCCCCGCGAGAGGGATTTCCTCTAGTCCCGAGCGCGTCCAAGCCCCTGTGCCCCAGTGGCGAAATGGTAGACGCGGTAGACTCAAAATCTATTGCCGAGAGGCGTGCTGGTTCGAGTCCGGCCTGGGGCACCAAAATTCCCTGCGAGGAACGTAGATGAGCTTCAACACCCCTCTCTTCCTCTGTGGTCCGCTCCGCTCTCCCAAGCAGATGCTGGAGCATCAGGAATACGGCGGGCACTCGTCGATCCACGACGACGCCATGGCCGAGAAGCTGGGCTTCCGCGCAGGACCCATCGAAGGCCCCACCCACTTTTCCCTCTTCCCACCGCTGCTGGAGAAACTGTGGGGAAAGGCCTGGTTCGAACGCGGCTGCTTTTCGGCCCACTATCAGAACATGGTCGTCGAGGGGGAAGAGACGCGGGCTTTCGTCGAACTCCCCGCCGAGGGCGCGACCCGCACCCGCGCCTGGGCGGAAAAGGCGGACGGCACGCCGGTGCTGGACGCCAGCGCGAGCCTTGGCCCCAACCATGGTCCAACCCTGCTCGAAGGCCGGATGAGCCTTTTGCGCCCCACCGAGGGGCTGCTTATTCTGGAGGACCTGCGCGTCGGCATGACCGGCGCGGCGGACGAGCCGGTCCGCATGGAAGCCAACCAGCACATGGGCGCCCTCTATCCCTTCAGCCTGAAGGACAAGCTCGCCGCCATCACCGAACCCTCGCCCTGGTACATTGATGACGCCGCCTCGCCCTGGGGCCGGGCGATTATTCCGCTGGAGATGGTCAGCGTGCTCGCCGAATACACCAGCCGGTCGGCGGGCTTTCCGGTCAAGGGCCCGGCCGTGGGCCTGTTCGCCGACCAAGAGATCCGCATGATCGACGGGCCCCTGTTCGTCGGCGAGGACTATCTGATCCGCCGCGAGATCGTCGCCCTGTCGGAAAGCAAACGCACCGAGAGCTATTGGGTGCGGACCCATATCTTTGATGCGGCGGGCAAGGTGCTGAAGGCGCAGATGCTGCTCAACCACGCCAGTCTGAAGCACTCCTACGCGGGCTACGCGGAACGGGCCTAGATCCTATTGGGCGACGCAGTCCAGCCGGTCATTGAAGCCGGCGGCGCTGCGGTAGTCGTAGGCGAGCACCAGCTTGCCCTGGGCGTTGCGCTGCAGCGGGGTGATCGACCGCACGGTCCAGCCGGCGGGCATGCCGGCCAGTGTTCCCCTTCCGCCCCGGACCGTCAGGACGCCGATGTCCATCAGCTGGCCGCCGGGCGAAATCTTGTGGCAGCGGTAAACGCCGTCGGGCGCCGCGGCTGGCAGGGCCGCCGCCGCCTTCGAGGCGGGCAGCGGGCGGTTCGGCCGGACGATCGGGCCTGAGCCGCGAGGCCGCAGGTAGTCCTGGGTGAGCATCATGTTTTCGTAGGTGGACCCATAGCCGTCGAAGTTGACCTTGCATTGTCCAGACGCATTGGGCGCCGCGACCACGGTCACTTCGTACCAGGAGATGCCCCAGGCGCCTTCCAGCTTGGCTCCCGGACGGCATAAGGCGACGGACGGCGCGGCCGCCTTGGGTGAATCCAATACGGAGGGGACCGGCCCGGCGGGGCGCGGGGCCGCCGGAGCCTTCGGCGAGGGATCCGGGGCCGCGCTGACGGCGCGCATTTCCCTAGTCAGGCATTTATTCTCATAGATCACATTGCTCGCGCCCTGCGACCTCACGATGTAGAAGGGCTCGTCCCAGCCGGGCCTGGGATCGATCCGGATGATCACCCCCTGCATGGTGGCGCACTCGACCCTATCGCCCACCTTGAAGACCTGGGTCTGGGCCTGGGTCGGGGCGGCGAACATCAGCGGCGAAGCGGCGAGGACGGCGGCGAAAAGGCGGTGCATCAGATTCCGATCGGTGTCTCAAGGGCGGCTAAGCTTGCGCAACCTTGAGCAGAACAGCCTGAACGGGAAATGACTGTCTAGACCCGTCCTGACAATTTGAGCGCCGCGGCCTCCACCTTGGTCAGCAGACGGTGCAGGGTCTGGACTTCGGCGGGCGACAGGCTGGCCACCAGGGCGGCCTCATAGGCGCGGGCGAGCGGCGCGATCTCGGGGCGAAGGGCGCCGGTCTCGTCGGTGAGCGGCGTATGGCTCGGCGCCCGGGCGGCGAGGCCGGAGGCGATCAGGCCGCGGGCGGCCTCGGCGGCGGCGGAAAGCTTCAAAGGCAGGAAGGCCTCGGCATGTCCCGTGGGCGCGGGCGCGGGGCGGCGATGGTCCTCCCCCCCCTCCTCGAACAGCGCGGCCATTGAGCTCATCGCCTTGGTCCTCCTTGCCGCAAGGTGGTGGACCGAGTTGGATTCGAAGACTGTTGATCCCCGACGCAAGTCCTGGACAAACATAATTGCGCCCAACGAACGGGCGCCCGCTTGGCCGGCCCGCCCAAGGCGCGGGCATTGCTGCGGTGCAAAATGCTGCGGTGTCAGGCCCTGAGAATGACCAGGCTCGCCTTGGCGCCGGCGTCATACCGGGAGGGGCCAAGGTAGACGACCACCTCGATCAGGATGTCGCCGCCCTCCTCGCTCACCCACAGATAATTGCGCTCGAAGGTCACGGGCAGGCCGCCGGAGGCGAAGCCGTCGTAGGAATCTCCCCAGGGCGTAACCTTGGAGAGGGCCTTCCAGCCAAGCGTCGCCGCATGGCGAAGCTCCTCCTCCGCCGCGGCCTGCAGCAACGGATCGGTGTTTGCGTTGAGGTTGCGCTTTCCTTCATCCATGGGGCCGATATAGGTGATCCATGCTGCGAAAGCTTTATGATTGGGTGCTGCGCCTTGCCGCAGGGCGCCACGCCACCGCGTCGCTTGCCGCCGTCTCCTTCGCAGAGAGCTCCTTCTTTCCCGTGCCGCCGGACGTGATGCTGGCGCCCATGGTCTTTGCAAGGCCCGAGAAGGCCTATTTCTACGCCGCCGTGTGTTCGGCGGCGTCCGTCGCCGGCGGCATGGCCGGCTACGCCATCGGCTATTTCCTGACCCCCGTCGGCGAGGCGATCCTGCGCCTGACCGGCAACGAGGGCGGCCTGGCCGAGATGAAGGCCTGGTACGATGAGTTCGGCGTCTGGGTGATCCTGGCCAAGGGCCTGACCCCGATCCCGTTCAAGCTTGTGACCATCGCGTCCGGCGTCCTGCAGTACGCCTTTCTGCCGTTCCTGATCGCCTGCGTCATCACCCGGGCCGGGCGGTTCTTCATCGTCGCCGCCCTGATCAAGCGGTTCGGACCGGCCATCCAGCCGGTGATCGAGCGGCGCCTTGCCCTGTTCACCGTCCTCTTCCTCGTCCTGCTGGTCGGGGGGGTTCTGGCGCTGAAGTTTCTGCACTAGAAGCTGAAGCAACATGTTCGCCGCCCTCCGCGCCAAGGCCCGTCTGATCCTGCCCGTCTGGCCGTGGATCGCGCTGATCGCCTCGGCCCTGATGCTCGGCGCGGCGCACTATGCGCAGAGGGTGGACGGCCTGCCGCCCTGCATCCTGTGCCTCAAGCAGCGGGAAGCCTATTGGGCGGCGGTGGCGCTGGCCGCCGCCGCCATCGGGGCGCGATACACGCCCTGGAAGGGGTGGCTGGTGCGTCTGCTGCTGGCTGGCCTGGCGCTCGCCTTCCTCTATGGGACAGGCATGGCCATCTATCACGCCGGCGCCGAACAGGGCTGGTGGGAGGGCCCCAAGGCCTGCGCCGCGGGGGGGACCTCAAGCGCCGCCGACGTCGCCGCCCTGCTGAACGGCGGCAAGGTCAATATCGTCTCCTGCGAGGACCCGACCTACTGGCCCTTCAAGAGTTTCCTGACCATGGCCGGCTGGAACGTGCTGATCTCTCTGAAGCTGGCGATCTGGAGCATCGCCGCCGCCCTGCGGAAACCCGCAATATGAGCAAACCCATCCCCCCTCGCCCGGGCCTGGGCGCCGGCAGGGCGCGGCTGGCGGAAATGCTGCGCGTCGACCACGCCGGAGAACTCGCCGCCGTCCACATCTACCGCGGCCAGCGGGCGGTGCTGAACGCCGCGCCCGGCAAGGACCGCATCGCCTATCAGCTGCAGGAGATGGAGGCCCACGAGGCCGCCCACCTCGCCCGCTTCGACGAGATCCTCAATGAGCGGCAGGTCCGCCCCACCCTGATGGCCCCGGTCTGGCGCCTGGCCGGGTTCGCGCTCGGCGTCGGGACGGCGCTCATGGGCGAAAAGGCGGCGCACGCCTGCACCGAGGCGGTCGAGACGGTGATCGAGGACCACTACCAGCGGCAGATCGACGAGCTGGAAAAGCGCGAGCCGGCGCTGGCGGCGGAGCTGAAGCAGTTCCGTGAGGACGAACTCGCGCACCGCGACCAGGCGGTGGAGGAAGGGGCCAAGGATGCGCCGGGCTATGGCCTGCTGTCCGCGGTGATCAAGGCCGGCTGCCGGGGCGCCATCGCGATCAGCGAGAAGGTCTAAGCCTCCAGCCGGACATCCCAGTACAGATAGTCCAGCCAGCTTTCGTGCAGATAGTTGGGCGGAAAGGCCCTGCCCCTGTCCAGCAGTTCGAAATGTTCCGGCCGCCGGGGCTGGGTGCGGGGATGCATGTGCGCCTCCCGTGGAGTCCTGCCGCCCTTCATCAGATTGCAGGGGGCGCAGGCGGCGACGATGTTTTCCCAGGTGGTGCGGCCGCCGCGGGAGCGCGGGATGACGTGGTCGAAGGTCAGGTCGTCGTGCTTGCCGCAGTACTGGCAGGCGAAGCCGTCGCGCAGAAAGACGTTGAAGCGGGTGAAGGCCGGGTTGCGGTCCTGGGAGACATAGCTCTTGAGACTGACCACGCTGGGCAACTGCATCTCGAAGGAGGGGCTGTGCACCACGGTGTCGTAGGTGGCGATGATGTCGACGCGGTCGAGGAAGACGGCCTTGATCACTTCCTGCCAGGGCCACAGCGACAGGGGGTAGTAGGAGAGCGGCCGATAGTCCGCGTTCAACACCAGGGCGGGACAGGCCGCAGGCGCGCGGACCGGGCTGGTGCGATCCTGCACGTCGATCACCGGACCGACCTCCGGCGCTGAAATCTGGTTACGCAGACCCTGAAGACGAAGCTCCTTCAAGTTGGCGCAGAATCACAGGTTGGCGTTCTGCCCGTCCCCCTAGCTTATGCCTTTTTGTGACGGCCACAATCGGGACCAGACCGTGGATGGTGAACCTTTGGATAGCCAGCGTGCGCCTGTGATTCAAAGCTGGGCGGACGGGATTGGGCGGCTCTCTCTCAGATCCGGCCTGAAGCCGGCAATCCACCGAGCCTGTGTAAAAACGGCAAAGCACCCTAGGCTCCGGCGCATCAGCTGGGCGGAGCCGGCCGGTCTGACCTGCTCGTTCGGCGCCGGGTCCCGGCAGGGACCGTGCTCGTCGGGACAGCGGAGAACGCCCTAAGCCAAATGGCGTTTGGGCCAAAGGATCGGAGGGCGAATTGGCGGGCGGCGACAGCAATCCTAATGCGCCGAACTACATGTCGACGTTCAAGTGTGTGGGCGGGGCCTGTGAGGAGACCTGCTGCACCAACTTTCAGGTCGATGTCGATCGAACGACGTTCAGAGCCTACATGGCGGTCAAGGAGCCCGGACTTGACCAGGACCTGCGAAAATATGTGAAGAAGCTAAGGGAGCCACGATCCGCAAGCCTCTACGCGCGCGTTCAATTGACGCCTACCGGCGCCTGCCCCTTCCTTGACGGCGACAAGCTCTGTTCCATCCAGAACCGGCTGGGGGAGAGCGCCCTGTCTGAAACCTGCCGTTCGTACCCGCGTGAGACCTGGGCCCGCGATGGGAGGCGCTACCTCGGCGCTAAGCTGTCCTGCCCCGAGGCCGCACGGCTTTGCATGTCATCTCCCGACGCGATGGAGTTCCCGCGGGACCCCGTCGAACACCCAGGCGACGACGGACTGACGAACTCCGCCGAAGCGGCGCACGTCCACCGTGGGGCGAGCGTACGTTGGGCCGTTCACGCCGCGATCGAAGAGGTCACGCGCGACCGCGCCCTACCCCTCTGGAAGGCGATCCTGTTCGCCGGAGTCATCACCGAGACGTTCTTGTCCAATGATCCGGCCCTCGAGCCCGCAGGAAGCGAGTTGCTTCAGTCAATCGGGGCCTACACCGCTGAGACGAGACAAACGCTCCTGTCGGAAGACTTCGGCGGTGGCGATCAGGCGCAGGTCTTTAAGATACTGACTGGAATTGCCCTATCCGCTTCACGGAAAGGCAATGCACACAACCGCTTCCCTAGCATCGTGCAGACTTCTCTCGGCGAGATTATGGGAAGCGCGCAGGATTTCGACGGCGCACTCAAGCGATACGCCGAGATCTATAAGAACAATTTCAAACGGTTCGACGACGAGCATGACTACGCGCTGCGTAATTTTGTCCTGAACTACCTTTATATCAATCGCGTTTTCCTGGCCGGTCCCGTACTGCCGCAGTTCCAGAACCTTGCTGTGCGGTTTGGCTTGATGCGGTTGCTGCTCGTTGGATTGTCGAGCGCACGCCCCGAAGGATTGAGCATCGCGGACTACGCCGCCGTTGTTTCGTCCGCCTCACGGATCATGGATCACGATGCGTCGGTGAGCACGGAGATCTGCGCGACGCTCGACGCCGTCGAACCGCGCTCGGTGTCCCTCGCTGCGAGGATGGTGATCCCGCCGGTCTGAGCGCGGGAGGGCCTTAGACCTTGGCGCCGCAAACGCAAAAGCGCCGCTCGGCGGGGGGCCGAGCGGCGCTACGCAACTGAACGCCCTCTTGGGAGGAGAGGTTAGGCGCCCAGGGTGAAGAAGGCGACGGCCAGGGCCATGCCAAGAACCAGGAACATGATCGAGCTGCCGTCGATGGCGCGCTCGATCTTTGCAATTTTGGAAGCCGGCATAGCGGGTCCCCTTTCAATCGAAGCGACCGTTGGACGGCTTTGCGAGAACCGTTGACCGATCTGAACGATGCTTAGATAACACCGATCTGAGCGGTGTCAAGATAATCTTTACAGCGTTCAAATCCGGGCCTAAGGTGTGACCTGGAAACAACAGGAAGGTGAGGCGCGGATGACCGCTGATGCGGCCGACCCAAAGCCGTACCATCATGGCGACTTAAGCCGCGCCCTGGTCGAGGCGGCCGAGCGCCTGCTTGAGCGCGAAGGGGCCAGCGCCCTTTCCCTGCGCGCCGTGGCCCGGGAGGCCGGCGTGTCCGCCGCCGCGCCCTATCACCACTTCAAGGACAAGAACGAACTGCTGAACGCCGTCGCGCGCCTGGGGTTCGAGCAGATGGGACAGGCCATGAAAAAGGCCATCGAGGGTCTGGCAACCCCATCGGAAAGGATGAACGCCGTGGGCGTCGCCTATGTCTGCTTCGCCCGTGAGAACAAGGCGCTTTATAACCTGATGTATGACCCGGGCCGCGACCGCGACTTCCGCGCCGACGCCCCGCAGAGCCCCGACAGTCCGCTGGCCATCGTGATGGCGGCGATCCGCGAGAACGCGCCCCCAGACGCGGCGCTGATCGATATCCAGCTATCCCAGATCGCTGGCTGGTGCGCCGCCCACGGCCTGGCGCAGATGGCGGGCAACAAGGACTTCGATCCCCTGAAAGCCGCGCTCGGCGGCGAAAAGGCGTTTTTCAGCCAGGTCCTGTCGCACCTGGGCATGTATCGCGGCCTCAAACTGTGAGTTTCATCACCCGGTTCGCGCCCTCGCCGACCGGCTATCTGCACCTGGGCCACGCCTATTCGGCGCTGACCGCGTATCAGGCGGCCAAGCACGCCGGCGGCCGGTTCATCCTGCGCATCGAGGATATCGACTTCACCCGCTGCCGGCCGCAGTACGAGGCGGCGATCTATGAGGACCTCGCCTGGTTGGGCCTGAAGTGGGAGGCGCCGGTCCGCCGCCAGTCGGAGCACATGGCCGACTATCAGGCGGCGCTGGAGGGTTTGCGGGCGCGGGGCCTGATCTACCGGTGCTTCAAAACCCGAAAGGAAGTGCTCGACGCCATCGCCAGCGCGCCGCACGGCCCCGCCGAGGTGTTCACCAGCGCGCCGCTACCCACCGCCGAAGAAGACCGCCGCCTCGTCGCGGGGGAGCCCTACGCCTGGCGCCTGTCGCTGGCGGCCGCCAAGCACGAACTCGGAGCCGCCTTCGACGATCTAAGCTTCGTCGAAGAGGGCAAGGGCGTAATCCCCGCCCGCCCGCAAACGGCCGGTGACGTGGTGCTGGCGCGCAAGGACGCCGGGGTCGCCTACCACCTGGCCGTCGTGGTCGATGACGCCCTGCAAGGGATCAGCCACGTTATTCGCGGCGAGGACCTGGCCGAAGCCGCCCACATCCAGCGCCTGATCCAGGCCCTGCTCGGCCTGCCCACGCCGGTCTACCGGCACCACCCGCTACTGCTGGGCCCCGATGGCAAGCGGCTGGCCAAGCGAGACAAGGCAGAGACTCTGCGGGAGCTGCGGGCGGCTGGAGTTTCAGCTGACGCCCTTAAGGCCAGACTCGCTAAAGGAATAACCGGGCCCTTCCCCTCATATTCATAGGGTCAGCCCTCGCTGAGCAGCCGCTCGATCAGGGCCCGCGCTTCCTTGCTGTTCCAGTCGGCTTCCTTGGCGAGCCGGGCCCGCTCTACGCCCTTCTTGTCATAGATGATGGTGGTCGGCAGGCCCGGCGCGGGCGGGGCGAAGGCATAGATCAGATCAAGGCCCGGCGAGTGGTAGAATTTCAGCGGCGAGGACTTAGCCAGTTCCGCCTTGGCGCGGAGGATCGCGTCGGCTTGGGTTTCGCCCGGATATTTCGAGGTGTCAGCGAGGTCGGTGGAGATCGCCACAACCTCCAGCGGCTGGGCCGCATAGGCGGCCTGCAGGGCGGCGAGGGTCGGCATCTCCACCTTGCAGGGCGCACACCAGGTGGCCCACAGGTTCACCACCGTCACCTTGCCTTTGAAGTCGGCGATCTTCACCGGCTTGCCATTCGCGTCAGTGAAAGCCATCTCCGGCGGCGGCGCGGCGGGGGGCGAGGGCAGCGGCTCCAGGTCCGGCAAGCGCGGGTCCTTGGCGCCCAGTTCCCCCGGCACCTGCAGCATGGCGAGGTCGCCTTGGCGATATTGCACCATCGAACCCGTCTCAGCGGGTTTAAAGCTCGAGCTGGCAATGACATATATGAACCCAGCGACGCCGATCAGGGCGACGCCCCAGATCGCCAGCGTCAGCTTGCTCTTGGGACCGCTCTTTTCGTTTTGGACGTCGCTCATATGGCCAAGCCTCCTTCGTCACCGCCCGCGCCCCAGGCTGGGAACGCGATGTGGGGCGGCCGTTTCTCTTCCGCGCCCGCGGACCTGATGCAGGCGATCAATGTCTCGATCGGCTTCGACAAGCGGCTGTGGGCCCAGGACCTCGCCGGATCCCGCGCCCACGCCGCCATGCTGGCGGATCAGGGCGTGATCTCGGCTGCGGACGCGGCGGCTATACAGCAAGGCCTTGCCACAATCGAGGCCGAGATGATCGCCGGGACCTTCCCCTTTCGGGATGAGTTCGAGGACATCCACCTCAATGTCGAAAAGCGCCTGACCGAACTGATCGGCCCGGCCGCGGGACGGCTGCACACCGCCCGCTCGCGCAATGACCAGGTGGCGCTGGACGTGCGCCTGTGGGTGCGCGACGCTTGCGACCGCTCGATCGAGCAGCTCAAGGTCCTGCAGCGGGCCCTGCTGGCCAAGGCCGGGGAGAACGCCGACACCCTGATGCCGGGCTTCACCCACTTGCAGCCCGCCCAACCGGTGACCTTCGGCCACCACCTGATGGCCTATGTCGAGATGTTCGGCCGCGACGCAGGACGCTTTGCCGACGCCCGCGCCCGCATGAACGAAAGCCCGCTGGGCGCCGCGGCCCTGGCCGGCTCGCCCTTTCCCATCGACCGGCACGCCACCGCCAAGGCGCTGGGCTTCGATGGGCCGACCCACAATTCCCTCGACAGCGTCGCGGCGCGGGACTTCGCCCTGGAGGCCCTTTCCGCCGCCACCATCTGCGCGACCCACCTCTCGCGCCTGGCCGAAGAGATCGTGCTTTGGGTGACGCCGCAGTTCGGGTTCGTGAATCTTTCCGACGCCTTCACGACCGGCTCGTCGATCATGCCGCA
>DGYN01000038.1:33205-47195 GCA_002398405.1 Caulobacteraceae bacterium UBA5005
TCGATCATGCCGCAGAAGAAGAATCCCGACGCCGCCGAACTGGTCCGCGCCAAGGTCGGCAGGGTGCTGGGCGCGTTGACCGGCCTGATGGTCGTCATGAAGGGCCTGCCGCTGACCTATTCGAAGGACATGCAGGAGGACAAGGAACAGATCTTCGCGGGCTTCGATGCGCTCGATCTGTCGCTGGCCGCCATGGCCGGCATGGTCGCCGACCTGACCCCCAACCGAGAGCGCATGGCCGCTGCGGCGGGAAGCGGCTATTCCACCGCCACCGACCTCGCAGACTGGCTGGTGCGGGAGACAAACCTTCCGTTCCGCGAGGCGCACCACGTCACCGGGGCGGCAGTCAAACGGGCGGAGGAACTGGGCGTTGAACTTTCAGCCCTGCCCCTGGCCGAACTGCAGAAGCTCGACCCCAAGATCACCAAGGCCGTCTACGACGTGCTCTCCCCCGCCGCCTCGGTTCAAAGCCGGCAGTCCTACGGCGGCACTTCGCCCGACCAGGTGCGGGCCCAGATCAAGCGCTGGCAGGAGGCCCTGGCATGAGAGCCGCCATCCTCCTGGTCTGCGCCGCCCTGCTGCTTACCGCCTGCGGCAAGCAGGGGATGCTGGAACGCCCTGAGCCCATCTTCGGCCAGGCGCCGCCTACGGAAAAGACCACGCCATGAACCACTTCGAAATGCTGGACGGCGAACTCGCCTGCGAGGGCGTGCCGCTGGCCAAGATCGCGCGCGAGGTCGGGACCCCCGTCTATGTCTATTCGACGGCCACCTTCCGCCGTCACTATGAGGTGTTCCGCGACGCCTTCCGGGCCCATCCGGCCCTGGGCGAGCCGCTGGTCGCCTATGCGGTGAAGGCCTGCTCGAACCTCTCGGTGCTCAAGACTCTGGGGGATCTTGGGGCCGGAGCCGACACCGTTTCCGAGGGCGAGATCCGGCGGGCGCTCGCCGCCGGCATTCCGCCGGAGCGGATCATCTTCTCCGGAGTCGGCAAGACCCGGGCCGAAATCGCCTTCGCGCTGACGACCGGCGTCGCCGAAATCAATGTCGAATCCGAGCCGGAGATGGACCTGATCGCGCAGGTCGCCGCGTCCCTGGGCGTCAGGGCGGCCATCGCCTTCCGCGTCAATCCCAACGTCGCCGCCGGCGGCCACGCCAAGATTTCCACCGGCAAGGCGGAGAACAAGTTCGGGGTCGATTTCGAGGAGGCGGCGCGGCTTTACGCCAACGCCTCCAACAACGCGGCTCTCAATCCCATCGGCGTGGGTTGCCACATCGGCAGCCAGATCACCGACCTTGGTCCGCTGCGCGAGGCCTATGGCAAGATGCGCGGCCTGGTCGAACGCCTGCGCGGCGAGGGCCTGTCCGTCGAACGCCTCGATCTGGGCGGCGGTCTGGGCGTCCCCTATTTCAACATGCCAGAGCCCCCCTCGCCGGCCGCCCTGGCCGATATGATTGCGCAGGTCATGCAGGGCCTGAAGATCGAGCTCGCCTTCGAGCCCGGCCGGGTGATCGCGGCCAACGCGGGCGTTCTGCTCTCGCAGGTGATCCACGTGCACGAGCGGCCCGACCGCCGCTTCCTGGTGGTCGACGCGGCCATGAACGACCTGATCCGGCCGGCCATGTACGAGGCCTTCCATGACATCCGGCCGGTGAAGCCGCGCGGCGGAGAGGCCCTGTCCTATGACGTGGTCGGGCCGGTCTGCGAGACGGGCGACACCTTCACCCGCGACCGGCCCCTGCCGCCGCTCGCGGGCGGCGACCTCATCGCCTTCATGAGCGCCGGGGCCTACGGCGCGACCATGTCCAGCGAATACAACACCCGCCCCCTGGTCCCCGAGGTGATGGTCGACGGCGATCGCTATGCAGTGGTCAGGCCGCGGCCGACCTATGAGGAGATGCTGGCGAAGGAACCGCTGGCGGAGTGGCTGACGGACTAACCTAGTCGCCAAAGACCTCACCGATGTCCCGACTGGCGTGAAGGACTCGGATCACTTCAATTCCGGTTCGCTCGACAATGTAGAAGATGAGATGGGCATTGCTCAGATGCTTCCGGTATCCGGGTCTTATGTCATCGGCCGCGCGACCCAGCAGCGGATTGTCCGCAAGCCAGTCTATGCAGTCCAGAACCTCGGCAAGGTATTTGTCGGCTTGGCGCTCCGACCATTCCTGACGCGTGTAGAGCCAAATCTGAGCAAGATCGGATTGAGCATCCGCGTGAAGGACGTATCTAGCCAAGTTCCGCCGCGCGCTTTTTGATTGAGGCGACCAACTCCTCGCGGCTACTGAATGTCAGCGCCGGGCTGTTTTCCCCCGCGATCAGCGCCGCGCGCAAAGCCGCCAGCTTGGCTTCCTGTGTCTCCAGCATCCTGAGTCCCGCGCGAATGACTTCGCTTGCAGAACCATATTGGCCCGACTGCACTTGGGTGTGGATGAACTCCACATGGCGTTCGCTCAAGGAGAACGAGGTGTTCTTCGGCATAAAGGGGCTCCACGTTACCAATAGATGGTAACACTAAATACAGGCCTGTCTACACCGACCGGATCTCCGGCAGCCCCCTGAAACGCCCCGCATCGTCCATACCGTAGCCGATCAGGAATTCGGCCGGCGCTTCCCAGGCGACGAAGTCGGGCTCAAGCGCCCTTTGGCTCGGCCAGGGTTTGGAGGCGAAGACGGCGGTGAGCACGCTGGCCGCGCCGGCCTCGCGGATCATGCGGGCGCTTTCCAGAAGGGACAGGCCGCTGTCGAAGACATCGTCGATGATCAGCACCTGCTTGCCGCCGACGCCGCGCTGCAGGCCGGCCCGCACGGTGACCGACCCCCGGCTTTCCCGGGCATCGTCGTAGGAGCCGAGCCAGATGGCGTCGAACAGGCAGTTCACCCCCTGGCGCGACAGGGCGCGCATCAGGTCCGCGGCGAACCAGATGCCGCCGGTCAGAAGCGCGACACAGACGGTGTCGTCGCTGACGTGGGGGGCGATTTTTGCGGCGGAGGCTTCGACCAGGGCGGCGATCTCCTGTTCTGACAGGAGGACCCTAGGCATGGTCAGTGGTGCTCGGCGCCCGGTGCATGATGCGCCTCACTGTGAGGCGCCTTGGCGGGCGTGGGAACAGGCTCTTGGTGATGATCCACAGCTTGTCCATGATCGGCGCCGCGCAGAGGCGGCGGCGCCGGGGCCGCATGGGCCGCGGGCTCGGCGTGACCGCGCAAGGCCGGTGCGTGGCCCGGTTCGGGATGGGGCGCATTGGCGTGAGCCTTCTCGCCATGGGCCTTGGCCTTGGGCTCAAGCAGGAAGGCGACCTCCACGTCCTGGGCGGTGGCGGGAGGATCGACGATGGAGACGACGAAATGGCGAGTCTCACCGGGTTTCAGATGCGGCTCGGCGGCCGTGGTGAGGGTTTGCGCCACCGTCTTGCCGTGGGCGTCGAGGACGTGGATGCGGATCTTGGGCGCGGTGACGTCGCGGTCCTCGATGTTGCGCACCTGGCCCGACACCACCAGGGCCGAATGCCCGTCCTGCAACGAGGGCTTGGCGGAGATATGCTCGAACACCAGGCCCGTCGGGTTCACCGGCATCCCGACCATGGCGTAGGCGCTGGCGGTCCGGGGCAGGAAACGGACGATATCGACCCGGAACAGGGCGGCCGCGCCGAACAGGGCCGCGAAAGCCGCCAGCATCCCGGCCCAGACCGCGCCGTGCACGGCGGCCCGGCGCATGGATTTCTTTTCCACCGCCTTGGCGCGAAAAACCTTGGGGAGAGGTTCGACCGCGGCCGGCGCGGCGGGAGCCGTCTCCGGGATGTCCTTGGCCACCGCGCCCTCTTCCGGGGTGGCGACCAGTTCCAGGGTGGGCTCAGGGGTCGCCCGCCAGCTGTGGCTGCACGAGGCGCAACGCACGGTCCGGCCCTCGGCGCCCAGTTTGGCGTCGTCCACGAAATAGCGGGTGGCGCACTCGGGACAGGTCAGTATCATGTCAAACCAGTCGGACGCTCCATTCGAAGACCCAGGTCCGGGGTCGGTCTTCGGGCCCTATGAACAGCACAATAGGTTTGAGAACCGCCGGCGAGTGGCCGGCCGATTCAACCGCGGAGGGCGGGCCTGCCCCCTTGGTTGAACCGGCTGTGCGCTTTGATGCTGTCAGCATGCGATATGGCAAAGCGCCGGAGGTTTTCAGTAACCTTAGTTTTCAATTGCCTACGGGCTCTTTCCATTTCCTTACCGGGGCGTCCGGAGCGGGCAAAACCTCGCTCCTGAGCCTCATTTATCTGGCTCATCGCGCCTCCGAGGGCCGGATCGAGGTTTTTGGCCGCGACGTCGCCCATGCCTCGCGGGAGAACCTCGCGGCCCTTCGCCGGAGGATCGGGGTGGTGTTTCAGGACATCCGCCTGCTCGATCACCTGAACGCCTTCGACAACGTCGCCCTGCCGCTGCGCCTCCAGAAGAACCCCTCAAAGAGCTGGCGCGAGGATGTGGCGGAGCTTTTGACCTTCGTCGGCCTGGGCGATCGCGCCGGGGTTTTTCCGGCGTCACTTTCCGGCGGGGAACGCCAGCGTCTGGCGATCGCCAGGGCGGTGGTCGCCAAGCCCGACCTCATTCTGGCCGACGAGCCGACCGGCAACGTCGATCCGGCCATGTCGCAGCGCATCCTGCGTCTTCTGAACCTGCTGCACCGCCAGGGCACCACCGTTCTGGTCGCAAGCCACGATCCCGTGCTGGTCGCCGGTTCAGGCAGGCCGGTGCTGCACCTGCAGGACGGCGGCGTCACCCTGATGCGGGGAGGCGCCGGATGAGCCTCCTGGACCTTCGCCCAAAACGCCCCAAGCCGCTCCTGCCCTGGACCGACCGCCGCGACAGCGTGCTGGTTTTTGTGGTCGCCATCCTGTCGTTTTTGGCCTGCCTCTCGGTCATCGCCGCCCTTTCGGCGAACCGGGCCGCCGACGGCTGGCGGCGGGATCTCACCGGTTCCGCCACGGTCCTGGTCCGGCCAAGCCCCGGGGAGTCTCCCGACGGGGCGGCTATCCGCGCCACCGAGGTGCTGGCCGGGATCAGGGGCGTGACGCAAGCCGCCATGCTCGACCGCGAGGACGCCGAGGAGTTGCTCCGGCCCTGGCTCAGCGCCGAGGTCCTTCGCGACCTGCCGGTTCCGCGCCTGGTGACCCTCGAACTGGACCGTGAAGAGCCCGCCACCGCGCCCGAGCTTGCCCGGGCGCTCGCCGCCGCCGGGGTCGACGCCACCGTCGATGACCACGCCCTGTGGATGAAGGACATCGTCCAGGCCGGAAAAATGGCGAGGATCGCGGCCGCCCTCGTCGCCCTGCTGCTGGCCGCGGCCGCGGCGGCGGTGATCGCCTTCGCCACCAGGTCCGCTCTTGCCGCCTATCGCGAGACCGTGGAGGTCCTGCACATCACCGGCGCCGCCGACCGTTTCATCGCCGGCCTGTTCATGCGCCGCTTCGCCCGGGTCGCCGCCTTCGCGGGCGCTGTGGGGGCCCTGATGGCGGTCGGGGTCGCGGCGGCCCTTCGCCTGGCCGGCGGGACGGAGGGACTGACCCCTGTCCTGCCGCTTGCCTGGGACGATCTCTACTGGCAGGCGGCCGCGCCCTTCGCCGCCGCCCTGGTGGGGGCGATCGCGGCCCGGCAGGCCTGTCTCGCCTTGCTCAAGACCATGCCGTAAGTGTGGCGCCATGAGGAGCGTCGCCGCCTTCCTGATCGCCGTGATGTTCTGGGTCGTGGGCCTCCTGGCCTTCACCGCCCGGATCGAGCGCTCGACCCCGGCCCCGCCGCCGCCCCAGGCCCAGGCCATCGTCGCCCTGACCGGCAACGCAGATTTGCGCATCACCGCGGCGGTTAAACTTCTGGAAGAGGGCCGCGCGCCGCGATTGCTGGTCTCCGGCGTCAATCCCGACGTCACCCGGCCCGAGCTCAAGGCGGTCGCCAAGGCCACCGAGCGGCTCTACGACTGCTGCGTCCAGCTGGGGTTCGACGCCGCCGACACCAAGGGCAACGCCGCCGAGACCGCCGCCTGGGTGAACCACGAAGGCTTCAAGAGCCTGATCGTCGTCACCGCCGACTATCACATGCCGCGCGCCCTTTTGGAGATGCGCGGCGCCCTGCCCGGCGTCGAGGTCATCCCCTATCCGGTCGCCACCGCCGAGGTCGACATGCAGGGCTGGTGGCGGTCAGACATCGGCGCCCGGCGCATGCTGATGGAATACACCAAGTACCTCGCCGTCCTGGCCCGGGAGACCTTTTTGAGCCTCGGCCCGGATGAGGCGCCCCCGCCGCAATCGCCTCATGGGAAGGCCAAATGAACCTGCTGAGATCGGCGATCTACACCGTCTATATGTTCGGCGGCTCGACCATCCTGGCGATGCTCTATGTCTTCCTGCTTCCCCTGCCGCGCCGCGCGATCATCGGGGCGCTGAAGTTCTGGGGTGTCTTCGTCTGCTTTGGCCTGCGCTGGATCTGCGGCGTGCGCATCGAGGTGCGGGGAACCCCGCCGACGGGCCCGGCCCTGATCGCGGCCAAGCACCAGGGGCTGCTGGACATCTGCGGACCCTTCACCTTCCTGCCCGACGCCTGCTTCGTCATGAAGAAGGAGCTGATGCTGATCCCGCTGTTCGGCTGGTACTGCACCAAGAACCGCATGATCGTCGTCGACCGCGAGGGCCATTCGGCGGCGCTGCGCAAGCTGGTCGCCGACACCCAGGACCGCATGACCGAGGACCGTCAGGTGATTATCTTCCCGGAAGGCACCCGCACCAAGCCCGGCGCGGCCGGCGCGTATAAGCCCGGCATCGCCGCCCTTTATCGCGACCTGGGCCTACCCTGCATTCCATGCGCCACCAATTCGGGCGTTCATTGGCCGGCCAAGGGGCTGATGCGCTATCCGGGGACGGTGGTGTTCGAATACCTCGAGCCCATCCCGGCGGGCCTCAAGCGCGGCCAGTTCATGGCTGAGCTCGAGTCGCGCATCGAGTCGGCGTCGCAGCAGCTTCTTGGCGAGAAACTCTAGAGCGCCATCCGATCGGATAGCGCTCTAGAATCCTTGCATAGTCGCGTTTTCCGGCGGCGAACCGGCATCCACCTCGCCGGAAAACGCCCAAGCGCCCCGGCGCATGGGCCGGGGCGCCGTGAAAGTTACTGGAGGTCGGAAAGGGCGGCTCCAAAGTTGATATGATACGGTTCGCCACCCACCACAAAGGCGGGAACGGACCTGACCCCGGATTGCTGGGCTTCGAGAATGCGGGACTTGTCCTCGCCTAGATGAACGATCTCGACGTCAAAGGCCCGCGGATCAAGGGAATGAGCGAAACGCTGTTCGGCATCGATGCATACCGGACACCCGGCGTGGTAAAAAACGGCTTTCTGTGCCATGTGTATAAGGCTCCTAACTCTGTCCTGAGGGTGGTTGCAAAAAGGACGCTCCGTCAGTTTCCGCTGTCGGGGCGTCCGGCTCATCCGACCAGATCCGCCAAGCGCGCGAGGCGCCTGCCGCATCGGCCGGCTCATGGTCACTGCAGTCCAATCGCAGGTCGCGATTGCCGAACGCAGAGTCCACAAGTCCGCAATGATGGGGTTTTGAGTCGTCCTGATGGATGTTCGGCTGGAAATGCCGGCAGGTCGCGCAAAGCCGCTGAGGCTCGATCACTCCGGATTCCTGCCAAGCTCGGATCATTTTCGTCACCGCCGCCATCATCATGCTTTTCTCCGGGCCAGACAGCGCCGCGAGCGCGATGGCCGCCGCACCCTTGTCCTGAGACATTCGATCAAGGCATGCGCGCCCTTCGGCGCTAACGGCGAGGGCGACCGCCCGGCCCCCGCCAGCCCGCCTGTCCACAAAGCCCTTGGTCGCCAGCGAACCGAGCGACCGGGTCACCGTCGGCTGACGAAGGCCCATCGCTCGGCTCAGCGTTGTCGCCGTCTGACTCCATGGAGGTCGCCGGTTCAAGATTTGAAGTATGCGAGTCTGGGTCGGGTGCAACGGGATCTGCGGTCTGGTCCCTTTCCAGGCCTGCAGCCGCAACACCTCCGCGATTTTTCGCAGGCCCTCCTCCAGATTGTCATGCTCCATGATTTGACATAGCACTGCTATGATATAATGGGCAAGCCTGTTGCCGGAGCAGACCATGAAAACCGCCATCGCCTTTCGCCACATCGCCGTCGAGGACGCCGGGACCCTGGCGCCGGCGCTCGAACGGGCGGGATATGAGCTCACCTACCTCGAGGCCTGGCGGGACGATCTGTCGCCCGGTCTTGATGCCGATCTGCTCATCGTCCTGGGCGGCCCGATCGGCGCCTACGAGGAGGGCGCCTTTCCCTTCCTGACCGCCGAGACCGGCATGGTCCAGCAGCGCCTCGCCGCCGACCGCCCGACGCTGGGCCTGTGCCTCGGCTCGCAGATCATGGCCAAGGCGCTGGGGGCGGCGGTCTATCCCGGCGGCAAACAGGAGATCGGCTGGGCGCCGCTCAGCCGGGCGGAGGGTATTCTCGCCCCGCTAAGGGACTTGCCCGTCCTTCACTGGCATGGGGACACCTTCGACCTGCCGCCGGGCTGCGAGCTGCTGGCGTCGAGCCGGCTCTACGAGCGCCAGGCTTTCGCCCGCGGCCGCAACGTCCTGGCCCTGCAGTTCCACATCGAGGTCGACGCCATCGCACAGGAAGCGTGGCTCGTCGCCAACGCCGGGCAGCTTGCCGGCCTTGGCCTCGATCCGGCGGCGCTGCGCCGGGACGCTGCGCTCTACGCCAAGGCGGCGGGCGAGGCCGGGGATGTGATCTTCGACCGCTGGCTGGCGGGGCTCTAACCCAGCCTAGGCCCGCGCCGTCGCTCTATCCGCTCGCCGAGCGCCGGCTTTGGCGCGTCGGCCCCCAGGCTTTCCAGCTCCTCCACCCGCGTGAGCAAACGCTCCATGCCATCGTCGTGGATGCCCTCTTCCCGCAGGTGCAGGACGAGATCGCGCAGGTAGACGATGTTCGGGCCGGACAGCCCCTCGGCGCCGTTGATCAGGACCGCCTGCTCTTCCAGGGTCAGGCGCCCCGCCCACTGCGGATGCTTGGCGTCGGAGAGGAATACGAGGGCGCAGGCCGCCTTTGCGTCGTCGAAGACGATGTCCTTGAAGGCCTCGAAATAGGTTTCGGTCGGCTGTTCCCGCTCGCGCAGATAGTCATAGACCGCCGTCCAGTCGCTCTCAGCGACCCGGTAGGCGGCGCCCCTTACCGATCCGCCGGGCGCGAGGCCCAGCACCAGGCCCGGCCGCTCATAGGTTCCGCGGTGATGCACCGAATAGATGCAGAAGGCCCGACGCCGCCCATGGAGCCGCGCGGCTCTTCGCTCTAAGAAGGGAAAGCCCGGCCGCCACATCAGCGAGCCGTAGCCGAACACCCACTTCTCGCCGGTAGGAACGCCTGCGCCCATCGTCCGCCTAAATCTTACCCTGGCCCTTGGCTAAGACTGAACGCATGTCCGACCCCGCCCGTAAACCCCGCCGCAGTCTGGTCCTCCTGCCATTTTTCCTGGTTGGCGCGCTAGCGATCGGCTGGACGGTCTATTGGTTCATCGCCCGCGAGAAGATCGAGGCCGGCCTTGAGATCAACGCCGCGGCCCTGCGCGACCAGGGCTATAAGGTCGCCTGGAGCGAGGCGGTGGTTTCCGGCTATCCCTTCCGCTTCGAGGTCACGCTCAAGGATGCTGTGATCACCGAGCCCGGCGGCTGGGGCCTTGCCGCCCCTGTTTTGGAAGCCGCCACGGCCGCCTATGCCCCTGGCGTCATCGCACTCGTCGCCCCTGAGCGGGTGGTGCTGTCCCTTCCCGACGGCCAGTCGCTGGAGATTACCGGCCGGGTATTGCGGGCCAGCATCGGCGGTTACGACAAGACTCCGCCCCGGGTCTCGATCGAGGGCGTCGAGCTTGCCGTTGCTTCGCGGGACCGGGACACCGCGCTTTTTACCACCCTAGAGCGGTTCCAGGCCCACCTGCGCCCTGCCCCGGAAAACCGCGGCCGGGTCTATCTGTCAGTGGAGAACGCCAAGGTCGCCGACAGCTCCCTGCTCGGCCGCATCGTCGGCGACCGGCCGGTTTCGGTGCGGGTGGCGGGCGAGGTGACGGAGGCCTCGTCGATGCGGGGCGCCGGCTGGCCCGGCGTCGTCAAGAGCTGGTCCGAGGCGGGCGGCGTGCTCGACCTTCGCGAGGGAAACCTCAGCGCCGGAAACGCCGTCCTAGACATCAAGCCGACCCGTATGGCCGCGGACGCCAAGGGCCATGCCGGCGGCGCCCTTTCCCTGTCGCTGACCAAGGCCAGCGCGGGCCTTATGGCGCTCGGCGCCATAGGCGTGATCCCGGACGAGACGGCCAAGGCGGCGGGCGAATGGGCCGACAAGCTGGGCATGGATGGCGGTCCGGCGCTTTCCGCCACCCTGATCTTCCGCGACGGCAAGACCTATATCGGTCCCCTGCCGGTGGGACCCGCGCCCCGCTTCTATTGACGCAGGCCTTGCGCGGCGAAGCGGGAGAAGTATGGTCCGCGCTCGTTTTTTGGGGGCCGTATGGCGAAGAAACCCGCATCGCTGGCCAAGGTGCGCGATCGTATCGATGCGATCGATAGCGAGTTGCTGCGCCTGATCGACCAGCGCGCCGCCCTGTCTCGGGAAGTCGCCGAGGCCAAGCGCGCGGCGGGGGAGGACGGCAAGTTCGCCCTGCGCCCCGGCCGCGAGGCCCAGATCCTGCGCCGCCTGATCGCCTCGCCGCGGGAGGCGGCCAGCAAGAGCCTGGTGGTCGCCATCTGGCGCGAGATCATGGGCGACAGCCTTTACTCCCAGACCAGCTTCCACGTGGCGGTCTGGGGCGGCCGCACGCCGGCCAAGACGGCGGAGCTGGCGCGGATGCGGTTCGGCTCCACGCCGCCGCTCTACCTCGTCGATGAGCCGCAGCAAGCGATCGCCTCGGCCAAGGCCAGCGGCGGCGTCGCCGTCCTGGCGTTATCCCGCGACCACGCGTGGTGGGCAAGGCTGCTGCTGACGCCGAGCCTCTCCATCTTCGCCACCCTGCCGTGCGTGTCGCAATGGGGAACGCCGCAGGCCATGGCGGTCGCCGAGGTGACGCCCGAACCGTCGGGCGAAGGGGACGAAACGCTTTGGGTCACCGACAGTCCCAAGCCCTCCTATGAGATTGAGCAGTCGTTCATGCAGGACGGCGTCGCCGCGCGGCTGATCACCGACGCCAATGGCCTGAAGCTCTTCGCCATGTCGGGCTTCTACCAGGCAGACGATGACCGGCTGAAGCGCGGGCCCGGAAGCATCACAGGCGTTGTCGGCGTCGTTCCCGTCGCCTTCGACCAATGAGAGGGCCGGCGCCCAAGGACGGCATTTACGACATCAGCCCCTATGTTCCCGGCAAGGCCGCGGCTGAGGGGATCGAGAACCCCATCAAGATGTCGGCCAATGAGAATGCGCTGGGCTGCAGCCCGGCGGCGACGGCGGCGTTCCTTGAGGCCGCGCCCAGGCTGCACCTTTATCCCGACAGCCAGGCCAAGGCTTTGCGCGCGGCCGTGGCGAAAAAGTATGGCCTGGAGCCCGAGCGGCTGATCTTCGGCTGCGGCTCGGACGAGATCTTCGCCATGCTGGCGGACACCTATCTGTCGCCCGGCGACAACGCGATCCAGGGGGAATACGGCTATGCGGCCTTCCCCATCGTGACGCGCAAGGAAGGCGCGGAGGTGCGGCGGGCCAAGGAGCCGAACCTGGCCCTCGACGTCGACGAAATTCTGAAACTGGTCGATGAGCGGACGAAGATCGTCTGGGTCGCCAACCCCGGCAATCCGACGGGCGCCTGGCTGCCGGGAAGAGAAGTCCGCCGGTTGCACGAGGCCCTGCCGGGCAATGTGATCCTGGTGCTCGACGGCGCCTATCGTGAGTTTGTCGATGAGCCGGACTTCGAGGACGGCGTCGAGCTGGCGCGGTCGAGCGGCAATGTCGTGATGACCCGCACCTTTTCGAAACTGCACGGCCTGCCGGGGCTCAGGATCGGCTGGGGGTATGGGAGCCGCTCGATCATCGAGGCCCTGGAGCGGGCGCGGCCGCCGTTCAACGTCAGCCTTCCGGCCCTGGCGGCGGCGGAGGCGGCGCTAGGCGATGATGATTTTCAGGCAAGGTCGCTGGCTCTTGTCGAACAGTGGCGGCCGTGGCTGATCCAGCAGCTGGGCGGACTTGGGCTGGAGGTGACGCCGTCGCGGGCCAACTTCGTCCTGGCGCATTTTCCGAAGGGGCGGGCGAGCGAGGCTGAGGCCTTCCTGGCGGCGCGCGGATATCTGGTCCGCTCGACGGCGATGTACGGCCTGCCCAATGCGCTGCGCATCACCATCGGCCTGGAAGCGCATAACCGCGCGGTCATCGAGGGGCTGGCTGAGTTTTTCGGCAAGTAATTCTATGATACCGTGTTGAGAATGAAGCCCGAACCCGCGATCTTCGATGAAACTGACGATGCGGCGGACACCGCCGCGATTGCTGAAGGCATTGCTGACTTGGAGGCCGGGCGCGTGATCAGCCACGACGCTATGAAGACATGGCTTCTGTCTTGGGGTACGCCCAATGAGGCGCCCCCGCCCAAGATCGGTGACTGACGCCCGCCTAAATGGATGAAAGCGCTCGTTTCCGCGTTCAGTGGTCAGCGCGAGCGTTGCGCGATCTGAGCGGAATCCACGCCTATATCGCTCAGTTTGCGCCTCTTGCGGCGCAGCGTTTCACGGCCCGCCTTGTGGCCACGGTTGAGAACCTGGCGACTGATCCCAATCGAGGCCGCCCCGTCCTTGGCAAGGTGCGCGAACTGGTTGTCGTTCGCCCCTATTTGGTCCGCTACCGGGTTCAGGGCGAAATGGTGCAGGTGATCCACATCAAGCATGGCGCTCAGGCGCCATCCTGACGGCCATCGCTCGAGCTCACTTTTTCCAGCAAACCCTGCGCCTGGCCGACAAAGGCCTGCGCCACCTCCGCCGCGAAGGGGTTCAGGGTCTGGATGGCCGTGAACAGTTCGAAGGTGTCCTGGCCGATGAGGCCGCAGAGATCGAGGAGGTGCTGGTAGGAGGCTGTCTTGAGCTGCTCGTCGGGGATTTTCAGGCCGACCAGGGAGCGGCCGATCAGGTGGGTCAGGGCCTGGACGTAGGCCATTTCCCGGTCGTGCTCTTCGGGGCTGGTGAGGTTGGGGACGAGGCCGAATTCCTTGGCCAGGGCCACGATCGACTGATGCCGCTCGCCGCGCACCGGGCAAATCACCAGGCGCTGGCCGGCCAGCCCCTGCTTGGCGCTTTGGGGCCCAAAGAGCGGATGGGTCGCCACCAGATCGACGTGGGGGGGCAAAACCTCCAGCATCCACTGGACGGGCAGCATCTTCACCGAGCCGACGTCGATCACGAGGGCGCCCGGTTGCAGGTGGGGGGCCAGGGCCTGGAAAGTTTCGCGCATCACGCGGACGGGAACGGCGACGATAACCACCTCGCGGCGGGCGGCTTCCTCGAGGGAGCCGAGCGTGACGCCAAGCGTCTTCGCCTCGGCCGAGCGGTCGGCCGAGTCATAGGCGAGAATGTCGAAACGGTCCTTGAGCACGGCGGCGGTGAGCTGGCCGAACTGCCCAAGCCCGATCAGGCCCAGCGTCTTCATGGCGCGTGACTAGCCCGCGGCGGGACCCGCCGCAACGGCAGCGGGGTTACGGTCCCTGCCCGATCCGGACCGCCAGGACGGTGGTTCCGACGGTGATCGCGATGACGGCGACGAATACGAGCAGCAATTCCATGCCCTCTTGTCCGAGGTGGCCCCGAGGTGCGGATGGTTACGCGCTGATTCATAATATTCGCTGAATGGGAGGAAGCGGGGGCGGGGTCCGATCTAAATCCTCACCCGTAGGGGGAGGGGGACCGCGCAGCGGTGGAGGGGGTCCTCGGGCGAGCGCGGCCGTTAGAGTTCTGTCGGTGCTGGTCGTCCGATCCGCCTCAGGCGCGGAGAA
>DGYN01000038.1:47262-52831 GCA_002398405.1 Caulobacteraceae bacterium UBA5005
CGCGCAGCGGTGGAGGGGGTCCTCGGGCGAGCGCGGCCGTTAGAGTTCTGTCGGTGCTGGTCGTCCGATCCGCCTCAGGCGCGGAGAACCCCCTCCACCATGCTGCGCATGGTCCCCCTCCCCCTGCGGTGGAGGATTCTTGTCGGCGGCGCTGCCTCATTTTTGCAAAAACGCCGCCGTCGCTTCGATGGCGTCGACCAGGCCGACGCGCTGGACCTCGACCCCTTCGGGCAGACTGGCGAAGAGGCGGGTGGGGGCGGCGGCGTCGAGCATGACGAAGACCCCCTTGTCGTCGGCGCGGCGGATAAGGCGGCCGAAGGCCTGGGCGATGCGGGCGCGGGCGAGGTTGTCGTCGTAGGCCTTGCCCCCGAAGCGGGCGCGGCGGGCCTTGTGCAGGATGTCGGGGCGGGGCCAGGGGACGCGGTCGAAGACCAGGAGGCGCAGGGAGCGGCCAGGGACATCCACCCCGTCGCGGGTGGCGTCGGTGCCCAGCAGGCAGGCGTCCTCCTCGGCCCGGAAGATATCGACCAGGGCCCCGACCTCCAGGCCGTCGACGTGCTGGGCGTAGAGGGAGATTTCGGCATCGGCGAGCGGCCGGGCGATCTGGTCGTAGACGGCGCGGAGGCGCCTAATCGCGGTGAAGAGGCCAAGGCCGCCGCCGCCGGAGGCGAGGAACAGCTCGCGCATCGCCGCCGCCACCTGGCGGGGATCGTCCTTGCCGACGTCGGTAACCACGAAGGCGCGCGCATTGTTGGCGTAGTCGAAGGGCGAGGCGACGCGCAGGGTCTTGGGCCGCTCAGGCAGACGCGCCGCGCCGGTGCGCATCTCGGCCATGGCGAAGGCGTCGGCCAGCGTCGGGTCGACCAGGGTGGCGGAGGTGACGAGGATGCCGTGGGCTGGGGCGACGACGGCGGCGTGCAGGGGCTCGGTCGGATCGACCCAGTGGCGGCGGCAGGCGGCGTCCACCACCCGGCCGTAGAGGTAGGTCGACTCAAACCAGTCGACGAAATCGGGGTCGTCCTCGGCGTCCTCATCGATGGCCTGCAGCATGGAGCGCCAGGCCGGAAGCGTCATCCGCGCCCGGCGGTCGAGGCCGCGAAGGGCGCCTTCGATCCGCGCCCGGTCGCCGGAGGGAAGGGTGTCGGCCTCTTCATCCAGGATGTCCTCCAGATGGCGGGCGAGGGCGACGAGCGGCGCCTCGATGGAGGCCAGGACCGCGGCGGCCTCGCGCGCGGTCTCGCGGACCAGGTCGTTGGCGGGGCGGGCGGCGCATTCCTGCCCCTGGTCGGATACGGGGGCGCGGGCGCGGATCTGCTCCAGGGCCGCGGTGAGGAATTTCTCGATGGCGCCGACCGGATTGACCTCGCCGGAGGGTCCGCTGATCCGCGCCGACCAGCCCTCGGCCGGCAATTGGGCGGCGGCGCGGGAGGCCTGTTTGAGGGCGTCCTGCGCCATCTCGCGGTCGCCCAGCATGTCACTGAGGCGCTGTTCCAGCCCGCGCCCGCGCCGGCCGCGTCCCTCGGGCCCCCGGATCCAGCGGCGCAGCTCCGCGGCCTCGGCCCCCGAGATCGCCGCCGAAAAGGCGCTGTCGGCGGCGTCAAACAGGTGATGGCCCTCGTCGAAGACGATGCGCTTGGGGGCGGCGGTTTCGACATCGCCCTTGGAGCCCTTGGCCAGCCGCGCCCCGTCGAAGGCGGCCTGAGTGAGGACCAGGGCGTGGTTGGCGATGACGAGGTCGGCGCGCTTGGAGGCGCGGATCGCCTTTTCGACGAAACAGGCCTTGTAGTGCATACAGCCGGCGTGGACGCATTCCCCCCGCCGGTCGACGAGGTTGGCGGCGCTGGCCTGGGAGGGCGGCGGCACGGCGAAGAGGGTCGGCAGATAGGCCGGGAAATCGCCGCCGGTCATGTCCCCGTCGCGGCTGGCCCGCGCCCAGCGCGAGGTGAGCGCCAGGCCCACCAGGTCCCCGGCCCCAAGCATGGCGGTATTGGTCATCTCCTGCAGGTTCAGGAGGCACAGATAGTTTTCGCGGCCCTTGCGGACCACGGCCTTGCGGGCCCGGACCTTGGGGTCGGGATAGACCGCGTGGCTCTCCCGCTCGATCTGGCGCTGGAGGGCGCGGGTGTAGGTCGAGACCCAGACGGCCGGGCCATTGGCTTCGGCCCAGAGGGAGGCGGGCGCAAGGTAGCCGAGGGTCTTGCCCACCCCGGTGCCGGCCTCGGCCAGCATCATGCGCGGCTCGCCCTCCCGCTCGCGGGGGCCGAAGGCGTAGGCGGTTTCGGCGGCGTATTGCGCCTGCATGGGGCGGGCCTCATCCAGGCCCGAGCGGGCGAGCAATTCGGCCAGCCGCGCGGACGCGGCCTCCGGCCCCACGGCCTTGGAGCCGGGCTCCCCCGCCGGCCCCTCATCCTCCCATTCGCCGATCCGGCCCCAGACATCGAGGCCCGAGCCCCGGTGGGTATGGCGAACCGGCCCCCCCTCTCGCAGGGCCTGGGCCACGGCGGCCCCCCAGGACCAGCCGGCGCGCTGCAGGGTTTCCGCCAGGGCGAGGGCCTCCTCGCGGTTTGGCCAGGGATTTTGGGAAACCTCTTGAATCAGTGCGTTGCAGGCGTCCCTTAAAATCTGAGCCTGCACTACCCCCCCGGGGGGCGCCGACCAGCCGAGGGCGAGGGCCAAGCCGACCACCGAGGGCGCGCAGAACTGCGCGGGCCGCACGAAGGCGAAGAGTTCGAGGGCGTCGAAGATCAGGGGAGAGCGGGCGGGCTGGCCAAGGTCGAGCCTCCGCGCCGTGAGGCTGGCGTGGGCGACGATGACGGGGGCGGAAAGAGCGAGGGAGCGGGCCTCGGCGGTGGAGATCGGTTTGGCGCCGGCCGCGTCACAGACAGCGGCCCGGCCGCCGGGGAGAACCACGAGGGCGGGGGCCAGATCGAGAGTCGCGGGGACAGAGGTCACCGCCGGATTTTAGACTATCGGCGAGGCGAACGAAATGGGAACTTTGAGGCGTGTTTCGATCAGGAGGACAGGCGCGCCCTTGATTCAATCGTCCTTGGGATATACATTTGGGATATCCCAATAGGTGAAGCATGAATCGAACAACCCTGTTTCAATCCAACCGCTCCCAGGCTGTTCGTCTTGC
This sequence comes from Caulobacteraceae bacterium UBA5005, assembly GCA_002398405.1. Lineage (GTDB taxonomy): Bacteria > Pseudomonadota > Alphaproteobacteria > Caulobacterales > Caulobacteraceae > UBA5005. Next base: position 50,399 of record DGYN01000038.1, read on the forward strand.
CAAAGATGTCGCGTTCCCGGAGGGCGTCCGCTCGGTTTCTATCCTGCGGGAGGGAAAGCGTCGGGTGATTGTGCCGACGGATGCGATCTGGGACGACTTCTTCGAGGCGCCGGGCGTTGATCTCGGCGACCGGGAGCAACCCGAAGTCCGGGTGCGCGAAGATTTCTGATGCTGCGCTATCTCCTCGATACGAACCTTTGTATCCGCGTTCTCCGAGATCGCCCCGGTGAGATCCGCGAGAGGTTTAACCTCGAAGCCGACGGCCTTTGCATCTCGACCATCGTGCTCACCGAGTTGCTGCACGGCGCGGCGAAGTCAAATCGTCCCGAGCACAATCGCAATGAAGTGGAGCGGTTCGCCGCACGCTTGGAGGTCCTGCCGTTCGACGATCTCGCCGCCGACCACGCCGCGGACATCCGGGCGGCCCTCGAACGGCAAGGCCAGTCGATTGGGGGCTATGACCTGCTGATCGCGGGGCACGCCCGCAGCCAGGGGTTAACGATCGTCACCGGCAATTTGGCGGAGTTCTCTCGCGTGCCCGGGTTGCGGTCCGAGGATTGGCTGGCGCCGGGCTGAGGCTCGCACGCTTGCGGCGCTTCAGGGTATTCAGGCAGGTCTCCGGCCTCGTCCGCAGGCCTCAGTGTTTGGCTGCTTCGCGCCTCAGCTTCGCTGTGTCGCGGGAATGGCCAAATCGTTGGCCATTCCATGCCCGCCGCAAGCGCGGCGGGCCGCTCCTTACCCTTTGAGGAAGACGCCTCTCCACCCGCCGCCCGTCAGCAAGGCGACGTCCAGCAATGCGAGCGGCATGATCACCCCCGGCCTGCCCGCCATGTACATCGGCCGCCATTCGGGGCCGAACTTCTGTTTGTAGGCGTGGAGGCCGCCGAAGCTGTAGAAGGCGCCGGCTTCGGCGTAGACCAGGGCGCCGAGGCGGGCGAAGAGGGGGGCGAGGCGGCGGTTTTCCAGGCCTGAGAGGGGAGCCATGCCGAGGCTGACTTCACGGTAGCCCACCTCGCCGGCCCACTGGATGACGCGGGTCAGGAGGTAGTCCATGACCCCATGCGGCGAGGGCTCGATGTAGCGCATGAGGTCGACCTTCACCTGGCTGGCTTCCTGGGCGACGAGGATGTTGGCGAAGGCGATGATCTTGCCCTCGCGGCGGATCAGGGCGAGCGGCATGCGGTCGAGGTAGGCGATGTCGAAGCGGCCCATGGAGAAGGACTTCTCTGCGCCGGCGTGCTCCCGCAGCCAGGCGTCGGAGATGGCTTTCAGTTCGGCGGCGAGGCCGCTGGCCGATCCGGCGGGGAGGACTTCGAATTCGCAACCCTCGGCGGCGGCCTTGTTGCAGGCGGTGCGCAGGTTCTGTTTGCCCTTGCCGGAGATGGAGAAGGTTTCCGTGATCACCACCGCTTCCTCGCCCACCTGGCGGATGACGCAGCCCATGGCGGCGAGTTGCGGCAGGAGCCCGGCGGGGGCGGCGTAGAAGACGGGCGCCGCGCCGAAGCGGTCGGCGACCTCGGCGAAGCGCCACATGAGGTCCGCCTTTTCTTCCGCCAGGCCGAGCGGCGGGCCGAGCGCGATCCAGCGCGAGCCGCGGGAGCGGAAGGCGATCATGGTCTGGCCGCTGTCGGAGAAGAAGAATTCCTTGTCGCCCATGAGCAGGATCGGTGCGGAGGAGGAGGCGGTGGGATCAGCGGCGATGATCGCCTCCACCCGGGCAAGGTCCTCCGGATTGACGCTGCGCCGCCGGCGCGGCGGAGAGAACAGGGCGAGCACGGCGGCGACAAGGATCAGGACTCCCACCGCCACCCCGGCGCGCATGAAGCGCGAGACATCGCCGTCCTGGACGAAGGTCCACCAAAGCTCGTCCGAATAGGGCGCCTCGCGGTAGGCGACGACGCCAAGCTCACCCGCCGCCACGACGGCCGCGAAGGTCGCAGCCACCCAGATCGAGCCGATGCCGGCCCGCAGCCGCGAGGGGCGATCGAAGGCTGACCGGGCGATCCACAGGAGGAAGGCCAGGAGGAGCAGGAGGGCCGCGACCCCATATTCCAGACCCTTGGTGATCGACAGGACCGCGCCGGTGATGAGCAGGAACATCGCCACCCACAGCGCGCCCTCGCGGCGGCGCCAAAGGCCCGACCCAACCAGCATCAGGAGCACGCCGACGATGCTGGCCCCGAAGTGGGAAAACTCGATGAGGACGATCGGCGCCTTGTTCCCCAGCCAGGCGATGCGCTCGGCGATGGCCGGAGTGGCGGCCGAGGCCAGGACCAGGAAGCCGGCCAGGAAGGCGGCGATGGCGGCCGCCTGCGGGGCGAGCTCCAGCGCCAGGCCACCGAGGGCCTTTCTCAATCGTCCGCGCCGGTCGCCCTTGGACATGAGCCATGGATAAAGTGATGCGCGGCTCGGGCCAATCGCGATTGGCCCGAG
>DGYN01000038.1:53140-84646 GCA_002398405.1 Caulobacteraceae bacterium UBA5005
ATGGCCGCGCGTTTATCCCGATAGCCGGCCCCCACTTATCGGAACGCGCTCAAAAGCCAATCGCGATTGGCCCGAAGCTTTGCATGGTCGCGCGTTTATCCCGATAACCGGCCCCCACTTATCGGAACGCGCTCAAAGGCCAATCGCGATTGGCCCGAGGCTTTGCATGGTCGCGCGTTTATCCCGATAACCGGCCCCCACCTATCGGAACGCGCTCAAGCGCACTCGAAACGAACCAAGAACATGTGCTAGCGGTGGGGAGATGGATCTCGCCCTCCCCGATCAGTTCGCGCGGTGGTTTGAGCGCCGCGGCTGGGCGCCGCGGGCGCATCAGCTGGCGATGATCGAACAGGGGAAGCTTGGCCGCGACACCCTGCTCATCGCGCCGACCGGCGGGGGGAAGACCCTGGCGGGGTTCTTGCCGAGCCTGATCGAGATCGTCGAGCGGCCGCCGCGCAATACGCCGCCGGGGCTGCATACGCTCTATATCTCGCCCTTGAAGGCGCTGGCGGTGGATGTGCAGCGCAACCTTCTGACGCCAGTTTCGGAGATGGGGCTGAGCATTCGGATCGAGAGCCGGACCGGGGACACCAATGAGGCCAAGAAGGCGCGGCAGCGGAAGGACCCGCCGGACATCCTGCTGACGACGCCGGAGCAGCTGGCCCTGTTCTGCGCGTGGGATGGGGCGCGGCTCTATTTCGAGGATCTGAGGTGCGTGGTGATCGATGAGATCCATGCGCTGCATTCGTCGAAGCGGGGGGATTTGCTGAGTTTGGGGATCGCTCGGTTGCGCATGCTGGCGCCGAACGTTCGGGTAGTCGGGCTGTCGGCGACGGTGGATGAGCCGGAGAAGCTGGCGGCGTGGCTCGGGGGATACTCCCCTGGCGGCGTAAACCCTCCCCCGGCCCCTCCCTTAGGGAGGGGAGAAGAAGGTGCGGATCCCTTCAATCCTCCCCCGCCACCGGGCCGTAAGAACGGCCCGGCGCCCCCCTCGCTTCGCGAGCCACCCCCAGAGGGGGTGGATTGGGAGGGGGACCATGCGCAGCATGGTGGAGGGGGTTCTCCGCGCCTGAGACGGCTAGAGGAGGAGCTGGAACAGCCTTTGGCGGGCGAGCCTCGCCGCACGACCCCCTCCACCGCTGCGCGGTCCCCCTCCCCCTACGGTGGAGGATTTGCGGCGCCCGGCCTTCGACAGGTGGATATCGTGCGTGGCGCCGCCGGCGCTGAGCCTTTGGTCGAGGTGCTTTTGTCGAACAACCGGGTGCCGTGGGCGGGGCATACGGCGCAGCATGCGATGGACGAGGTCTATGAGGTCATCGCCAAGGCGCGAATGGCGCTGGTGTTCGTCAATACCAGGTGGCAGGCGGAGTTCGCGTTTCAGGAGCTTTGGCGGCTGAACGACGCAAACCTGCCGATCGGGCTGCACCACGGATCGCTGGCGGCGGAACAGCGGCGCAAGGTTGAGGCGGCGATGGCGCGGGGGGAGCTTCGGGCTGTGGTCTGCACCTCGACCCTGGACCTGGGCATCGACTGGGGGGAGGTCGACCTCGTCATTCAGCTGGCCGCGCCCAAGGGGTCGTCGCGCCTGGTGCAGAGGATCGGGCGGGCCAACCACCGGCTGGACGAGCCGTCACGGGCCCTGCTGGTCCCGGCCTCGCGGTTTGAGATGCTGGAGTGCCGGGCGGCGGCCGATGCGGTGCGGGAAAACGCCCTGGACGGGGAGCCTTTCCGCACCGGCGCGCTCGACGTTTTGGCCCAGCACATCATGGGCTGCGCCTGTTCCGAGCCCTTTAACCTCGTGGCGCTCTATGACGAGGTGACCACCGCCGCGCCGTATAGCGACCTATCCTGGGACGACTATGAGCGGGTCGTCGATTTCGTGTCGACCGGCGGCTATGCCCTGCGCACCTACGACCGCTTCAAGCGTATCGTCAAAGGCAGGGATGGCCTTTGGCGGGTGCGGACGCCCGGGATCGCCCAGCGGCACCGGATGAACGTCGGGGCTATCGTTTCGGCGGCCAATCTTACCATCCGCATGGCGGGCCGCCACGGCTCGGGCCGCAAGATCGGCGAGGCGGAGGAATGGTATTTCGAGCAGCTGGAGGAAGGCGACACCTTCCTGTTCGCCGGCGAAGTTTGGCGATTCCATCACGTAGAGGGGGTCAACGCCATCGTCTCCCGCTCGGCGGAGAAGGACCCAAAGGTGCTGTCCTGGGGCGGCTCGAAGTTTCCCCTCTCCACCTATCTAGCGAAACGCGTCCGGCGCCTGATGAACGATGAGAGCGCCTGGGAATCTCTGCCCGCCGACGTGGCCGAATGGCTGACCATCCAGAAGGAGAAGTCCTCCCTGCCTGGGGATGAAGACCTGCTGATCGAGACCTTCAGCCGGGGCAACCGGCACTTCATGATCTGCTACGCCTTCGAAGGACGCCTGGCGCACACCACCCTGGCGATGCTGCTGACCAAGCGGCTCGACAGATTGGGGGTCGGGCCCGTCGGCTATCTCGCCAATGACTACGCCCTGGCAATCTGGGCGCTTCGCCCGCTGGAGGGACTCGATTTCGACCAACTGTTCGAAGAAGACATGCTGGGCGACGACCTGGAGGCGTGGCTGGAGGAAAGTTTCCTGATGAAGCGCTCGTTCAAAAGCGCGGCCCTGATCTCGGGCCTGATCGAGCGGCGCTTTCCCGGCGAGGAAAAGAGCGGCCGCCAGGTGACGTTTTCCGCCGACCTGATCTACGACACCCTGCGCCGCCATCAGCCCGATCACCTGCTCTTACAATGCGCGCGGGCCGATGCGTCAACGAGCCTGCTGGACACCGCGCGCCTCTCGGAGTTCCTGAGGCGGATCAAGGACCGCATCAAGGTGAACCGCCTGGACCACGTCTCGCCCTTCGCCGTCCCGATCCTGATGGAGATCGGCAAGGAGCGCGCGCCCGGATCGTCCGCCGCCGAGATGATCCTGGAAGAGGCGTCGGCCGCCGACCTGATCGAGGAGGCGATGGCGTGACCCATGTAACGCAGATCAGCGGCGTGGCGGCGACTCTGCGCCCGTCCGGGGCGCTGTGGATCGAGGATGTGCGCACCCTGGTGGTGGCTGACCTGCATTTCGAAAAGGGGTCGGCGTTCGCGGCGCGGGGCCAGATGCTGCCGCCCTATGACACCGCCGAGACCCTGCGGCGGCTTTCCATCGAGGTGGAGGCGACCGACCCCGGGGCCCTCGTCTTCCTGGGCGACACCCTGCATGACGGCCGGGCCGAGACGCGCATCAGCCAGCGCGATGCGGACGCCATCGCGGCGCTGGCGAAAGGCCGGGACCTGATCTGGATCACCGGCAATCACGACGCCGATGGGCCATCGCGCCTGGCCGGAGACACCGCGCAGGAGATTCGCATCGGGGCCCTGACGCTGCGCCATGAACCCCGCCGCGGCGCCGACCACGGCTGGGCGGCGGGGCACCTGCATCCCTGCGCCAAGGTGGTGGGCAAGGGCGGGGCGGTTCGGCGGCGATGTTTCGTCACCGATGGCGAGCGGATCGTGCTGCCGGCCTTTGGGGCGTTCACGGGCTCGCTGAACGTCAAGGACGAGGCGTTCGAGGGCCTGTTCGCAGGCGCGCCGACGGCCGTGGTGCTGGGGGCCGGGCGGTCGCTTCCGGTGGCGTGGAAGAGGCTTAGGGGGGACTAGGCGCCTCTTTCCCTCCCCTTCATGGGGAGGGTGCTTGAGCGAAGCGAAGGCGGGTGGGGAAGTAGGAAGCTTGCTCAGACGTCGGTGGGTGTCCTCAGACTTCCCCACCCTGACCGCTGCGCGGTCTGTCCCTCCCCATGAAGGGGAGGGAAAAGATCATTTCATATAGGGCGCGAGACGCATGGCGGTGTCGGCATCCACCTGGCCGGTTTGGGCCAGGCCCTGGTCGCGCTGGAAGTCGACGACGGCGGCGCGGAGGCTGGCGCTGGGGGCGCCGTTGGCCTCGCCCTTGTAGTAGCCCAGGCGGTTGAGGGCCTTTTGCACAGAGGTCAGGTCGACGTCGCCGGCGGCGGAGAGCTGAACCGGGGTGCGAGTGGTGAAGGTGGCGGCGACGCGCTCGGCGGTGGCGCGGGCCTCGGCCGGGAGGCCGGCGCGGACGCGCTCAGCGGCGGTCTTGGCCTCGATCACCTGTTCGGGCGAGCCGGAGCGGGAGGCCAGCAGGTACCATTTATAGGCCTCGGCGTCGTTCTCCTTGACCCCGATGCCGTCCTCGTAGAGGCGGCCGATGTTGTACTGGGAATCGGCGAAACCCAGTTCCGCCGCGCGCTTGAACCACTCGGCGGCGCTGGTCAGGTTCTGCGGTCCGCCCGAGCCCTGGTAGTACATCAAAGCCAGGCTGTGCATGGCCTTGGTGTTGCCGCTGGAGGCCGCCCGCTCGAACCAGCGGCGGGCCTCGGGCAGGGTCTTGGCAAGGCCGACCTCGCCCTCTTCATAGAAGCGGCCAAGGTCGAACTGGGCCTGCGGATGGCCAAGGTTCGCGGCGCGGCGGATGAGTTCGAGACCTGTGTTGTCCTTGGCCCGGATGCGGGCGCTGCCGTCCTTGTAGAGGGCCACGGAGGCCGGGTCGGTGACCGGGGGGATGGCGGCGGGGGGCGGCGCGTTGGGATCGATCGGCTTGGGATCGAGCGCCACCGCGGCGCGGGGGGCGGCGCCGGCGTCCGGGGCGTGCTCGTTGTTCCAGGCGCTGTTGATATCGCCGGCGAACTCCTGACCCGTGGGAGTCATCAGCCAGGCGACGCCCGCTCCGCCCATCAGGACCAGAGCGCCGCCGAACACGGCGAACATGGCGATCTTGGCGCCATTGTCCTTCTTGCGCTCGCCAAAGCGGATGGCGCCGAGCGGCGCGGTTTCCTGGACAGGCGCGCGGCGCTTTTCGGGCTTGGTCTTCTTGGCGCGGTTTTCCTCCGAGGCGGCGCGGGCCGCCGCCCTGGCCTGCTCGACCAGTTCCTTGGTGGTCAGGATGCGCGGCGCGATGCTGGGCGCGGGCGGCGGGGCCTGGTCCAGGCGGATCGGGTCGGCGAAGGGATCGCGTTGCGGGGCGATCTCGGCGTGGGCCTGGGGCGGCGCCGGCGGCGGGGGCTGGTAGGCCTGCAGGGGCTCGGGTTCGATTTCCGGCTCGGGGGGCGAATAGGTCTGCGGGGCGGCCTCCAGATCGGCGTCGACGAAGTCGGCCTCGCTCTCCGGCGTCAGCGGCGAGGCGAAGTCCTGGGCGGCTTCGATGTCGGCGTCGTCGAACTCGGGCTCGACCGGGGTAAAGCCCTTGGGGGCGTAGGTATGGCCGAAGGGGGCGGCGTCCGGATAGAGGACGCGGCTGGCGGCGCCGGACGCTTCCGCCTGGGTTCCCGGGAAGGATGGGGAGTCCGGGAAGGCTGGGGCGTCGAGGGTATCGGCGAAGGATGAGGGCTCGTAGGAGACCCGTGTGGTAACCGCCGGCGGCGCAGCAGCCTGGGCGCGCAGGGTTTCGGTCATGCGCCGGTCGATGCGGTCGCGGGCCTCCTCAAGGAGGCGCTGGGTGCGTTCCTCGCTGACGCGGATGCGTTCGGCGAGGTCGCCGGAGGCGCGCTCGTGGCGCTGGTTGATGCGTTCGGCGGCGAGCGCCAGCTTGTCGTTGACGTCGTCCACGGCTTGCGATGCACGGCGCTCGGCGGTGGCGATGCGGTCGGAAAGGCGCTCGGCGATGCGGCCGATCTCGCCGGTGAGCTTTTCGGCGGTCTCGGCCTGGGCGGCCTCGAACTTACCGGTCTTGGCCTCCATGGCGTCGACGGCGCGGACGACTTCGCCGCCGATGGTCTGAAGCGCGCTGACCGAGCGGGTCTCGACCCCCTGAACCCGGCGATTGAGAACGTCGGCGACGCGCAGGACTTCCTGGCCCATGCGCTCCAGCGCCTCGGCCGAGCGGCGTTCGGCCGCCTGGACGTGGGTCGTCAGGTCGAGCATGGCCTGGTCCAGCCGCTCGGAATTGCCCTCGATCGCATCGCGAAGGTGCTTCGCCATCTCCGCCCTAGCCCCCTGTAGTCCCCGGGCGAGGTTCGCGGCCATCGCCTCCAGTTTCTTATCGATGTCGCCGGAGCCCCCTTGCTCGACACGGCGGGAAAGATCGGTGAGGCGCTGGTCGAGCACGCGGATGGTTTCGCCCACCCGAGCCTCGGCGGCCTCCAGGCGTTGGATGGCGTCCGCTCCGGCATCGCCGCCGCCTTTTTCCACACGCTCGGTGAGACGGCCAACGTCGCGGCGGATGTCGGACAGGGCCTCACGGGTGCGGCTTTCGCCCTCATAGAGATGGTTGGCCACGCGGCCCAGCGCGGCTTCGAGACTTTTGAGCGCTTCGGCGGACCGGGGACCCGCGGCCTCGCTCTCCAGCTTGCGCAGGCGGGCGTCGATGGCGCTCTGGAGGTCTTGTGTCTCGCGCAGGGCGCCCTCGAACCTGGCGCCCACCGCGGTCTGCTCGCGTTCGGCCATGTCGATCCTCGCCAGCACGCCGCGCACCGACTGATCGATGCCTGTGACCGCAAGCGTGGAGCGCTGCTCAGCGGATTCGATTCGTCCGGTGAGATCCTCCAGCGCCCGGCTGACGGAGTTGGCGCTGTCCTCGACGAGGGTCCCGCCCTCCTGGCGGATGCGTTCATTGAGCCACTCGCCAAGGGTCATGCCGGAGCGGCGCGCCAGTTCCTTGGCGGTTTCCCTCGCCTTGGCGTCTATGCCTTTCACGCTCCAGGGGACGCTGGACGTCATCCGAATCACTTCCCACCCAGGACTTCAAAGGGAACGGTAGGCTGCCCAGCCCTGGTGTGTAAACGCGACGTTAACACTAAATGTAGCGTGCGGGCCCTTTTGCTGTGGATGGTTTCACGGCCCCGCTTTAAAGGCGGCCCATGAGTATGAACGCCACACTCTGGGCATTGGGCGCGGCCCTGACGCTGGCCGTGATCTGCGGCTGGATCGGCGCGCGGCCTCCCAACCTGATGCGTGGTCCTAGGATGATTCCCTGGCGCTGGATGATGCTTTTCAGCGCCGGGGCCTGCCTGATCTTCATCATCCATATCTTCGCCCTGCTTAAGGGCGGCTAGCCGCGTTCAGCGGCCCTTTCGCCGCGCTCGCCCGCTTCCGGTCGAAGAACGCGACCGCTTCATCCAAACGGCTCTTCGTCAAAACGGAGACCGCAGATGAAGACCTCCTCCCCGATCCTTGTTGCCGAGCGCGCCATCGACGGCGCCTCGGTCCTGTTCCTGATCCTGGGGCTGGCGCTCGCCGCCGCCCTCTTCCAGCTCGGAGCCTGAAACCATGAAAGCATTCGTCCTTGGCGCCTGCGCCTTCACCGCCGTTCTGGCCGGCGGCGCCGCCTGGTCCCAGGGCCTGACCACCGCCCAGGTGCTGGCCCAAAGCCGCGGCTACAACATGCAGATCCGCGAGGGCCGCTACGATCTCGCCCCGCAGTCAGTCGCCCTGGTCGAAGAGCATCTGAAGCTTGACCCGGAGAACGCCGAGCTCTGGGTCGCCTACGGCACGGCGCAGTTCAGCCTCGTCACCCAGGCTGCACAGCCGGGCGGCAACATGGCGGCCCTGCTGCCGGCCATGCAGAAGGGCGCCCAGGCCTTCGACAAGGCGGCGTCCCTCGACGCCAAGAACGTCGTCGCCCTGGCCGGGCGCGGCGCGACGCGCACCATCACCGGCAGCATGGCGAACAAGCCCGAGATGATCCGCGCGGGCATGAAGGACATGGACGACGCCGTCGCCATGGCCCCCACGGACTCGACCCCACGCCTGCAACGCGCCTTTTTCGGCGTGAACCTGCCACGGGCGATACGCGACGATGCGGTCATCGAAACGGACCTCAAGTATCTGATCAGCGTGGGGACCTCGCGCGAGAAGGACGTTCTGCGCCTGCTGCTCGGGGACCTCTACGCCGAGACGGGAAAGCCCGAGCTCGCCAAGGCGGAATACCTGGCTTCGAACCGCGCGGGCTCAACCCAGACCGCCGGCGCGGCAAAGCGGCTCGCGGCCATCGAGACCGGCAAGGTTGACGCGGCCGAGATTGCGGGCTTGCGTGGCCAGCTCGGGACCAACTGCGCCATCTGCCACGGCCGATGAGCCAAGGGAGCGCGGGGAGTGGATAGTCCGGAGATAGTCTACGGGACCATCGACGCCCTTTGCTTCGCGGCCGGGGCGGCGCTTGGCGTGATGATGGGGGCCCTGCAGTGGCGCTCACCCCAGATTACCGGCGGGACGCGGGATTTGATCCTCCTCTGGATCTGCGCGGTGCTTTGGACGGGGGCGAGTTTTATCGCCACCATGCTGGTGTTGTCCGGGACGCCTCCCGGTTCGACCACGGTCAGGTTGGCGATGACAGCCGGCTGGCTTTCAACCTGTATTGGCCCGGTGATGTCGCTAAGGGCGGCGGATGCGGCGCTTGCCGGCCGCCTGCCAGGACGGCGCTTTTTGTTCGTCCTGGGCGGCGCGGCGAGCGCCGGCATCGCCGCCATGTTCCTCTACGCCGCGCTCAACACGGCCGACGACTTTGGCATTCTCGACGCGGCGATCATGTCGTTTTTTTTCTCCCTCCTGTTCATGATCGGCGCCTTGGGCCTGTATCTGATGTGGCGCCCCCGGCGGGTCGAGCCGCGCAAGGCGCGTCGGGCCGCCTCGCCCATTGGCCGTGCGGTGTTGGCCTTTTGGATCGGTTTCATCGCCCTGACCCTGTTTAATATCGTGACCCCGCCGTCCGGCTCCGAGTTACAGGCCATCGTCGGCCGGGCGAACCAGCATTGGGCGATCCCGGTCTCGATCCTCGCCGCATTGTCTATCGCCAAGACCCACTACGCCGATGTCGTCCTGAAACGCAGCCTCGTCGTACTGCTCAGCATCTTCGTCGCCGCAGCGGTCGCCTGGCAGATTCCGGGCCTGCCCCTGGGCGTCCCGCTGGTTACCGTCAGCCTGCTGGCCGCCGCGATGATGCTTGCGGCCCCCAGCCTTTACCGTTTGCTCAGCCGGGGTCTCGACCGGCACCTCCTGAAACGGCCTGACTATCACGCCCTGGCCGAGCTCTACGCTCAGGGCGCGCGGCGCGCGGCGAGCGCGGCGGATCTCGCGACCCTGACGGAGGCCGCCATCGGAGACGCCCTGCGACTGGACGCCAGGATCGATGCGGGCCCGGCGGCAGACGACGAAGAGATGATCGATCTCGCCGGCCATCCCGCAAACCTGTTCCCAAAGGTCAAGGCGCGGGCCCTGATGCAAGCCGAGCACAGCTTCCTCGCCGAGGTTGGCGCCACCTACGCCCGCCGTCTGGACGCCTTGGCCCTGGAGGCCGAACGGCGCGAGCGGGAGGTTCGGGAAGCCCGGCTCAAGCATGCGGTGACCGAGGCCAGGCTCGAGGCCCTGAGGGCCCAGGTCGACCCGCACTTCCTGTTCAACACCCTGAACGCCATCACCGACCTGATCGCCAGCGATCCGGACAAGGCCGAGCTGATGACCGAGCGCCTGGCGGCCTTCTTCCGCTATACCCTGAACCGCCAGGAGCAGACGCTGGCGACCCTCGACGAGGAGCTCGATTTCGTCCGCCAGTACCTGGATATCGAGAAGGTCCGGTTCGGCGACCGGCTGACCGTGGAGATCAGGAAGGACGAGGGTCTGGGCGAAGAAAGTGTGCCTTCGCTGATCCTGCAGCCGCTGGTGGAGAACGCCCTGCGGCACGGGCTGTCGTCGAAGCGCGAAGGCGGCCGGATCAACGTCTCGGCGGCGCGGGACGGCGAGGGGCTGCGCCTGGAGGTCGCCGATGACGGGGTGGGCTTTACCGACAAGAGCAAGGACCGCGTGGGCCTGACCAATGTGCGGGAGCGCCTCAAGGCCCTGCACGGTGAGGCGGCCAGCATGACCATTGGCAAGGGGCCCGGCGGCAAGGGCGCGTCCATCGTGCTCTGTATGCCCGCATGAGGACCTTGATCGTCGATGACGAGGAGCCGGCCCGGTCGCGGCTCAGGAAGCTGCTGGCGGATCATCTGATTATCGAAGTGGTGGGCGAAGCGAAGGACGGGGTCGAGGCCCTGGCTCAAATCAACAAGCTCAATCCAGACCTCGTCTTCCTCGATGTGCAGATGCCGGGCCTGAACGGTCTGGAGGTCCTGCGATCCCTGCCGGAGGGCAAGCCCTGGCCCCTGGTGATCTTCGCCACAGCCTTTGACCAGTATGCCCTGGCCGCCTTCGACGCCAATGCGGTGGGATATCTTTTGAAGCCCATCGACCGGGACAAGCTTGCCGCCGCCGTCGGACGGGCCGCGCGCCTGCTGGACGCCGCCGGGGGGCAGGCCACAGAGCGCGCCAAGCTCGATGCCCTGGCGCAGGCCACCAAGGATGAACTGCTGTCGGTGGTCGCTCGTTTCCGCACGCGCTTTGTGCTGATCCCGGTCCAGGAAGCCTTCGCCTTCTGGATGGAGGACGGCCTGGTGAAGGTGAAGACGGTAGGGGCGCTCTATCGCACCGACTACAGCCTCGATGCGTTGGAGGGGCGGCTGCCGGAGGGGTTCTTCCGCGCCCACCGCTCGGCCATCGTCAACCTGGCCCTGGTCGACGAGGTCCGGCCGACGGCCAACGGCGCCTTCCTGCTGGTGCTGAAGGACGAGGCGAAGACGCAGATCAAGGTGTCTGAGCGGCAGGCGCCCGTTTTAAGAAAGCGGTTGCAACTCTGATCACGAGATAGAGCAGGAACCCCGCCGGTCCGAAGGCCAGGGTCAGGGGCAGAACCGGGACGACCAGCAAACGCGGAACCCCGTGCTCAAGGGCGTCGCGGGCGATCCAGGTTCCCACCACCATGTCGAAGGCGAGGTAGTGGTACCAGCCGGCGGTCATGGCCGCGTCGACCGAGAACAGGGCCTTGATACCCGCGAGGGACCCCATGCCGCCGCCGGGGGGCTGTTCGCCCGTCATGGCCATGGAGATCAACGCCACATAGGCGACGGCCAGGAGACCCGGCAGGATCAGGCCGGAGAAGGCGAAGAGGGCGGGCCTGAGCTTTGGCAGGAACAGGCCCACAAGGATCGCCAACCAGCCCACCAGGATGATCCGGTTGCCGATGAGAAAAACAGTGTCGAGATCCATGGTCAGTTCCTCAAGGCGATGTCGATGGAAAGAGGACCGTCGCCCACCAATATCGCGTTTCTCGCAAAGCTTGGAATCGCGACCTTTGGGCCGCTGATGCCCCAGGGCTCCTTGGGGACGAACATCAGACCGAGGTCAATCTTGCCGTTGCCATTGACGTCCTGGAAGACCATCACCGCATAACGGCCCGGCGCAACATCATTGAAGGTCAATGCAGCTTCCCGGCCGCTGGGCGCGGCGCTCTTCTGGATCGGGCAGGCGGGGTTCATGAAGTGGTCCTTGTCGCAGAGGGCGACGAAGATGCGACCGGGCTTGGTGACGCCGGTGACCTTCACGGTGACGTTCGCGCCGGGCTGGGCAAGGAACACAGCCATCATGAGGGCAAGGGCGGGGATCACCAGCCGCGTCCCAACACGTGAGCAATGTCTTCCGCCCAAGGCGGCGAGACCACGTCGCGGGTAACGCCGGGGAAAAGAAAGGCGTTCAAAAGCCCGACAAAGATCAGCAGGAACCAATAAAGGACGCCGATCCAGAACCTGTGCATCTTCAGGTTTTTGCGTCGCACCCCCAGCAGGGCGCGCCACACGCTGACATAGGTCAGGGTCACGAACTCAAGATGGAAGATAGAAAGACCCAGCAACGGGCTTTCTGGCCAGCGACGGTGGATGAACAGGGTGAAGGTCGCGGAGATGACCATCAGGGTCAGGAAAGCGACGCCGATGAGCCGATGAGACAGCGTCCCCTTGCGGCTGAAGAAGATCAGCCAGGTCCCGAGCAGCAGACAGGGGACCAAGGTGTAGACGTGGGCCTGGATGGCCCAGCCGGCCTTGAGGAGAGGATCGAGAGACAAGGGCGATGTCCTGAGAAAAATAACAACGCCTATAAAATAATTCTTCCTATAAAATGATCAAGCCCATATTTTCGCCCCATGCCGTCGAAGGCTGATTCCCCTGCCCCGCGCCGAAAGGGACGCAAACGCGAGCGCACCCGCGAGGCGCTGATCGCGGCGGCCACTGAGCTGGTGAGGGAAAAGGGGTTTGAGCGCACAACTCTGGAGGACATCGCCAAGCGCGCCGGCATGACCAGCGGGGCGATCTACGGCAACTTTAAGAACCGCGACGAGCTGTTCATGGCCGTCCAGTTTGTGGACGGCGGGCCGATCATCCCGACCTTCAAGGAGGGCGGAACGCCCGCCGAACAGGTCCGCATCCTGGCGGACGCGATCATCGCGGCCATCCCCCAGCGACGGGCCGCGGCTATCGGGGGCCTGTCGTTCAAAGCCTATATGCTTTCCCATGAGGAGATGCGGCTGCGGATGCTGGAGGCGGTGAGCAGCGTCTATCGCCTAGGAGGTCCATGGCTGCAGGGCGCCATGCCGGACCACAAATTCCCCATGCCGATGGAAATCCTCTTCCCGGCCCTGACCGCCCTGGTCGAAGGCCTGTTCATGCAGCGTTTCGTCGCGCCGGAGCTGTATCCGGACGAGGTTTTTCACAACGCCATCGCGGCGTTGTTGGGGGTTAAATCAGACCCCGAGTCCTGAAGGCCTCAATCTCCGCCGTGGAATAGCCCGCCACACCGCGCAGCACTTCCTCGGTGTGTTCTCCCAAGGCCGGCCCCGGCCAGCGGACGCGGCCGGGGGTGTCGGAGAGGGTGGGGAAGGCGTTCTGCATTTTTACTTCGCCGAACACCGGATGGGGCACATCGACGATGCTGCCGCGGGCCTTGAAATGCTCGTCGGCGATCATGTCGGGGGCGCGGTAGACGCGGCCGGCGGCGATGCCGAATTTCTCCATGAGGCCAAGCACCTCATCGGTGGTCCGCGTCCTGGTCCAGTCGGCGATGATCCCGTCGATCTCGCCCTGGTGTTTGCCCCGCGCCGCATGGCCCTGGAAGCGCGGGTCCTGCGCCAGCTCAGGCCGCTCCATGGCCTCGGACAGGCGCTGGAAGAGGGTGTCCTGGTTGGCCCCGATGACCACCATCTCGCCGCCCAGGGTGGGATAGGCGTTGGAGGGGGCGATGCCCGGGAGGATCGAGCCGGAGCGCTCGCGGATATAGCCGGTCAGGGCGTATTCGGTGATGGTGTTCTCCATCACGGCCAGGACGCTTTCGTAGATGGAGACATCGACCACCTGACCCTTGCCGGTAGCGTGGCGGTGATGCAGCGCCATCATCACGCCCAGCGCGCCGTGCAATCCCGCCAGTGAATCGCCGATGGAGATACCGGCCCGCGCCGGGGGGCGGTCCGGTTCGCCGGTGATGTAGCGAAGGCCGCCCATGGCTTCGCCGATTAGGGCGTAGCCCGCGCGCTGGCTCATGGGGCCGGTCTGGCCGTATCCGGAGGCGCGGGAGAGGATCAGGCCGGGGTTGATTTTCGATAGCGCGTCATAGCCCAGACCCCATTTTTCGAGGGTGCCAGGCCGAAAGTTTTCGACCAAGACATCGGCCTTTTCGATGAGCTTTTTGGCGATGGCCTGACCCTCCGGTCCGCGCAGGTCCAGGGTCACGGATTTCTTGTTGCGGCCGATCACTGGCCACCAGGGGGAATGACCCTTTGGCAGAGAGCGGCCCCATTGCCGCATGGGATCGCCGGCCTTGGGGTCCTCGAGTTTTATGACCTCCGCGCCGAAGTCGCCGAGCACCTGGCCGCAGAAGGGGCCGGCGATCAGCGAACCCATTTCGATGACCCGCAAACCGGCCAGCGGACCCTTGTCTTGCGCGTCCATCGCACTCCCCGTCAGCGGAACCGTCGCTCATCCCGCCCATTGAAACCGCATGAGCCGGGCGCGCTCGGTGTCCCTTTTGTCAAATCCCCTGGAGAAATCCATGCCCTATCAGACCATCCGTCCGCTCCTCGTCCTGAGCGCGGCTGCCAGCATTCTGGGCCTGCTTTCCGCCTGCAGCGACAGCGGCGCAAAGGTGGCGCAGACCTCTACCCCGCCCCCTGCTCTCGCGGCCCCGCAAGATCCCGCGGCGCCCGCCTTCGTGCAGACCAACGTCACCACCGACATTCTGGGGATCGACGCCTCGCGCGTTGTCCTGGAGCGGTCGCAGAACTGGGACGTCAAGCAGTACGCCCAGAAGGTGATCGACGCCCGTTCCAAGTCCGGCGGCGAGCTGCAACAGACGCTTTCGCAGACCGGCCTGCCGATCAATCCGCAAACCAGCCTGCCGCCGCAGGAGGCCGCCACGGTCGCCGAGCTGCGCGCCGCGCCGGTGGGCAAGGTCGACAAGCTGTACCTGAAGGCCCAGGCCGAGGCGCAGGAAGAGGCCCTCGCGACCCTGGAGAAATACGCAGACGACGGCGTCAATCCGGCCCTCAAGGCCTTCGCCGAGAAGCAGGCCCCGGAAATGCGCGAACTGCAGCAGGCGACACGGGCTCTTTTGAACAAGCTCGGCTAGTCAATGCTCAGGGGGGGTTGCCCGCGCGGGCAATTCCTCTTAACGGCGGGCCATGGTCGACAATCTGATCGAAAACAACCGCCGCTGGGCCGCTGGCAAGATCAAGGCCGACCCGGGATTCTTCAAACGGCTCGAGGCCCAGCAGAGCCCGCAGTACCTGTGGATCGGCTGTTCCGACAGCCGCGTGCCCGCCAACGAAATCGTCAACCTGGATCCTGGCGAACTCTTCGTGCATCGCAATGTGGCGAACCTCGCCCCGCCCCAGGACGCCAATTACCTCAGCGTGCTGCAATATGCGGTCGAGGTCCTGAAGGTGAGGCACATCATGTGCGTCGGCCACTACGGCTGCGGCGGTATCGCCACCGCCGTGGACGGCCGGCGTCACGGCCTCATCGACCACTGGCTGCACCCGATCCGCGAAGTCGCCCGCGAGCACAAGGAAGACCTCGCCCGCTATACCGAGGGCCGCTCGCGCCTTGACCGGTTGTGCGAACTCAATGTCCTTCGCCAGGTGAGAAACGTCGGCGCCGACGTCTTCGTCCAGGATGCCTGGGCGGCAGGCCAGGAACTGACCCTGCACGGGTGGGTCTATTCCATCGCCAACGGTTTGGTCACGGACCTGGGCGTTTCGGTCTCGGGCCAGGCGGACTACGAGGCCTTCGTCGCGGATGGCAAGCCCGTCTAACCCCGCTTAATCCGCACCCGCGCCTTGGCTTCGCGGCCCTGCGCATCGACCACCGTCACGGCATAGAAACCGGGCGCCTGTGGCTTCCACACCGAGCGGCCCGTCAGGGGTTCGGGGGCGATGGCTTCGCCGCCCACGTACCAGCGCAGGTCCTTGCCGCTGGCAGCCAAAACGAGGCCCCGCGCCGCCGGGCCCAGTTCCTCGACCTGCACAGAGGCCCCGTCCGGAGGGAAGATCAGGCGGGGGCCGATGCTTTCCAAGGGTTCGAGTTCGGCGAGGCTGCGGGGCGGCTCGCGGGGGCGGATCGGGCGCGGCATGGCGCCGGGGGCGTTCAGCGCGTCGGCGGCGTCGAACAGCAAGGGGAGCGCCGCATCGCGCCCGGTGAGTCCGCCGCGGGCGCCGCCGTCCGCCCGGCCGGTCCAGGCGATGATCACATAGTCGCCGACCACCCCGCAGGCGAGCGCATCGCGAAAGCCGTAGGAGGTGCCGGTCTTGAAGGCCATGCGCGGGCCGCCGGTGGTCAGCGCCGCGGGCATGCGGCCCTCCGGCGCCGGGCTTTCGCGCAGGATGTCGAGGACCTTGCCCGCCGCGTCGGCCCGCATCATGCGGACGCCTTGCTGGCGCTCGCGGCGGCCGGCGTCGATCTCCGTCCAGGCCAGCGGCTTGGCGATGCCGCCGTCGGCCAATGCGGCGTAGAGTAAGGCCAGGTCGCGCAGGGTGACGCCCTGCCCGCCCAGGGCCAGGGCCAGGCCCGCCTCGCGCACCTCGCGGTGGGGCCGGACGAGCTTGGCGCCGGTGGCCTCCAGCCGGCTCTGGAAATTGTCGGCGCCGATCTTTTCCAGGGTGGCCACGGCCGGGACGTTGAGGGAATGGACCAGGGCTTCGCGGGCGGTGACCTTGCCGTGGAATTCGCGGTCGAAGTTTTCGGGTTGATAGTCGGAAAAGCGCCGGGCGGTATCCTGAATCACCGTGTCCGGCGCCGCGATGCCGTCGTCGAAGGCGAAACCGTAGATGAAGGGCTTCAAGGCGGAGCCCGGCGAGCGCAGGGCCCTCGTCATATCGATCCAGCCCCCAGGGCGTTCGAGGCCCGCCGAACCGACCAGGGCGCGCACGGCGCGGGTCTTGACCTCGATCACCAGGATCGCCGCCGTCGCCTCCGGCCCCTGAGCGGCGGCGGCTTCTGCGGCCAGCGTTTCGAGGCGCGATTGCAGGCGGGCGTCGAGGGTGGTCATCACCGTCGCTTCGCTGGGGTCGGCGTCGGCCGCCGCGTCCCCTGCCATGTGCCAGGCGAGCGCCGGAAAGGGCGAGCGCGAGGGGATGGGCTCGGCGGCGGCCTCCTGCGCCAGGGTGTCGGTGAAGAGGCCCGTGCGGACCAGTTTCTCACTGACCGCGGTGCGGGCGGCGAGCGCGGCCTTCGGCCTGCGGTCCGGCCGGCGGGCTTCCGGGGCCTGGGGAAGGGCGATCAGCATCGCCTGTTCGCCGGCGGTGAGGCTTTCCGGCTCGTGGCCGAAATAGGCCAGGCTGGCGGCGCGGACGCCTTCCAGGTTGCCGCCGTAGGGGGCGAGCGTCAGGTAGAGAGCGAGGATCTCCTTCTTGCTCATCCGCGCCTCGAGCTGCACGGCGCGCAGCATCTCGATGATCTTCGAGCCGATGTTGCGGGGCCGGGGCTCGAGGAGGCGGGCCGTCTGCATGGTCAGGGTCGAGGCGCCCGAGCGGGCCTCGCCGCTCGCCGCCGCTCCCGCGCCGGCCCGCAGCACCCCCAAGGGGTCGACGCCGGGGTGCAGCCAGAAGCGGGCGTCCTCGACGGCGATCAGGCGCCGGACGAACTCCGGGTCGGTGCGGGCAAGATCAGCCCTGACCCGCCAGCGGCCGTTCTCCACGGGGAGCGCCCGCAGCCAGGCGCCGCGCCTATCCAGCGCCACCGGCGATGACCGCTCCGCGCGCGACAGGTCCGGCGGCAAGGCGAGGTCGAGGGCGACCACCACCGTCTGCACGGCCATCAGTCCCATGAGCCCAACGGTGAGGGATCGGACGCTCGCCGCCGCCTTGAGCCGGGTGAACAAACCTTTCATGGCCGGGCAAAGCCCCCTTCTCCCCTCCCTAAGGGAGGGGCGGGGGGTGGGCTTACGGTGGGAGACAACCTGGCGCCGTTCGAGTAGCGGCAGCCCAACGCGCGAAACCCCCAGGCAGCCGTAAACCCTCCCCTGACCCCTCCCTCAGGGAGGGGAAAAAGAGAAGGCGCCGCATCTTCGTGACCGCGCTTCATTCCCGGACGGCGATCGTCGTCCGGTCGCCGGTGGTGCGGGCGCTGATCTGGGGCCGGTACATGTCCTTGGCCTCGGCGCCGGGCAGGTAGTAGTCGCCGGGGCTGACCGCGCGGGCGACGTAGGCCACGGAGAAGGACTTATTCCCCGGCTGGTCGAGGGCGGCGATGTAGCGGTCGTCGCGCTTTTCCTGGATTTGGGGCGTGGAAAGTTCGCCCAGGAACTTGAACGGCCCATTCTGAGCGTCTTCGGGGCCCAGCACCGTTTCGACCTCCCAGCCGGCCGGCAGGGCGTCGTCGATGACCATCTGCATCGAGCGGCCCTGGCGGGAGGCGCCGGCGACCAGGACGATGATCCGGGCGCCCTGGGTGACGGCGCGGGGATCGACCCGGCCGCCGGAGAGGGTCCAGAGGCTCTTGTTGAGGTCGATGCCGCTGGAGCGGGCGTCAGGAGAGGTGGTTGGCGTTCCCTGCACGGTCACGGTGCGCCAAAGGGCGCCGGTCCCGGCATTGACGAAGCTGGCCTGCCAATTGTTCAGCGCCCAGCGGGGTTGGCCCGCGATGGGGGCGAGGTCCCGGGTCCCGGTGGTGGTGATCTTCACCGGGCCGGCGGCGTTGAGCATGGCGTGGGCCGCCTGCAGCAGGCGCGCCTGTTCCTGGGTCGACAGCATGTCGGGGGCCTTGACGGTCCCGTCGAGGCGTCCCTGCAGGGAGCGGGCAAGGTCGGTCTCGCCAGCCTCATAGGCGTAGGTGATCACCGCCGCGAGATCCCGCGTCGGGCTTTGATACCAGTCGCTCTCCTCGCGGTAGCCGAGCGCATTGACGGCGGCGCGCAGGGCCGAGCGGGCCCTGGCTTTGTCGCCCATCATGGCCAAGGCGGCGCCGACCTGGGCCCTGGCGATCGGCGAATTGTCCGACTTCATCTGCACGTCGTGCCACCAGCGCAGGCGGGCGAGGTCGCCGCGGCTGCCCTTGGCCAGGGTGTAGAGCGCGTAGGCCGAGGCGCGGGAGCGCATGCGCTTGGTGGCCTCCTCGGCTTCCTTGTCGGTGCGGCCGTACCAGCGGGGATAGGACATGCGGTAGGCGACGTTGGCGAAACCGTCGGGCTTGGAGACCAGCTTCATGGCCGACAGGGCCCGGTCGATGGCGCTCTGCGGCACAGGCGCGCCTTGCGCCTTGGCCTCAAGCAGGAAGTCGGTGAGGTAGGCGCCGAGCCAGGGATCCGCCTCGCCATCGCCCACCCGCCACAGGCCAAAGGCCCCGTCGAGGCTCTGACGGTCGATGAGTTGGCCGATGGTGGTGGAGAGCGCCGCGGGGGCCTGACGTTTCAGCTTCGGGTCGGTGCTGAAGCGGTTGGCGTAGAGGAGCGGATAGGCGGTGGAAACCAGCTGCTCCGAACAGCCGTAGGGATAGCGGGACAGGGACAGCGCCACCGCCGCTGGATCAAACCCGCGGAACGGCGAATAGCTCACCGTCACATGGACGCTGCCGGCGGTGAGGCCGCGCATCACCTCAGGGCTGGGTGTGAAGGCCGCGCCCGCCCTTTGCTGTTCGGTGAAGGTGCGGGTTTCCGGACCCCATCCGAGGCGGGTCTGGAGATTGTAGTCCTTGGCGGTGGTGAAGGAGGGTCCGGAGACCTTCATGGCCACCTTGCCGATGCCGGCCGAACTGGGCGCCGCGATCTCGATCCGCTCGATGGTGCGCTGGCCAAGCGCCAGGGCGACCAGCCGCTTAAATCGGGCGACGATGCCGCCGGACGCGGTGACGTCGGTGTCGTAATTGCCGGCTTTGCCTTCGAGATTGTGCAGTTCGAGGGTCGCCGAGGCCCGGTCACCGGGGGCCAGGAAGCGTGGCAGGTTTAGGTCGGCGACCACGGCTTCACGCACGGTCATGGCCTTGGAGCCGGAGCCCACGGCCTTGTCGGTCCAGGCCACCGCCATCAGGCGCAGTTCGCCGTTGAAGTCGGCGGCCGGCAGCTTGACCGTCGCCTTGCCGTCGAGGCCGGTTTCCACCACGCCTGACCACAGGGCCACGGACTTGATGGGGGTGACGGTCAGGCCCTCGCCGCCGATCTCATCAGCGCCGAAGTTGACGTTGGCCGGGGCGCCGAGGTTGGCGTCCAGGAGGCGGGCATAGTCGTCGCGGTAGTCGATGCCGAGCGCGCGCTTGCCGAAGTACCACTTGGCGGGATCGGGGCTTTCGAACTTGGTCAGGCGCAGGATGCCCTCATCCACCGCCGCGACGGTCACCCGGGCGCGCTGGCCGATGCCAAGGCCGTTGACCTTCACCGGCACCTCGACGGGCGCCTTGGAGGTCTGTTTGGCGGGGGTTCCGATAGCCACCGTCAGTTTGCGGTTCTTCGGGTCGAGCGGCACATAGGTGAGGCCGAGCGCGCGCCGGGGCTTGGGCGTGACGCCCGGATCGCGCGGCTGGACCATGGTGACGAGCACATAGGCCCCCCCGCCCCACTCCGGCCCGGACTTCAGGTGGATAGAGCCGCCGTTCTCGCCGATCTTCACCGAATAGAGGTCGATGACCCGGTCGGTAGCCACCGCCACCTGGGCCTCGCCGGCGTAAGGGGCCTTCAGCGTGATCTCGACATTGTCGCCCTGGGCCCAGGTCTTGGTCCCGGCGGAGACCCGAACCAGGTCCGGCGTATCGCCTTCCTTGGCGGGGGAGCCCCAGCCGGCGGCGAACTTGACCACCGTCTTGGCGCCGTCGGGGCCAGTAAGCTCGACCCGGTAGTCGCCCCAGCCGAGGCGGCGATTGTGACGAAGGGAGGCCGCGGGGCCGATGTTTCCGGTTCCGGTCGCCACGGCGACGTCGCGGCTGGTCCGCCGCCACTGCCAGCGGCCGTTCTGCTGGTACCAGTCGTAGTTCCAGTTCTCGGAGATCAGGGTCCAGGTGACGCCGGTGGCGGCGACGCGCCGCCCCTGGCCGTCGACGGCGATGATGTCGAGGCTGACCGGCGCATCCCGGCCGCGGCTGTCCTGCTGGTCGATCTTGACCCCGAGATAGAGCGGGCGGGGGCGGACCTTGAGAAAGACGCTTTCGCGCACGGGGCGGCCGCCCGGTTCGAACACCGAGGCGGTGACCACGGCCTTCAAGGGGACGACCGTGTCGCCGCCGATGCTGGCGGGAACGGTGAGCACGGCCTTGCCCTCGCCGTCGGTGACGGTGGTGACGGTGTCGGGAACCTGTTCCTGGAAGGGGCTGACATCGTCGCCGAAGCGGTAGCCGGCGAAGGCCGGGAAGGGATTGGGGTCGGCGGAGACGCGCATCTCGCCCTGGGTCTGCAGGCCGGCGCCCGGCGCGCCATAGAGGAATCGCGCGGCGACATTGATCGCCCGGGTCTCATCGCCCGAGACCGCCACCGCGGAATTGCCGTCGGCGTCGACCGCCAGGCGCTGGGGCGCGAAGTCCTCCACTGAGAAGGACATCGACCCGGCCGCCGTATCGAAGCCCTCGATCTCCAGGCGCGCGGTCCAGCGGCCGCGGGGCGCGGTGCGGGGGAGCAGGATGTCCCGCGCCACATAGCCGTCCTTGGCGCCGTTGAAGGCGAAGCGCTGATACTCGACGCCGGAGGGACGCAGGATCACCAGGGCGCCCTTGCGGTCGGATCCCGCCGCGTGGGCGGAGCGGTCGCGGACCAGGGCGACGATGTGGGCCGTCTCGCCCGGGCGATAGATGCCGCGGTCGGCATAGACATAGCCGTCGAGGGGCGTGGTGGTCTCACGGCCGCTGGTGAGCGGCGCGGCCTGAGGGTCGGTCCGGCCGCCGGTTCCCTGTTTCGAAAGATCGACGGGCGAGCGGTCGAGGTCGAGGACCGCGAGGTCGCCCTGCGGCCCATAGGCCATGATCATCTTGGCCCGCTGGCCTTCGCGGCCTTCCAGGAGGGGTTTGGCGAACCGGACGCGGCCGGCCGCATCGGTCTTGCCCGTGGCGAGCGCCTCGCCGTTGGCCGCCACCAGGTGGACGTCGAGGCCGGTGAGGGTCTTGGCGGTGTTGAGCGAGCGGACGACCGCGTCGACGCCCTCGCTGCCGGTGTAGGACATCAGCGCCATGTCGGTGAAAATCACCCAGCGCCGGGCCTGGGCGACGCCGCTGGTCTCGCCGTCCTCTTCCTCGGTTTCCTTGGGCGTGCGGGTCTTGCCAGTGATGTCGCGGGCCACGACCACATAGCCGCCGGGGCGCATCTCCTTGAGCACGGCGCCCAAGGGGAAGACCGTGGTGGTCCGCTGGCCGGTCTCGCCGCGCACGACGACCTCGCCCTTCCAGACGCGCTTGCCCTCATCGGCGGGATAGTCGTCGCCCCAGGAGCCCATGTAGTCGTCCTCGCCCACCGGATCGGAGACGACGATGGATTTGCGCACCAGGTTGCGGTCGGCGACCTGCCAGACCTCGACCTCCAGCTTGCCGACATTGACGGTTTCGATGCCGACCCCATCGCTCTCCAGGCGCGGCAGGATGACGCCGTCGCCAGCGAAGCCGACGTAGGGGGGCTTTTCGCCGAAGGTGAAGTCGACATCGGCGTTTTCGGCGAGCTTGTCGTCGCCCTTGCCGGGGAGCCCTTTGAGCAGGGTCACCCGACGGTCGGCGAAACCAAGGCCGCCCAGGCACAGCTCCGCCCCGTTGACGCTGACCGCGGGGGCGGCGCCGGTCTCCGGCGAGATCAGCACATAGTCTGCGTAGGCCGTAGAGGGATCGAGCGGCCGGCTCATCTCGACGCAGGCCCTGGGCTCGGCGCCGGCGGTGTCGATCCGCGTCCGCCAGACCGCGAAACCGTCCGGCTTGGGGGCCGCCGCACGCTTGGCCTTGGCGTCCCGCGGGCGGCCGAACAGGGGCCAGCTGAAGCCCTCGTCGGAGGTCCAGGCCAGGGTTCCGCCGCCGGCGCTCGGCGGCAGGGACTTGGCCAGCAGGAAGCCGCCGCCGAAACCGATGACCAGGGCGGCCGCGGCCATCACCGTGGCGCTGGCCTTGATCCAGGATTTCTTGTTGTTCTTCTGGGGCTTGTCGTCGCCAGCGCCTAGGTCGCTCATGCCGCACCCCCTTCGAAGGAAGGGGCGATGGAAGCTTAAGCCAGGGGGGCGGTCAACGGGTGGAGGACGCTATATTTTATGAACGTCCAAAGCGGACCGATCCATCGTCGGCGATCACCGCGAAGGGATTGTGGCAGACCTCCCAATGGTGGCCGTCCGGGTCAGCGAAATAGGCGACGAGGCCGCCGAAATCGGCGCGGTGCGCGGCGCGGGTCTGGGCGCCTCCGGCGGCCAGGGCAGTCGCCATGACGGTCTCGACCTCGGCCTCGGAGCGGACGTTGTGGCTGAGCGTCACGCCGGAAAAGGCGCCGGGCAGGGTGTTGGGAACGCCCGCATCGTCGGCGAGGTCTTGCCGTCCGAAGAGGCCGAAGACGATGCCGTTCAGCTGGAAAAAGATGATCTTCCCCGGGACGCTGGCCTTGGACGGCGCCCAGCCCAGCGCACGGTAAAAGGCCTCGCTGCGGGCAAGGTCGGCAACGCCGAGGGTGATGAAGCTGACGCGCTGTTCCATCAGGATTTGAGTGCTGCCTTGGTCTCCTGCGGAAGTCTTTCGATCACACTCAGAAACGCTGAAGCGGTTGCATCAGGCTGGCGCCTCCCCTGTTCCCACCCTTTTAGTGTCGGTAGCGGAATGCGGTAGGCGCGGGAAAACTCCTGCTGGGACATGCTCAGACGCTCCCGCAACGTTCGAACGTCGGGAACCTCAACCCTGTGCACAACGGCCCCGACGGCTGTGCCTCTAGAATGGTCAAGCGCCTCAGTCAGGCTACCGATCAGATCCTGTCCAAATCGCGTTGTCATAAGCCTCTTCCTTTAGCCGGATACTGCTTCTTCAATGCGGCGGTTACCGCCGTGACAGTTTTCTTCTCGTCTGCCGTCATGTCTTCCCGTTGCGCCTTGGCGTAGGCCAACAGCAGATGAAGCGGCGCATCCGGGTGGTAATAGAAATAGATCACCCGCGCGCCTCCGCGCTTACCGCTTCCTTGCCGACCCCATCGCGTCTTTCGCACGCCCCCGGTCTCCGGAATCAAGACCCCGCTTTCAGGATTGCGCGCCAAATGATCGACCAGAGAGGATCGCTCGTCCTCCGTCCAAATCGACGCCGCCTGCCGGAGGAAGGTGGGCGTTTCAACGACGGTCAGCAGCTTCGTCTGCATCAGACGCGCTTATACGTCATTGACGCCTATGGCTACAAGGAAGATATGCGTCAATGACGCCTAGGCCGCCTGCCAGCGATGATCCAGGGCGGTGGCGTCGTCGAGCGCCATGCCATCCCAGTCGAGCTCCGGGGGCGGGCTGGCGGCGGCCGCGACAATGGCCGAGAGTTCTTGGGCCGACGAGGCGCCGACGATGACGGCGCTGGCTTCCCGGCGCGACAGGGCGAAGCCCAGGGCCGCCTGCAGCGGGTCGGAGCGGCCCTCGGCGATCATCCGGCGGACACGGGAGAGGCTGGAGGCCGCGCCCTTCAGGGTGGCGGGCATGCGGTCGGGGGGCAGGAAGAGCAGGCCCTGCAGGAAGATGGAGCGCAGGTGCACCTCGACGCCGAGGTCGGCGCATTCGGCCAGCGCGCCGCTGGTCAGCAGGCGCTGGTCAAGCAGGGAGGCGGGGGACTGGATGATGTCCGGCTTGAAGCGGCGGGCGATGCCCACCGGATCGTCGCAGGCCAGGGCAGAGACGCCGATCTTGTCGAACAGGCCCTGGTCCTTGAGATCGTTGAGCTTGTCCCACAGGTCCGGGCCGCAGCGGCCGAAGAGGTCGCCGGCCGACTGGACGATAATGGCGTCCGCCTTTTCCAGGCCCAGGCGCGAGAGCGAGGCGCGCGCCTCGGCCTCGACGAAATCGGGGCCCTTTTCCGGCCGGGCGGCGCGCAACAGGACGCGCAGGCCGTTGGGTTGCGGCAGGGCGCCGCCGATCACGGCTTCGGCGCTGTCGAACGGCGCGCAGGCGTCGAGAATGCTCAGGCCCGAACGGTCGGCGATGGCGAGGATTTCGGCGACTTCGGCGGCCGGGGAGCGGCCACGCGCCGGACCCGCGGGGGTTTCGAAGCGGAACTGGGCCGCCGACAGGCCAAGCTTTGCCAGGGAGGGATGCATCAGCTGTCGTTGCCCACCAGTTGTTTTTTGCACCCTAGGACAGACCGGTTAAGGAACCGGAACCGTATGCGAAATCGCCGCGGCCTGTTGTAGAAAGCCCCTCGTGACCCTGGATCAGCTGCCTGATTGGCCGATGTTCGGCCTGGCCGACGATGTCCGGCCCGCCCTCGCCGCCGCGCGCGGGAGGGGCGAGGCCGCGGCTCTGGTCACCCTTTATCGCGTGGAGGGCGGCGGCCCGCGTCCGCCGGGGACCCAGATGCTTTTCGCCGGCAATCAGGTGTCGGGGTTCCTCTCCGGCGGCTGCGTCGAGGGCGATATCGCGGGGCACGCGGCCGCGACCCTGCGTGATGGCGAAGCGCGGCATCTGGTTTACGGCGAGGGCGGGCCCTGGCCTGATATCCAGCTCTTATGCGGAGCGCGGATCGAAATTCTGGTCGAGCGCATCGCCGCCGACGATGCCGCCGCGGGGCGTCTGCTGGAACTGATGGACGAGCGCACCCCCGCGCTTTGGCGCACGGATGGGGCGCACAGGTCGTGTGAACCGGGGGACGGCCCGACCTGCCAGATCACCGAAACCCCGTCCTTTCATCTGACCCGCCGCCATGATCCGGTTCAGCGGCTGGTGGTGGTGGGCGGCGACCCGACGGCGCTGGCCATCGCCCAACTGGGGGCCCAGAGCGGTATGGAGACAACCCTGGTCCGTCCCAAGGGACCGGCCTCCCCGCCGCCGCTGGCGGGGGTGGCATACTCGCGAGAGCCGGCCGACCAGGCGTTCGCGGGCCTGCATCTCGACCCCTGGACCGCCGTCGCCGTCGCGACCCACGATATCGAGACCGACCACGAAGCCCTGATGGCGGTGCTGCCGTCCAGCGCCGGTTATGTAGGGTTGCTCGGAGCGCGCCGGCGGCTGACCGGGCGGCTCGCCAGCCTGAAGGCATCGGGGATCACCGAGGATCAGCTTTCCCGACTGCACGCCCCCATCGGCCTGCCCACCGGCGGAAAGTCGCCCTGGGAAGTGGCGGTCGCGGTGATCGGGGAAATCATGGCCGAACGGCTGAAGCAGACTACAGCCTAGGCCCTCCTTTCAACAGACGGGCGGCGACCTTGCGCATAAGCCAGTCGGCCAGAAGAAAGAGGAGAACGGCGGCCAGCGGTCCTACCAGATAAACCCAGTCGCCGAGCAGTTCGCGATCGCCGAGATGAAAGCCGACTCTCTCCTTAAGCACCGGTTTCGACGCCGTGGCGGCCAGGAAGGTGAAGGACGCCAAATACATGACCACGGCCACGAAACCGGTTACGCCAGCGGCGGCGCTTCGCGCTGAGCGCTCCAGGAGCGCGAATAATAGAGAGACCGGCGAGCGGCGCTGCAACGCTGCAGTCAGCCGGACATCATCTACGAAGGACCGGGCCAAAAGGTCCGGCGCGCCTAGTCCCACCATGCTCTCCTGCAGCCGGCCCCTGGCCTCAGACTCGGCCAGATGACTGGCGATCTCCAGGACGACCCGGTCTCGTTCATCGGAGGGCAGCTTGCCGAGACGCGCCTCGAAGCGCCGCAGGTAGTCGGATTTGGCAGACGCAGGGGCGTTCATCGCGCCGTCTCCATGATAGCTGAAATCGATTGAGCAAAGCCGCTCCACACCTGGCTCATTTCCGCGAACAGCCGCTCGCCCTCAGCGGTGAGGGCGTAGTATTTGCGAGGGTGCGAGGACGAACCGTCGGTCTGCCAGCGGGACTTGAGCTTGCCGTCGCGCTCCAGGCGGTTGAGCAGTTGATAGAGCGCTCCTTCCGCCACCAGATCGTCCGCCATCTGGGTGCGGTCGAGGATCTCCAGTCCGTAGGCCTCACCCCGCCGAAGCACCGCCAGCACCACCAACTCGGCTGCGCCTTTGCGCAGTTGCGATCGCCAGTTGGCGATCTCGTCCGTTGCGCCCGGGTTCGTTCTGCTCATCAAACCGTCCTCATGATATCCTGCTATGCATTATATCATGCAATACGTCAACCACGCTCGCCGGGGCCCGGACTCATGAATCGTTGTCAGACCTGCAAAATTTGAGCTAAATTGCCCGCTGGGTGGGAGAAAGCGTTCATGCTGAAAGCAGCAGAAAGCTTCTTTGAATGGGCGGTGAAGCGGGCGGCGGTTATGATCGCCCACGCTGCCTGCGATCAGCACGATCGCGAAATTCGAAGGAGCGGCAAGGATCTCGACGGGGACCTGGCGCGGGTGCGCGTGCAGGACTCGCGCAAGCTCAACTAGAGCCGGTCGAGGGCCAAGACCTCTACACTGTCCCCAGCCGCGGCTTCGTCCGCGCCAGCCGGCCTGCGCAACAAAGCGTCGGCCTTGGCGAACACCGTCACCAGCGATGAGTCCTGATCGCCAAAGGGCG
Organism: Caulobacteraceae bacterium UBA5005; assembly: GCA_002398405.1. Lineage (GTDB taxonomy): Bacteria > Pseudomonadota > Alphaproteobacteria > Caulobacterales > Caulobacteraceae > UBA5005. The sequence goes on from DGYN01000038.1 coordinate 80,122, forward strand.
TGACCGTTAGAACGCCGCCGTCGTTGGCGAGGCTCGCCCGCATCCAGTGTTCGCGGGGGCCGTTGGCCGACAGGGCTGAGGTGAGCCGCGCCGTTACCATCGGTAGGGCGGGATCGCGGCCCTGCATGGCGGCCAGCAGGGGGCGCAGGAATAGCTCCGCACAGGCCATGGCCGAGGCCGGATTGCCCGGCAGGCCCAGGACCCGGCGGCCATCGGTCAGGGTTCCGAAGGAGGTGGGTTTGCCCGGCCGCATTTTCAGGCTCTCGAAGGCGAGCGTCAGGCCGAGTTTCGCTAGCGCCGGCTTGACCAGGTCGTGGTCGCCTACCGAGGCGCCGCCGATGGTGACAACGACGTCGCAGTCCTGGGCCGCGACCGCTGATGCGATCTGATCAGCGTTGTCGCTGGCCGGATGCAGCACGACCGCCTCGCCGCCCCAGCGCCGGACCATGGCCGCGAGGGCCGGGCCGCCGGAATTGAAGATTTGAAAGGGACCGGGATCGCCCCCCGGCGGTACGATCTCGTCGCCGGTCGAGAGAATCGCCACCCGCGGGCGGACGGCGACGGCAAGGCTCGCCCGCCCCGCCGCCGCGGCCAGGGAGAGGCGCCAGGGATCCAGCCGGACCCCCGGCTCCAGCAAAACGGCCCCCTGTTTGAAGTCCCCCCCTGCCCCGCGGATGTTGCCGCCGGTCGTCGCTGCCTGTTCGATGACCACGGCCTCGCCCTCGCGGCGTGTGTTTTCCTGGATGACCACGGCGTCGGCGCCCTTGGGCACAGGGGCGCCGGTGAAGATGCGAACCGTCGTCCCGGGCTGGAGGGTTCCCTCGAAGGTCTTGCCCGCCGCGCTCTCGCCGATCTGAATCAGGGCGGCGCCTTCGATGGCGTCGGCGGCCTTGACCGCCCAGCCGTCCATGGCCGAGGCCTGGAAGGGCGGCTGATCGCGGATCGCGGTGATGGTTTCGGCAAGGGTGCGGCCGAGCGCCTCGTCCAGGGAAACGGCTTCAACGGACGTCGCCCTGGCGAGCGCCAGCATCCTGGCGCGGGCGTCCTCGACGGAAACGTCCCTCAAGCGATCTCGCGGCGGAAGTCGCCCGACGCGCCTCCGGTTTTGGAGACCAGGCGCACACTCTCGATGGTCATGGCCTTATCGGCGGCTTTCAGCATGTCGTAGATCGTCAGGCAGGCGACCGACACGGCGGTCAGCGCCTCCATCTCCACCCCGGTCTGGCCGGTGGTCTTGACCCTTGCGGTGACGGCCATGCCGCCGTCCGCCGCCTCGACGCTGACTTCGACCTTGGAGATGGCCAGGGGATGGCAGAGCGGGATCAGATCGGAAGTTTTCTTGGCCGCCATGACGCCGGCGATTTCCGCCACCGCCCGCACATCGCCCTTCTTGGCCGTGCCGCTGGTGGCGAGCTTCAGGGTTTCGGCTGACATCGAGACGAAGCCTTCGGCCACAGCTTCGCGGGTGGTGACGGCCTTGTTCGAGACGTCGACCATGCGGGCCCGGCCTTCGCCGTCGATGTGCGTCAGCTTGCTCATGTCTCCAGGAGCCTGGGCATCAGTTCGACCATGTTGCAGGGCATGTGGCGGCTATCGAGCTGGGCGGCGATGACCTTGTCCCAGCCGTCCTTCACCGCGCCATTGGAGCCCGGCAGGCAGAAGACGAACACGCCCTTGATGATCCCTGCGACGGCCCGGGATTGCAGGGTGGAAAGGCCCACCGACTGGTAGCTGACCATGTGGAAGACGACGGAAAAGCCGTCGATCTCCTTGTCGAACAAGGGACGCATGGCCTCCGGCGTCACATCGCGGCCGGTGATGCCGGTGCCGCCGGTGGTGATCACCACGTCGACCTCGCCGCTCCCCACCCAGGCTTCGACCACCTTGCGGATCGAAGTCACCTCATCGGGCACCAGGGTCTTGGCCGCCAGCACATGGCCGGCCGCCTTGACCCGCTCAGCCAGGAGATGGCCGGAGGTGTCGCTTTCCTCGTCGCGGGTGTCGGAAACGGTGAGCACCGCGATGCGCACAGGCGTCTTGGTGAGCTTCTCGTCGATGCGGCCGCCGGGGGCAGTGATAAGGGTCATGACGTCCTCTTAGAGTTCTCAGTCCCAACGCGCCACATCGGAGCGGTCGCGGGCGGTGGGTTCGATCCATTGCGCGCCGGTCGCCCCGTGCTCCTTCTTCCAGAAGGGGGCGCGGCTTTTGAGATAGTCCATCAGGAAGTCGGCGGCTTCGAAGGCTTCTCGGCGGTGCGCAGCCGCGGTTGCGACGAAGACGACGGCCTCGCCGGGCGCGATTTTGCCGGTGCGATGGACGACCATCAGGTCGTGGAGGGAAAAGCGGGTCTCGGCCTCAGCGGCGATCTTGCCGATCTCGGCCTCGGTGAAGCCAGGATAGGCTTCCAGCTCGAGGATGGTAGCGTCGCCCTGGTCGGCGCGGGCGATGCCGGTGAAGCTGACGATCGCGCCGGTCTTGGTGCGCCCCTCGGAAAACACGGTCAGGAGTGCGCCGGGCTCGAAGGCCTCGTCCTGCAGACGGACGCTCATCCCCCGCTCATTGGCGGCAGGAAGGCGACCTCCGAGCGGGCGGTCAGGGCGGTCTCGGCGCGGGTGATGGCCTGATCGACGGCCACCTGCACGCCCTTGCCGGTGAGGGCTTCGCCCAGCACCGGGTCGTCGTTGGCGATCAGGGCGCGGAGGGAGGCAAGATCGCTCGCCTCGATCTCCCGTTCCCGCCAGCCGGCGAGATCGCGCAGGGGGCCGAACAGCAGGACCTTGGCCATCAGCCGCCCGTCGTCGACATGTGGCGCGAGACAGACGGCGCGGCCCCGCGCTCGATCAGGAAGTCGTGGCCCTTGGGTTTTTCGCCGATAGCGGCGCGGATGGCGGCCTCCAGATTGCCGCCGGAGCGGATTACGGCGCGCAGGTCAGAGGCGTCCTCGCGGCCAAGGCAGGTGTGCAACGTGCCGGTGCAGGTCAGGCGCACGCGGTTGCACAGCTCGCAGAAATTGTGGCTCAGCGGGGTGATGAAGCCGAGCCTGCCGCCCGTTTCCTCGACCCGGACATAGCGGGAGGGCCCACCGGTCGTGAAGTCGAGGTCGGTCAGTGTCCAGAAGGACATCAGGTCGGCCTTGAGGGTTTTCAGGGACAGGTACTGATCGGTCCTGTCCTGTTCGATCTCGCCCATGGGCATGGTCTCGATCAGGGTCATGTCGCAGCCGCGCTCGTGGGCCCATTTGATGAGATCGGGCAGTTCGGCGGCGTTGTCGTCGGCCAGGGCCACGGCGTTGATCTTGACCTTGAGGCCGGCCGCCTGGGCGGCGTCGATCCCTGAGATCACCTTGGCGAGGTCGCCGCCCCGGGTTAGGCGCCGGAACACGTCGGGCTTGAGGCTGTCCATCGAGACGTTGATGCGCTTAACGCCATGGGCCGCCAGCTCGCCGGCGAATTCGGCCAGGCGCGTGCCATTGGTGGTCAGGGTGAGTTCGTCCAGGGCGCCGGATTTGAGGTGGCGCGACAGGCCCTCGACCAGGCTCATGAAGCCCTTGCGCATCAGGGGCTCGCCGCCGGTCAGGCGCAGCTTGCGGACCCCCAGGCCGATGAAAGCCGAAGAAATCTGGTCGAGTTCCTCCAGGGTCAGCACCTCTGCCTTCGGCAGGAAGGTCATATGCTCGGCCATGCAATAGGTGCAGCGCAGGTCGCAGCGGTCGGTCACCGAGACGCGCAGATAGGTCACCGCGCGCCCAAACCCGTCTATCAGGGCGGGGCGGGGTTTGGTGGACGGCAGGGCTGCGCTGTCGTAGGGCGTCATCTGGCCCTCAACATAGGCGGAAAAGCCGCGTGGCGACAGAGGCAAGGCTCGACGCAATCCTTTTGGCCGCAGGCCTCGGCGCGCGGTTCGGCGGGGGGAAGCTGACCGCGCCCTATGGCGGCGGACGGCTGATCGATGGAGCGCTGGCCGCCGCCCGCGCCGCGCCGGTCCGAAAGGTCTATGTGGTCACGGGCGCCGACGCCAAGGTGGCGGACGCCGCCACCGGTGCGGTGATCGTGGAGGCCCGCGACTATGCTGACGGCCTCTCGGCCTCTCTGCGCGCCGGTATCGCGGCCCTGCCCGCCGACTGCGAGGCGGCGCTCATCTTCCTGGGCGACATGCCCCGCATCCCGCACGAGGTTTTGCCAAGGCTCGCCGCCGCCCTACCCGGCCACGCCGCCGCCGCCCCGGTGTTCGACGGCCAGCGCGGGCATCCGGTGCTGATCGGGCGGGCGCTGTTCGAAAAGCTGATGACGCTGACCGGCGACCAGGGCGCAGGCGCGGTGCTGGCGGCGCTGGGGGATCGATTGGCGCTGGTCGAGACGGACGACGACGGGGTGCTGTTCGACGTGGATACACAATAGCCCACCACCGTCACCCCCGGACTTGTTCCGGGGGCCGGGAGAAGTCCCAAGCTGTGCGCCAGCCGCCGCCCGCTCGGCGGCGAATCTGCGATCTGAGCGGAGGACCGTCTGGCCCCCGGAACAAGTCC
>DGYN01000130.1:0-4460 GCA_002398405.1 Caulobacteraceae bacterium UBA5005
ATGAACTACTCGATCTCCAACACCGCCGAGTACGGCGAGTACGCCACTGGCCCGCGCATCGTGACAGCTGAGACCAAGGCCGAGATGAAGCGCGTGCTGGAAGACATCCAGTCGGGCCGTTTCGTGCGCGAGTTCATGAACGAGAACGCCGCCGGCCAGCCGGTGCTGAAAGCCACCCGCCGTCGCCTGGGCGAGCATCAGATCGAGGAAGTCGGCGAACGGCTTCGCGGCATGATGCCCTGGATCGGCAAGAACAAGCTGGTCGACAAGGCGAAGAACTAGGGACCGACGCCCGTTTCTTCCTCCCCTCCCTATGGGAGGGGTTGGGGGAGGGCTTACGGCGCCTGAAGGGTTGTCACCGACTGCCGCTCCCTGGCGGCGCCGGGTCGCACAAACGGGCGATCCGGACGAACGGCGGGCCGTCTCTTGGACCGTAAGCCCACCCCTTGCCCCTCCCGTAGGGAGGGGAAAAGGGGAGACCTTCGGCGCCGGGATCTACCGCGACGCCTGGGTGGTGCGTTCGGGGGTGATGGTCATTTTCCAGGCGCGCTCGCTGACAAGCCATTTGCGGGCGACGCTGCGGATGTCTTCCGGGGTCAGGGCGCGGGCGTCGGCGATCTGGTTGGCGGCCAGATCCAACAGGGCCGGCTTGTCGTGGGCGCCGTTGAGGATGCTGAACCAATAGCGGTTGTCCTGCTGCGCCTTGCGGATGCCTTCCAGTTGGGGGGTGAGCGCCGCCTGAAACTCGACCGGAGCGGGGCCGCGAAGGGCCAGGTCCATGGCGATGGTGTCGATGATCAGGAAGGCGCCGGGGATGTCCTTCGGTTGCAGGGTGACCTCTACCCCGATGGCCCCGTAGCCGGGAAGGTGAGTGGTCAGGGCGTCATAGGCGTGGGGCGAGTAGGTCTGGCCCTGGGCGTTGCGCAATTCGTGGCTGACCCGCGAGCCGAGGATTCCCGAAAGCATGGACGCGGCCTGCGTCTCGCGCGGGTTGGCGAGCGCATCGGCCGCCGGCCAGTGGACGATCAGCAGGGCCTGGTCGGCCCTGCCTTTGTGCTTGATGTCGATCGGCGTGGGCGTGCCGGGCGGGAAGCGCACATGGCGCAGGTCCGCGGGCTCGGCGATCTGACGGCGCGGCGGAAGAGCGCCCAGCGTCTTGGCGGTGGCGGCGATGGCCTGATCGACGGTGACATCGCCGACCATGATCACCTCCAGGGGGTAGGTCTCCAGGATCGGCTTGATGAAGGCGACCGCGTCCTTGGGGTCCCAGGTGACATGCTGCTCAGGGGTCGAGGCTTCCCAGCGGATGTCGCCGGAATGGAGCAGGGGCGGGGCGACACGGTTGTAGACCCGCTCGGGGTCGAAATCGACGGCCCGGTCGGCCTCGGCGCCGCTGCGGATGGTCACCGCCCAATCGTCGGTGCGGTAGCCGGCGCGGGAGAAGCGCGCGGCGAAGAGCTGCATCTGCAGATCGAGGTTGGCGGTCGGAACGCCGCTGGGGTTCACGTATTCGTAGGCGTCGTCAGACTGGGTCGCGATGGCCATGACCTGTTTGCCGGCCAGGCTGGCGGATTCCTCCGAGCGGGTCATGTCGGTAAGGCCGCCGCCGTTCAAGATGGTGGTGGCGAAGTCGGCGGCGGTGAGCGCGTTCTTGGGCAGATGCAGCTGGCCATAGCCGAAGCGCACCTTCACCAGCACGTTCTCCTTGGTGAAGCTCGTGGGCTTGACCGTGAGGCGCACGCCGTTGGCGAACTTGACCAGGGTGACGCCGATGTCCTCGCGGGTCTGGCGGTCGATGACCCGGCCGGCGGGGCCGAAATCGGTGTGCCGCCAGGGTTTGACGTTGGCCGCGGCATAGGCGCCAAGGGAGGCGCCCCTGGCCTGAGCCACGGCGGCGGCGAAGGCCTGCTGACCGCCAACCGGTTCGGTGGCGCCGTAGTAGAGGATGGTGGGGTCGCCCTCGAAATGGGCGCGCAGGGCGGCGTTGACCTGGGCTGGGGTGACGGTGCGGCCCGCCTCTTCCAGCAGGGCCAGGCGCTGGCTGGGGGTGATCGGAAGCTCGCCGGAAAGGGCGTAGCCCAGGAGGTTTTCCACCAGGACCGGGGTCTCCCGCGTCGGGGTCTCGGAGATGAGGTTCTGGATGGCGAGCTTGCGGTTGGCCAGGGCGCGATCAAGTTCGACCTGGGTGACGCCCTGCTCGGCGATCTGACGCTGGGCCCGGATCAGGACATCGACGGTCTTGGGCAGGTTGTTGATGTAGTGGGCCTCCATGCTCGAGGCCCGCGAGACCCCGGGAATGTCGGCGGCGGCGACCGGATCGGCGCTGAGGAAGGGCTGGCCGGCCGCCTCGTTCAGATCGCGCAGGCGGATGGCCATGATCTGCTGGCCCAGGGCCTCGACCTCGTGGCGGAGGGCGGCGGCGCGGCTGGTGTCATGGGGGCGGTAGGCATGGCGCCAGATCAGCTTGACGCCGTTGCCGGGCGAACCCGGCACGATGCGCATCTGCACGGGCGGGCCATCGGCCTTGGCGCCGGCGGGGGCCGGATCGCCGCCGGGTTCGCCCCGGCCGCGCCAGTCGGCGAAACGACGATTGATCCTGGCTTCGACATCGGCCGGATCGACATCGCCGACGATGACCAGGGTGGTGCGCTCGGGCCGGTAATAGGCGTCATAGAAGCCGCGCAGCCGTGAGGCCGGGGCGTTGCGGACCACGTCCATGGACCCAATGGTCGGCCGCGCCATGGGATGGTCGCCGATCTGGGCGCGGGTGAGTTCCTCCAGAAGCTTGATCTCGGCGCCGCCGCGGGCGCGCTCCTCGGCGACCACCACCGGCCGCTCGGCGTCGAGGGTGGCGGGCGAGAGGGAAAGCTCGCTGGCGAATTCGCGCATCATCAGGAGGGCGACATCCACCGCCTGGCCCTCGTTCTTGGGCAGGTCGAGGATATAGCGGGTGAAGAGGGACGAGGTGCCCGCGTTGGCGTCGGGGCCGAGCCTCATGCCGAGGCTGGAAAGCACGCCCAGGATCTCGCCGTCCGGAATGTGGGTCGAGCCGCGGAAGGCCATGTGCTCCAGAAGGTGGGCGACGCCTTCCTCCCCGGGCCGCTCATGCATGGAGCCGGCGTTGACCATCATGCGCATGGAGACGGTGTTGGTCGGGGTGGTGTTGCGCTGGATCGCGTAGCGCAGGCCGTTGGGCAGGACGCCGAAAACGATGCCGGCCTCGGGCTTCAGGTCAGAGGTCGTGTGCGGCCAGGCTGGCGCCGCGCGGGAGGCCGCGGCGGCCGGGACCTGGGCGGTGACCGGGACAGCGCCCGCGACGACAAGCAGGAGGGCCGCGATAAAGCCGGCCAGCAGCGGCGCGCGTCGTTGGAACATGTCGATCCTTTTGCCTTACGAAACCAAACTCTAGGGGGAAGTGCGCCCCGTGGTCGAGCCCGCCTATCGCTTTGGCGACAGACCGTGGCGCAAGGATGGCCTTCGGGTCAGGCCTTGGCCTTGTCCATCAGGCCGGCGAAGCGCTCGAACAGATAGAGACTGTCGGTGGGGCCGGGGGAGGCTTCGGGGTGGTGCTGGACGCTGAACACGGGCTTATCCTTCAGCGCGATGCCGGCGTTGGTGCCGTCGAACAGGGAGACGTGCGTCTCGACCACCGGAGCGGGCAGGCTGTCGCGGTCGACGGTGAAGCCGTGGTTCATGGAGACGATCTCGACCTTGCCGGTGGTCAGGTCCTTGACCGGGTGATTGGCCCCGTGGTGGCCCTGGTCCATCTTGCGGGTCCTGGCGCCCAGCGCCAGGGCAAGCATCTGGTGGCCAAGGCAGATGCCGAACACCGGCGTGCCGCTGTCGACCAGCTTCTGGATCTGGGGGACGGCGTATTGGCCGGTCGCGGCCGGATCCCCCGGGCCGTTGGAGAGCAGGACGCCGTCGGGGTTGCGGGCCAGGATATCCTCGGCGGAGGTATCGGCGGGAACCACGGTGACCTGGGCGCCGATGCTGTTGAGGCTGCGCAGGATATTTCTTTTGATTCCGTAGTCTAGAACGACAACCTGATACTTCGGATTGTCGTTTTTGCCGTAACCTTCCGGCCAATCCCATAGGGTCTCGTCGAAGGTGAAGGCCTGGCGGCAGGTGGCGTCCTTGGCGAGGTCGAGATTCTCCAGCCCCGCCCATTCGGCGGCCTGTTTGCGCAAGGCGGGAAGGTCGAACACCCCGTCCGGCGCGTGGGCGATGACCCCGTGCGGCATGCCTTTCTCGCGGATGGCCTTGGTCAGCGAGCGGGTGTCGACGCCGGCCAGCGCGATGACGCCCCGCCGTTTCATCCAGCCGTCAAAGTCCGAGTCGGCGCGATAGTTGGCCGGGCCGGTGGGGATGTCGCGGAAGATGGCGCCGCGCGCCGCTGTCCCCGCACCGATGCCGAACTCCTCGACGTCTTCAATATTGGTCCCGACGTTGCCGATGTG
>DGYN01000130.1:4706-11348 GCA_002398405.1 Caulobacteraceae bacterium UBA5005
ATCTGGGCCATGTAGGAGGGGTCGGTGAGGATCTCCTGATAGCCGGTCATGGCGGTGTTGAAGCAGACCTCGCCCACCGCCGCGCCGATGGCGCCGCAGCCAATCCCCTGCAGGACCGTGCCGTCAGCCAGGACCAGGACTCCCGTCGCGCCGGGCGTCAGCTCGTCGGTCATGGAGGCCTCCTTTTTAGAAACGGTGGATCATTGTCGCAAAAAGGCGGGCCGGAGTCGCCTCCTGCCCGCCCAATGAGCGCCTGTAACTAGGGGCCGATCCGGGCCCGGTCAAGCGAGGCGGGTCACTGCATCGCGAAGCGGACCGGGATATTGATCTCAGCGCCGGCCACGGGGACGCCGTCACGAGTCTGCGGCTTCATCTTGAAGAGGGGAGCGAGCCTCAGGGCGCCTTCTCCGACCCCGGAACCGGCGGGCGATTCCGAGGCGACCACACAGTTCTCGACCTGACCCTCGGCGCTGACCGTGCATCGCAAGGTCGCGTTGCCCCAAGGCGGGCCTTCGGGGAAGGCTTTGAGCATATCCTCAACCGTAGGCCGGGTGTCCCAATCAGGTTGGGTGATGAGGGTGGGGCGCGGCGGGGCAGGGGGAGGCGCGGCGTTTGTCAGGGGCGGCGCCTTTGGGCTCGCCTGGGCGAGCTGGACCGCTGGCGCAGGCGATGCGGTCGCGGCGGCGACGATTTCAGGGGGCGAGGGGACCACAGCCGGATCGGCGGCCCAGGCGGCGTAGGCTGTGCCCAAGCCAAGGACGGCGAGGGCGGCGGCGCCCGTCAGGCGGCGCAGCCGGCCCGGCTCTTTTCTGTTCAGCATCACAAATCTCTCCTTCAAGGGATGAGGCGACCGCGACGGCCAGTAGCAGCCGAGCGGCAGTGACGACGGGGCGAGCTGGGCCTTCAGCAGAGCCGCGGCGTAGGGTTTGCGCGCCGCCGGGCGGTCACCGATGACCTTGGCGTCGCAGGCAAGTTCCTGGTCCAGGCGCGCCAGGTGCGCGCCCAGATGGATGAGGGGATTGAACCAGCAGACCGCGCGGATCGCGGCGATGAGGGCGTTGAGCTGGGCGTCGCCCGCCGCCAGGTGCGCGCGCTCGTGGGCGAGGATTGTGACCTGCTCGTCTTCTGAGTAACGGGTTTCGAAATCGGCGGGCACGATGATGCGGGGCCGCAACGCCCCGACGAGGGCGGGTCCGACCCCGGGGAGGGCGGCGCGAAAAAGGTTGGGCGCCAGCGGGGTGAGGGGCTCAAGCGCGCGGGTGAAACGCCGCTGCTGCACGGCCAGGACCGTCAGGCTCAAGGCCGAGCCCAAAAGCCACAGGGCGAGCAGCAGCGGCGAGTAGCCGGCGGCGGCGCCTGCCGGCGGCGTCAGGACAACCCAGTCCAGGGTAGCGGCCGCCTCAGCCAGCGGCCGCGAAGCTGGCAGCGGGCGGGCCGGCAGGAGGGTCGCGGCGGCGGCGAGGAGGGGGATCAGCCAAAGGGCGTAGGCCAGGCGCGCGCCCAATAGCCTTCGAACCGGCTTGCGGGCCACGGCGACCAGCAGTACGGCCGCCGAGGCGACGAGGTTGGCGGCGATCATCGCTCTGAGAAATTCAGCGGCGGTCACGGTCCATCTCCTTGATCAGGGCCTTGAGCTCGGCGATGTCGTCGGGGTGAAGTTTGCTTTCCTTCGAGAAGTGGCTGACCAGCGGCGCCAGGCGGCCGTCGAACAGGCGCCCCAGCAGGCTTTCGCTTTCGGCGGTGACATAGGCGGCGCGGGCGATCACCGGGGTGTAGAGGTAGCGCCGCCCGTCCTTCTGGGCCGCGATGGCCCCCTTGGTGAGCAGGCGGTTGATCAAGGTCTTCACGGTGGCCTCGGTCCAGGCCTGGCCAGCGCCGACCTCGGCGAAGATGTCCTCGGCGGCCAGGGGGGAGGTTCGCCAGAGGGCCTCCATCACCGCGCTCTCGGCTGTGCTGATCCGCATCGTTTACCTCCGTAATCGCTTATTGATTACGGACGTAAATGTTCGTGTCAAGGCATTTTGAATTTCAGGGGCGGCCTGCCCAAGGAGGTTCCAGAAATATTGTCACGCTCCCGCAACGGTCTAAGGTAAATTTCGTTCATTGATCGTGCGTTCGGTCGTTTCATAGAGCTGGCGCGGATTTTTGAGGAATTGGGAATGACAAACCGCGACGCAGGCGGCAGCTTTCGCGTGCTGCAGTTCTTCAAATGTCTGGTCGAGGGCCATGACTTTCGAACGAGCCGGACCTTCAACGGCATGAAAACCTGTATCCGGTGCAAGCTGCGCAAACCGGGCGGAACCTGACTATTTCAGCAGCAGGCGGCCCTTTTCCTCGATCTTGCCCCTGATCTTTCCTGACATCATGCCCAGCAGGCCCGGCAGGTCGAGTTCCAGCCGGACCTCGTTGGCCATCACTTCCAACATGCCTTTGAGGGTCTGCCCCATGACCGCGGCGGAGAAATCCAGGCGGTCGCCCGTCCAGGACTGATGAACCTCGCCTGCCAGATCGCCGGCAAGGGAGGCAATCCCGCTCTCCAGCCGGCGGCGGGCCTCGGCGGCGCCAAGATTGTGGGGGATAACAACGGTGAGCGGCTTTGCCATGGGGCGACTCCTAGATGGCTAACGTCTAAACTCTAACCCAAGATCATCATGCGGTTCGACGAACGCTTCCTCGACGAGATCAAATCACGCCTGCGTCTCTCCGACGTCATCGGCAAGACGGTGAAGCTGCGCCGTCAGGGGCGGGAGTTCGCGGGGCTGTCGCCCTTCACCAAGGAAAAGACCCCAAGCTTCTTCGTCAATGACGACAAGGGCTTCTATCACTGCTTTTCGAGCGGCAAGCACGGCGACCTGATCAGTTACCTGCAGGAAACCGAGCGGCTGTCGTTCCCGGAAGCCGTCGAGCGGCTGGCCAACGAGGCCGGTATTCCAATGCCCGCCGCCGATCCCCGCGCCGTCGAGGAGGACAAGAAGCGCACCGGGTTGTCCGACTGGCTGGAGATGGCCGCCAAATGGTTCGAGGGCGAGCTGCGCCGGCCGGGCGGAGCGGACGCCCGCGCCTATCTGGAGCGCCGGGGCCTGCCGGAAAAGGAATGGGCCCGGTTTGGCGTGGGCCTGGCGCCCAACAACCGTACGGGCCTGAAGGACTATCTGGTCGCCAAGGGAGCCTTGCCGGGGGACCTGGTGGAGGCGGGCCTGTTGATTGCGCCCGAAGATGGCGGCGCGCCCTATGACCGCTTTCGCGGCCGGATCATGTTTCCGATCAGCGACCATCGCGGCAGGCTGGTGTCGTTCGGGGGCCGGGCGCTCGATCCGGAGGCCAAGGCCAAGTACCTGAACGGGCCGGACACCACGCTGTTCGACAAGAGCCGGGTGCTCTACGGGCTTTCCGAGGCGCGCAAGATCCTGGCGACCGCGCCGGCGGACTCGCACCCGCCGTTGGTGGTGGTCGAGGGCTATATGGACGTCATCGCCTGCCACCGGGCGGGGATCGCCGGCGTCGCGCCCATGGGGACGGCGCTGACGGAGGGGCAGATGGAACTGCTCTGGCGGTTCCATAATGAGCCGACCCTTTGTTTCGACGGCGACGGGGCCGGGCAACGGGCCGCCGGCCGCGTGATCGAGCGGGCCCTGCCGCATCTGCAGCCGGGGCGGTCTTTCAAGTTCAGCATGGTCGAGGGGGGCAAGGACCCGGACGATATCCTGCGGGAGCACGGGCCCGGAGTGCTCAAGGCCCAGATCGCGGTGACCGTCCCCTTCGCCGAGAAGCTGTTCAAGCAGGCGGTGGCCGAGGCCGGCGCCCTGGAGACGCCCGAGCAGAAGACCGCGCTGAAGGCGAACCTGCGCAAGATCGCCTCGACCATCGCCGATCCGGACCTCGCCAAGGCCTATCGCGAGGATCTGCTGGGCCGGTTCGAGGGCCTGTGGCCGACGGCGCAGCCGGTCTACACGGTGGGCGCGGCGGGGAGGGCGCTGTCGCGGGCGCGCTGGGACGGCAAGAAGCGGGTCCTGCCGCTGACCGGGGCGAGCGATGCGGGCAAGGCCGCGGCGCGGGCCCTGAAGGATGCGCCCAAACCACTCGCGGCGGCCCTGGCGGTGGCGGCGATCCAGCATCCGAACCTGTTCGCCGACAAGATCGAACGCATCGCCGCCAGTGGGTTTGGCGACCCAAGGCTCGACATGGTGGCGGCGGAACTGGTCTCCTTGAGTTTCGAGTCCGACCACCTCGACACCGATACGGTCATGAGGCGGTTAGCCGCCAAGGGTCTGGACGCCCGCCTGTTCGATCAGCTTTCCAAGGCCGCAGACATGGCCAACGCCGCCTTCAGGGATCCGGCGTTGAGCGAGCCTCAGGCGCGCCTGCTATGGGCCGCCGCCTATGACGCACTTCTGGCCTTGGACGCTTTGGAGCGGGCCGTCGATCAGGCCAAGCAGGATATCGACCGCGACCACGATTTCGCGACCCTCTCCAAGCTGAAGATCGAGCGGGACGCCCTGTCCCGGGCGATCAGCATGGGGGAGTGGGTGCATTGAGAGTGGCGGCGTTGGCCTTACTGCTTGTCGCGCTGGGCGGATGTGTTTCGACGGGCGGAAAGAATGTTTGCCCGCTCAAGGTCATCTTTGAGGGCCCCCAGGGCGTCTTGGATTTCTACCCAGAGCGGGCAATGCGGCTGGAGCAGCAAGGTAGCGCCAGGATCAGCTGTCTCATCGATGCGGACGGATCGCTGAAAGACTGCAAAGCGGTGTCCGAAAATCCCAGGGGATGGGGCTTTGGCGAGGCGGCGGTAGGGTTGGCGGCGGTGTTGCGAGTGGAGGTCACGCCATGCATCGCTAGCATGCCGGCCGGCACGCGGTCTTTCATCCCTCTCAGATTTACATTGGAAGACGCAGGCGGGACCTGACTTGCAACGTCAACCCCTTGACTCTCCACCCATCCACAGCCATCTCAGCCCTTGTGACGATGGCGGTCGTTACGGGCGAAATCGACAAGGCCGCACTGCTAGCAGGCGAGCCATTCCTGTCCCGGACCTTTCGCTCCTGCCGCCTCGCACCCTGATCGCGGGCCCTTAGCGGGCGGCTTTCAGACGGGAACCCTTCGGGGCGGTCGCGGGTAGTTTCCCGCGGCCCGCTCCTTGCATGCATTTTTGGCTGTCGCGAGCGCGGGTCGCGCCTGATCGCCGGGACCGGAGATTTATATGAGCGAAACCACCGAAGCGCCCGAAGCCGAGGCCCCGCAGGCCGACGGCCCCCTGCTTGATCTGACCGACGCCGGGGTCAAGAAGTTCATCAAGCAGGCCAAGGCGCGCGGCTACGTCACCATGGACGAGCTGAACAAGGTGCTGCCAAGCGAGGAAGTGACTTCCGAGGCGATTGAAGACACGCTCGCCATGCTGTCCGAGATGGGCGTCAACGTCATCGAGGCCGAGGAAGAGGCCGCCGACGGCCCGGCCGAGGTGGTGGTCCGCGAAGATTCCAACGTCGTCGAGACGCCCAAGGAAAGCGCCTATGACCGCACCGACGATCCGGTGCGCATGTATCTGCGCGAAATGGGCTCGGTGGAGCTGTTGTCGCGCGAGGGCGAAATCGCCATCGCCAAGCGCATCGAGGCCGGCCGCGACACCATGATCCGCGGGCTGTGCGAAAGCGCCCTGACCTTCGAAGCCATCATGGTGTGGCGCGACGAGTTGGCCACCGGCCGGGTCTTGCTGCGCGAAGTCATCGACCTGGAACAGACCTATGGCGGCCTGACCGGCACCCTGCCGGGGACTTCCATTCCCGCTCCGCCGGCTGGTGAAGTCGTGCAGTCGCCGCCCATGGGCGGGCCCAAGGCCGTGCAGGCCAAGCTCGCCGATGAGCGCAAGGACGCCGACGAGGAAGAGGACGAGGTCGAGGTCGAGCGCCGGGCGCAGGCCGCCGAGGGCGAGTCCCAGGACGACGAAGAGGACTTTGACGACGGCGCCGGCCCGACCGTCAGCGCCATGGAATCAGAGCTGCGCGAAGGGGTGATGACCACCCTGGACGCCATCGCGGGCGAGTTCGAGAGCTTCCGCAAGCTGCAGGAAAAGCTGATCAACCGCCGCCTTGAAGGCAAGGACCTGAAGGAGAGCGAGCGCCAGGCCTATGTGGCGGCGACCACCGCCATCGTCCAGCACCTCAAGACCCTGAAGCTGAACAACAACCGCATCGAGGCCCTGGTCGAGCAGCTCTATGCGATCAACAAGCGCCTGATCGCCCTGGAAGGCCGCCTGCTGCGCCTGGCCGACAGCTACGGCATTTCCCGCTCTGAGTTCCTGAAAGCCTATTTCGGCAACGAGTTGGCCCCGACCTGGACTGACCAGCTAAAGCCGCTGGGTGTGCGCTGGACCAAGTTCGTTGAGAACGACGCGGGCCAGATCAGCGAGATCCGCTCGGACATCGCGGCGCTGGCGCAGGAAACCGGCGTCGCCATCGACGACTACCGCCGCATCGTCCAGACCGTGCAGAAGGGCGAACGCGAGGCCCGCCAGGCCAAGAAGGAGATGGTCGAGGCGAACCTGCGCCTGGTGATCTCCATCGCCAAGAAATACACCAACCGCGGCCTGCAGTTCCTGGACCTGATCCAGGAGGGCAACATCGGTCTGATGAAGGCGGTCGACAAGTT
>DGYN01000130.1:11613-11742 GCA_002398405.1 Caulobacteraceae bacterium UBA5005
ATGAAGGCGGTCGACAAGTTCGAATACCGCCGGGGCTACAAGTTCAGCACCTATGCGACCTGGTGGATCCGGCAGGCGATCACGCGGTCTATCGCCGACCAGGCCAGGACCATCCGCATCCCGGTGCAC
>DGYN01000067.1:0-5242 GCA_002398405.1 Caulobacteraceae bacterium UBA5005
CGGCCTCGCGGCCCGCCGCGATCTTGCCGGGCGAGGCATTGATCGCGCCACCCGCGGACAGGGTCTGGCCGCTGACGGCGGCGAGAAAGCCGTTGTCGTTGAGCTCGGTGACGAAGGCGGCCTGCAGGGATCGCATGTCGGCGAAATAGGTGTCGATCAGTTTGGCGACGGCGCCGGGCTCCATCGCCTTGCCCTTGGCGGCTGGGCCGGCGGCGCCCGTCGTCTCTTGCGCGGCGAGTCTTGGGCCAGCCACGCCTTCGGCCTTCAACCAGTCCTGATAGGCGCCCGCGACCAAGCCGCTGATCATCGCGGCCGCTACGATGGTGATCAGATAGGGGGCGGCCATGGCCGCGCTCCGGCGCCGCGCGTAGCCGAAATGCAGGGTCGCCCAGATCGCTGCGCCAAGGGCCGAAGCGGCGCCCACCGCAACGGCGGCGGTGGGTGAGAGGCGTGCGACGAGCACCGCCGCCGCGGCCGCCAGCAGCGCGCCAGCCGCGGCGGGGAGGTGGCTGATCCGGGGGGAGGGGGCGGGTTGCGCGGTCATTGGCCATAAAGCCTGGCCAGCGCGCGAAGGTCCACCGTCGCCTTGGCCTGCTCGGCGATCAGGGCCTCCTGGCGGCGGGCGGCGGCGGCGATGCGGTCGAGGTGGACGTCATAGGCCTGCCTATCTTTATAGGCCTCGAAGGTGACGCCCGTGGGCTGCAGGGTCCATGGGCCGGAGGTGTTAAGCGTTTTCCAAGCGGCTTCGGTTTCGGCGATGATCTGGTCTGTCAGAGTCCAGTGCTGCGCGCGGCGCGCGCGCATGGTCGTCAGGTCGGCGGCGAGCTTGCTCGCCATCAACGTCTTGTCCGGCCGGCTGGCGGCCAAGGCTTCCAGTGCAGCGATCGCCTTGTCGGTCTGGGCCAGGGCCGCCCCGCGGTGTTCGGCCGCCGCCTTCTTCGCCGCCGCTACCCGCGCCGGCGCCTTCTTGAATTCCGCCGGTGTGGTGAGGGACGCCTCGTCTAGAGTCAGCGCGTACTCCGCATCCTTCAGCGCCGCCTCATAAGCCATGGAAGTCTGCGTCATCTGGGCCACGTACTCGGCGACGATGGTCTCCGCCGGGCCAGGGGGCGCTGCGGGGGCATGGGCCGGCTCAGTCCGCTCCAGCGCGGCGCGGGCCGTGCGGTCGACGCCCTCGTCACAGCCGGCGGCAAAAAGGGCCAGTGAGGCCAGCACGATGCGCGGCGGCTGAACGCCTTGGTGCGTGTGGTTCATGGCATAGCCCCTCCCAGAGGTCTTTTCCCTTATCTGGCCGCGCCTTTGCGAAAGTTGCAACCCCTTGGCGCCTTAGCCGCCCCCGCGCGTTCTCCTCAAAACGTTTTGTCTGTTCAGGAGGATAGACCTTGAAGACCACCTTACTCACCTTGGCCTTGCTGTCGCTGACCGCTTGCGCCACCGCCACGCCGCACAAGCAGGTCAGCCGGGTCGAGGAGCGCCAAGCGCTGGCGGCCGCCGAGGCCGCCTACCGTGAGGCCTTTGATGCCTATACGAAGGCCGCACCCGGCGCTCAGTACAGGTCGCACAACGCGCTTGCCGCCGCCCATTCCGCGCTCGAAGCGACCCGCAACGCCTTCGAGACCGACGGAGCCCCGACCTTCATGGATCAGGCCGTCGCCGCCCGGAAACTGGCCGTCGAGGCGAAAGCCGCCGCCTCTTAGGCGGCGGGCAGCCACAGGATCACAGCTGTCCCTTGACCTTCGATGCTGCGGATCTCGGCCGCCCCATGGGAATGATCGGCCAGCTTCTTGACCTGGGCAAGGCCCAGGCCCGTTCCTTTGCCCGGCGGCTTGGTGGTGTAGAAGGGTTCAAAGGCCTGGGCCGCCACCTTGGCGCTCATGCCCGCGCCCTGATCGGCCACACTGATCTCCACCATATCGCCTGCACGTGCTGCCGCGATCCTGATCTCGCCGCCCTTGGGCATGGCGTCGCGGGCGTTGACCGCCAGGTTTAGAAGCGCCAGCTCCAGTTCCCCGGCGTTAGACTTCACCAGGCGTGCATCCGGCGCAATGTCGACGGCGACGGTGACCAAGGGCCCAACGGACTCGGCGATCAGGTCGCGCACCCCGTCAACCACCTGGTTCAGATCCACCCGGCCGATGTCCGGTCCGTGGGGGCGGGTGAAGGTGAGCAATTGCTGGACCAGTTTCTTGCCTCTCTGAGCTGCCGCCAGCGCGTTGGCGACCGTACGGACATTTTCCCCCTCGACGCTGCGCGACAGCCGGTCGAGGGATCCCATGATCACGGCCAGCAGGTTGTTGAAGTCGTGGGCGACCCCGCCGGCCAGCTGGCCGATAGCTTCCAGTTTTTGGGCCCGGCCCCGGCCCTCTTCCTCGCGCCGGCGAAGCGCCAGTTGGCGCAGGCCGTAGGCGGCGATGGCGCCGGCCAGAGCCAGGGCGACGAACCCCGCGAAGGCTATCAACAGGATGAACCTGAGCCTGGGCGTATTCAGTTGATTGGCGCTGATCGCTACGTGGGTGGAAACGCCGCTGAAGCTAGAGGTCTCAAAAGCGGTGTAGTTCTCAAGGCCCTCCCAGGTTTTGCCCTCGTAAAGCCCGGACCGGCCCTTGTTGATGGCCTCGCGCACATAGGGGGTGGCCAGCTCGCCCACCTTGCCTTTCGGGTCTAGGCTGCGGGCGATGAACCGGCCGTTCCGGTCGACCACCGCGCTGACGCCGCCCTCCGGTTGGGCGGACATCAGGATTGCCTGGAAGTCCGAGGGGTCGAGCTCCAGGGTCAGCACAAAGGCCAGCGCAGCGTTCTCGAAGACCGGCGAATGCAGGACGAGGCTCGGCGGCTTTCCGGCCATCCCTCCCACCTGGAAACCCTTCCCCGCGCCATCGATATAGTCGAGTGCGTCGGTCCGCGCCGGCCGGGTCTCGCCCAGGTGCGCGACGGTCTGGAAAATCTCGCGGCGGGCCGCCGCATCGGTGAGGATGACGTTGCGCCAGCGCGGACGCCGCTCGCCGACCCGCTCGATCTGACTGCGGACCGCGCCCCAATCGTGGTTGCGCATCGCCCGGCTGACCGCCAGCACCTCCAGCGCGCTTTTCTCGGCCATGAGCTCGCCATCGACCCGGGCGGTCGCCGAATTGGCGCGGGCCAGGGCGTCGGCCTCGATCTGCCTGCGCTGGTCATTGAGGCCGAAGGCGGAGGCGATGGCGGCGAGCAGAACCAGCGGCAATACGATGGCCGCCGCCAGTGTCAGCAAGGTCGTGCGTTCTGTCCTCAAGCCCGTTCCCCGTCCAACCGGCGCCGACTAATCACCCCCGCGCGCGTAGGCGCATGAGCCAAATTGTCGCAGCTTCGGGCGAGGCGCGCATTCAGCGAGCGGCGAGGCTCGTTCGCCCCAGGGTCGTCTATGGGGAAAGCCCCGCAAGAATCGTCACGAGGCGCCGGCTCGGCTGTACATCGACTAACGATGAGCCGCCGCGGCGAAGTCTCAAGGTTGCTTCTCCAAGGTTGCAGAGCTTGACCACGAGACGGGAGCTCTTCCCCGCCTTGTTAAGGTTCTGATCCCCTTCGCCATTCCGTCGCCGCATTCCACCTCGTTGGAATTATTGCATTGCAACATGAAATTTCGCCTTACAGGGGAGTTTCTGCCAATATATCAGGGCATTTGAATGGTGCGGCGCGGTATGGTCGTGACATAACCTTACGCGGTCGCAAGAATTAAGCTTCGCACCTCTTGACGCTGCAAAATTCCGCCTTCAAAGGACCGAGACTGCAAAGTCTACCGTCACTCCGTTTGTCCATATCGGACGGCGGCCTCAGGGGACGAAAAAGACAGCTACGGCCTTCGGGGGACCACCGAGGAGGTCGAGGCTGCGGACGAAAATGGTGGAGACAATTCTGGCGCGTTTGGCCCTCCGGCCGCGTGCGGACCAATCAGGAACTGGCGACAGATGCGCGATAATAGAAAAATGAACCCCCTTATGGCCGCCCTGGCGGCCGTCATCTTGATGACCGCCGCTCCGGCTCTACCGGCTCTGGCGCAAGAGACGCCCGCCGCCGCCGCCCCGGCTGATCCCGCCGCCGCCGCCGCGCCCGCCGCGGAAGCCGGCACTACCGCTCCGACCACCCTTACGGACACCATGGGCGAGGCTGATGAGCTGACGCCTTTCACGATGTTCATGGATGCGACGATCGTCGTGAAGATCGTGATGATCGGCCTTCTGCTCGCTTCTGCCTTCTCCTGGGTGCTTCTGCTCCTGAAGCTCTTCGAGTTCGCCAACCTCAACAAGGTCTCCAACAACTTCGTTGAGAGCTTCCGGACCGCCAAGTCGATCGCCGACATCGGTAAGATCGCCGGCCAGGAAGATTTCGAAGGCAACCCGCTCGCCGACATGGCCGCGGCCGCCTCTCAGGAAGTCGAGCTTTCGCGTCAGGCTGGCCTGGAAGTGGGCGGCAAGCACCGCGAAACCACCCTCATGCGCGCCCAGAACGCCGTGAACGCGGTGCAGTCCTCGCTGTCCAAGCGCATGTCCAGTGGCATGCAGTTCCTCGCCTCGCTCGGCGCGTCGGGCCCGTTCGTGGGTCTGTTCGGCACCGTCTACGGGATCATGAACTCCTTCATCGGCATCGTTAAGACGCAGACGACGAACCTGGCCTCCGTGGCCCCGGGTATCGCCGAGGCGCTTCTCGCCACCGGTATCGGCCTCTTCGCCGCTATCCCGGCGGTTATCTTCTACAACTACTTCCAGACCCGGATCGGCGCCTACGGCGCTCGCACGGAAGGCTTCATCGCCGAACTGATGAACGCCATCTCGCGTCAGCTCGATAAGGGGGCGTAACACCCGATGGGCGCTAAAGTCTCCGGAGGCGGGGGCGGCAGGTACGACCTCGGGCAGAACAACGAGATCAACGTCACGCCCTTCGTGGATGTGATGCTCGTGCTGCTCATCATCTTCATGGTGGCGGCTCCGCTAGCCACCGTGTCGGTGGAGGTCGAACTGCCCAACGCCGTGGCCCCCCCAGGGAAGAACCCGCCAAAGCCGGTGTTCATCTCCCTGCAGAAGAACGCCAACATCTATGTGGGCGACTATCAGACGACCCTCGACACTCTCGCCGATGATCTCAAAAAGAACATGGGCGGGCGTGACCCTGAGAACGAGCGGATCTTCATCCGCGGCGACTCCGAGGTTCAGTACAAGGACTTCATGCGCCTGATGAACAAGCTTCAGGACAATGGGTTCTACAGCGTGGC
>DGYN01000067.1:5431-5786 GCA_002398405.1 Caulobacteraceae bacterium UBA5005
GACAATGGGTTCTACAGCGTGGCGCTGGTTGGCAACGACCGCGTCGGTGGCGGCAAATAGAGGAGGTTGAAAATGGCTGACCAACAGCAACCGCCTCCGCCCGCTCCGCCGAGGAAAGATCCCCCGGCCGCGGCCCCTGAGGCCCCTATGATCATGGCGCGGAACATCTTTGATGATCCGCCCAAGAGGAAAATCGACCCGAAGGCTCTTACCGTCGCGCTTACGACGACCGGCGTTCTGTTCGCGGTGATCTTCTATTCGGTGCTGACGGCGAAGTTTGAGCTCAAGATGCGCAACTACGCGGATGACAAGCTCGACACCGCGCTGATCAAGCCCCCGCCGCCCCCGCCGCCCC
>DGYN01000068.1 GCA_002398405.1 Caulobacteraceae bacterium UBA5005
TAGGCCATCTCGGGGGCGTAGCCCGCTTCGACCAGGGTTTCGAACCCGGCGCGGATCAGCTCGACCAGGCCGCCGCAGAGCACGGCCTGCTCGCCGAACAGGTCGGTTTCGCATTCCTCACGGAAGTTGGTCTCGATCACGCCCGAGCGGCCGCCGCCGATGGCCGACGCATAGGCCAGGCCCAGGTCCATGGCGTTGCCGGTGGCGTTCTGATGGACGGCGATCAGGCAGGGAACGCCGCCGCCCTTTTGATACTCGCCGCGCACCGTGTGGCCGGGGCCCTTGGGGGCGACCATCAGGACGTCGACGCTGGCCTTGGGCTCGATCAGCCCGAAGTGCACGTTCAGGCCGTGGGCGAACAGCAGGGCCGCGCCGTCGCGCAGGTTCGGCGCGATCTCGGACTTATAGATGTCGCGCTGATGTTCATCGGGCGCGAGGATCATCAGAAGGTCCGCCCATTTGGCGGCCTCGGCGACCGTCATGACCTTCAGGCCGTCAGCTTCCACCTTCTTGGCGGTGGCCGAGCCTTCCTTGAGCGCGACCGCTACGTTCTTGGCCCCGCTGTCATGCAGGTTGAGCGCGTGCGCCCGGCCCTGGCTGCCATAGCCGACGATGGCGATCTTCTTGTCGAGGATGCGGGAAAGGTCCGCGTCGCGGTCGTAGTAGACGCGCATGGTCTTAAGGCTCCGAACTTTCGGGAAAAACGAAGGCGCTTTCGACAGGTTTTTCGCAGCGCCGTCAAGCTTTGGAGCACAAATGACAAGGGCCCCGGCGCTCGCACGCGCCGGGGCCCTCTAAGCCCTGCCCGGTTTTACCAGAACAGGAAGTTCACCACCTGGTAGATGCGGCCGGTGAACACGTCGACCAGAGCGGCGTCGCGCCCGATCCTCACCCACTCGAATCCGACGGGGGGCATCGGCAGGCCGTAGCGCCAGAAGTCGTCGATGTAGTAGTTCGGCGTGTACCAGGACCAGGGCAGGATTTCCCCATAGCCCCAGGAGCGGTTGTAGAAGCCCGGCGGGGTCCGCCAGCTGGGTCCAAACCAGGCATAGCTGCGGGACGAACGGATCTGGGGCTGCCAGTAGCGCTGGTCATAGCCGCGCCGGCCGCGGTCGCGGTCGCCGCGATTGTTGTTCCAGTTGCGGCCATCGTTGTTGTTCCAGCCGCCCCGGCCGTCATTGTTGTTCCAGCCGCCCCGGCCATCGTTGCCGCGGCCGCCGTTGGGGCCCCGGCCGTCATTGTTGTTCCAGCCACCGCGGCCGTCGTTGTCCCGGCCACCGCGGCCGTCATTGCCGCGTCCGTTGCGGGAGTCGTTGTAGGGACCGCCCCGGCCATTGTCCCAGCCCTGGTTCAGCCGGCTTTGCGCTGGCGCCTGGGCCTGCTGCTGGCCCTGCCCGCGGCCGTTGAAGTTGGGATTTTGCCCCTGCGGGGGTTGGCCCGCCTGTTGCTGACCAAAGCCGCGCCCGCCTTGGCGGCCGGGATTGGCCTGTTGGACGGGAGCCTGTTGCTGCGGCTGGACCTGTTGGACGGGAGCCTGCTGTTGAGCGGGGCCGCGCCCTTGGCCACGGCCGCCGTCGCCGGATGGGCCGCGATTGCGGTCGCCGCCGTCGCCGCGGCGCTCACCGCCGTCGCCCCGGCGTTCACCTTCGCCGCGGGCCTGATCGCCGCGCTGGCGATCGCCGTTATTGTTGTTGCGCGCCGAATCCCGTTCCTGGCCGCCGCCTTCGCGAGCCTGCCGCACGGTTTCGCCCCAGCCGCGGTTCTGGGCCAAGGCCGAGCCGCCCATCAACAGGGCAATGCTCAAGGCCGTCATCGCTGTCTTCGTCTTCATACGCCCGACTCCAAAGGGTTCTTCCGCCCTTGGCCGCAAGAATGCGAGCGCCAGTCTGAATGGCGCTTGAATAGCTGTGTTATCTTTAGCATTCCTGGACCATGGCGGCGCATCCTTCGGACATCACCACCTTTTGGCGCGAGGCGGGCCCTGCCAAGTGGTTCACCAAGAACGCGCGCTTCGACGACGTCATCCGTCTGAAGTACGAACCGACCCACCACGCCGCCGCCCGCGGCGAATACGCCGCCTGGGAAGAGACCGCCGAGGGCGCCTTCGCCCTGCTCATCCTGCTCGACCAGTTTCCGCGCAATCTGTACCGCGGCACGGGCCACGCCTTCGCCACCGACTCCCTGGCCCGCCGCATCGCCCGCAAGGCCATCGCCAAGGGCTTCGACGAACAGGTCGAGGTCGAGGTCAGGCACTTCTTCTACCTGCCCTTCGAACACTCCGAGGATCTCGCCGACCAGGCCCTCTGCGTCGAACTCTGCGCCGCCAGCGGCGACCTGGAGGCCCTCAAATGGGCCAAGGTCCACTACGACATCATCCAAAGATTCGGCCGCTTCCCCCATCGCAACGCGGCGCTGGGCCGCGAGATGACGGCCGAAGAACACGTGTTTCTGGATGAAGGCGGTTTCGGCGGGTAAACCGCAACGCCAGCCGCAATTGGCGTCCTTCTCCCACCGGGAGAAGGATCGCCGTCTCTTGGCCGCTACAGTCGCCATCTGGGATTAACTCCCTTGAGCAGGTCTCCTGTGGACCATCCCCCGCCCCGCCTTGCGGCGGGACTGATTCAAGCCGACATTCCCCCCATGTCCGCCGTCGTCAATCTCAAGCCCGATAACCGCCCGCATCCGGAGCGGCAGTACCTCGACCTCCTGGCTGACATCCTCGCCAACGGGGCCCGCCGCGAGGACCGCACCGGCACCGGCACGCTTGGCGTCTTCGGCCGCCAGATCCGTTTCGACCTGGCCGACGGCTTTCCGATGCTGACCACCAAGAAGCTGCATCTGAAATCCATCGTCCTGGAACTGCTCTGGTTCCTGCGCGGCGACACCAATGTCCGCTGGCTGCAGGAGCGGGGTGTCAGGATCTGGGACGAATGGGCCGCCCCGGACGGCGAACTTGGCCCCGTCTACGGCAAGCAGTGGCGCTCCTGGGCTGCGCCCGACGGGCGGGTGATCGACCAGATTTCCAATGTCGCCGCGGCGATCAAGAACAACCCCGCCAGCCGCCGCCACATCGTCTCGGCCTGGAACCCGGCCGACGTCGACGACATGGCCCTGCCGCCCTGCCATTGCCTGTTCCAGTTCTTCGTCGCCGGCGGAAAGCTCTCCTGCCAGCTCTACCAGCGCAGCGCCGACATCTTCTTAGGGGTCCCCTTCAATATCGCCAGCTACGCCCTCCTGACCCTGATGATGGCCAAGGTCACGGGCCTTGAGCCTGGCGAGTTCGTCCACACCTTCGGCGACGCCCACCTCTATCTGAACCACATCGACCAAGCGAAAGAGCAGCTCGCCAGGGAGCCCTATCCCTTCCCCGTCATGCACATCGCCGGCAAGGACGACCTGTTCTCTTTCGACTACGAAGACTTCCGCCTCGAAGCCTACCAGGCCCACCCGCACATCAAGGCGCAGGTGGCGGTCTAGGTGGCCGCTCCCCTCCTGACCCTGGGCCCCGTCGCCCGCGCGCGCAACGGCGTCATCGGCCGTGAAGGCGGCCTTCCCTGGCGGCTCTCAGACGATCTCAAACGCTTCAAGGCCCTCACCCTCGGCAAACCCGTGATCATGGGCCGCAAGACCTGGGAGAGCCTGCCCAAGGCCCCCCTGCCCGGCCGCCTGAACGTCGTCCTGACCCGCGACGGCTCCTTCGAGGCCGCCGGCGCCCTGGTCTGCGAAAGCTTCCTGGAGGCCGTCCAGATCGCCAAGGAACAGGCGAAGGACGACGGCGCGGACGAAGTCTGCGTCATCGGCGGCGAGGCCCTCTTCAAGGCGGCCCTGCCCAAGGCCCAGCGCATGTACCTGACCGAAGTCGAGGCCGACGTAGAGGGCGACGTCCTCTTCCCGCCCTTCGACGAAGCCGACTGGACAGAGGTCTCGCGCGAGACCCATCCGGCGGACGAGAACAACCAATATGCGGTGACGCACCGTGTGCTGGAGCGCAAAAAGATCGCATAAATAATCTTGTCATCCCGGAAGCGGCGCAGCCGCTGTCCGGGACCCAGCCGCTCAGGACCTTGCGGCCGCGCCCTTCACTGTCGCCAACACAGGCGCAGCTGGGTCCCGGCTCTCGCGTCACTCGGCCAGGATGACAAATGAGGGGGAATACAATGGAATTCGAAACCGTAGCCGAAGGCCTCGAGTTTCCCGAGGGGCCGATCGCCATGGCCGACGGCTCGCTCATCCTGGTGGAGATCCACGGCCAGCGCCTGACCCGCATCGCCCCCGATGGCAGGAAGACCACCCTCGCCGACCTCCCCGGCGGTCCCAACGGCGCGGCGCTCGGCCCCGACGGCGCGGTCTATGTCTGCAACAACGGCGGGCGCTTCACCTTTACCGCCATCGAAGGCCGCCTCTTCCCCGGTCCCGCCCCCGCCCATCACAAGGGCGGCTCGATCCAGAGGGTCGATATCGCCACCGGAAAGGCCACCACCCTTTACGAGACCTTCGAGGACCGCCCCCTGTGGGCTCCGAATGACATCGTCTTCGATAAAACCGGCGGCTTCTGGTTCACCGACAACGGCCGCAACGACGGCCACACCCTGGAACTGGGCGGCCTCTTCTACGCCCTGGCGGATGGGTCGAAGATCACCCGCGTCCGCGGCGGCATGATCAGCCCCAACGGCGTCGGCCTCTCGCCCGCCGAGGACGAGGTCTATGTCGCCGACACCGCCCTGGGCCGCCTGTGGGCCTTCGCCCTTTCGGCCCCCGGAACCCTGGGCGACCAGCCCTTCCGCCAGCACGGCCGCGTCGTCTCCAACCTCCAGGGCTATCAGATGGTCGACAGCCTCGCCGTCGAAGCCGGCGGAAAGGTCTGCGTCGCCACCCTGATGAACGGAGGCATCACCGTCTTCGACCCCGCGTCCGAGGCCGTCGAACACATCCTCGTACCCGACCGACTGACCACCAATATCTGCTTCGGCGGCGCGGACATGCGGGACGCCTGGATCACGGCGTCGTCGACGGGGAAACTCCTCAAGACCCGCTGGCCAAGGCCGGGGCTGAAGCTGAACTTCAGCGCCTAGCTGAACACCCGGCCCACACCCGGCCGGTCAAGCTTGCCTAGGGGGTCTCGACGGCCTCGTCCGGCGGATAACCCGCCGCCGCATAGAACTTCGTCCTCTGCCAGAACTGGAACTGGAACAGCAGGGCCATGAAGACCACCGCCCCCGCCAAGGCCAGGGCGTCGCCGATGAGCCGCGCCATGACGATGAAGCCCGGGTCACCATCGACAAAGGCGACCAGGAACAGGGTGAGGCCCATGTTGCTGGCCACGAACAGCAGCCACCAGACCAGCACCAGCCGCCGCCCCTTCGGCCCCCCGCCGCTGACGTGGGCGGCCTCGCGGATCACGAAGTAGGGCATGATGTACCCGGCGACCGGCGCGAAGAACCACCAGAAGGCCCCCGCCGTCCCATGCCGCATGGGAACCCCGAAGCTGTGGGCGTTGACCGCCACCCGGTGGGCCCAGACGGCCCCGATCAGATAGGCGAACAGGATCAGGAAATAGCTCATGTCCAGGACGGCGCGCAGGGCCGGAGCCTCGGCGTCCGAATCCTCCGGCGCGGTCATGTATTCGGCCGAGGCGCCGGAGACGAGGGTCAGGATCAGGGCCGCCGCCTTCATCACGATCAGCACGCCCACGGTGATCGCCAGGAACCGCGTAATGCCGCCGGGGTCGACCCACCGGTGCTTAGACGCCTGATCTGTCATGGAAAAACCCCGCTCAGGCCACCTGAGCACGGGGGTCCTCCGGCTGCAAGCTACTCCGCCGGCATCGGCAAAGCCGGCTTGCCGCCCTCCAGCCGCTCGTTCTCCTCGTAGCCCTCGATCTGGCGGGCGGTCCATTCCGGCGACTTCGTGAACCGCGCCAACAGATTGTAGAACACCGGCACGATAAACAGCGTCAGCAGGGTCGCGAACAGACAGCCGGCGAAGATCACCACGCCGATGGTCTCGCGGCTGGCCGCCCCCGGGCCATGGGCGAAGATCAGCGGCAGGGCGCCGCAGGCCGCGGCGATCGAGGTCATGATGATGGGCCTAAGGCGGACCTCGCAGCTCTCGATGATCGCTTCCTTGATCTCGCGGCCCTCGTCGCGCAGCTGGTTGGCGAACTCGACGATCAGGATGCCGTTCTTGGCGGCGATGCCGATCAGGATGATCAGGCCGATCTGGCTATAGAGGTTGAGGCTCGACCCGCTCATCAGAAGCGCGAACAGGCCCCCCAGCGCGGCCAGCGGCACGGTGGAGATGATCACCGCCGGGTGGATCCAGCTTTCGAACTGCGCCGCCAGCACCAGGAACACCAGCAACAAGGCCATGCCGAAGGCGAAACCGACGCCCCCCTGGCCCTCCAGATAGTCCTTGGCCGCGCCGCCCCAGGAGATCACCGCCTCGGGCGGCAGTTTGGCGACCTCGTCCTGCAGGAACTTGACCCCCTGCTCCATGGTGTAGCCGGGATTGAGTTCGACGTTGAGCGTCACCGACCGCTGCCGGTCGACGCGGCGCCGGTCCGGCGTGTCGCCGCGCAGCTCGGTCGACGTCACCGTCGACAACGGCACCAGGGCGCCCTGGCTGGAGCGCACATAGAGGCTGGCCAGGTCGTCGACCGTGCGGCGCTGGTCGCGCTCGGTCTGCAGGATGACATCGTACTCCTGGCCTGCCTTGATGTAGGTCCCGACCCGGGTGGAGCCGAGCATGGTTTCCAGGACCGTGCCGATGGCCCTGGGCGGAATGCCCATGGCGGCCGCCCGCTCGCGGTCCAGGTTGATCAGCAGGCGCGGGCTGGAGGGATCGTAGTCCAGGCGCACCCGGCCCATGTTGGGGTTCTCGCGCGCCGCCGCGAACACCGGCTGGATCCAGGTGTTGAGGGCGTCATAGTCATCGCCCCGGGCGATCATCTGCACCGAGTTGCCGCCGCCGCCACCGCCGCCGGGGCCGCCGCCGCCGCCTTGCAGGGCGCCCCGGACGCCGACGTTGATGCGCGCCCCGGTAATCTGGGAGTATTCGCGATTGAGGCGCGTCGCCACCTCGTCGGCGCTCACCTTGCGTTCGCTCCAGGGCACCAGAATGACATTGCCGGAGGCGTTGTTGAAACTGCCTCCGCCCCCGCCGCCAAAGCCCGGCGAACTGATCACGAAGCGCTCGACGATGCCCTCTTCCACCAGCTTGTGGAGGGGGGGCTCGAGCTGCAGGGCGATCTGCTGCATGTAGTCGAAACTCGCGCCCTCCGGGCCGTTGGCGTTGACCTGCATCATGCCGCGGTCTTCGCTGGGCACGGTTTCCTTGGGCAGGATGACAAACAGCCCGGCCGCGCCGCCGGCCAGGACCAGCAGCAGGATGAATGAGACGATCGCCGCCGCGCGCATGCCCAAAATGGCGTGCAGGGACGCGGCGTAGGACTTGCGCACGCTATCCAGAACGCTGTCGACCTTGCGGGCAAGCCACCCCTGGTCATGCACCGGCCGCAGCAGCTTGGAGGCCAGCATGGGCGACAGCGTCAGGGCCAGCAGGGCCGAAAAGCCGATGGCGGCGGCGACCGCGACGGCCAGCTCGACGAACAGCTTGCCGGTATAGCCCGGCAGGAACATCAGGGGCGCGAAGACGGTCATCAGGACCGCGGTCACGGCGATGATGGCGAAGAACACCTGCCGCGCGCCGCGCTCGGCCGCGACGATCGGCGGCTCGCCCGCATCGTCGATCCGTCTCTGGATATTCTCCACCACCACGATGGCGTCATCGACCACCAGGCCGATGGCCAGGACCAGGGCCAGCAGGGTCAGAAGGTTGATCGAGAATCCGAACGCCGCCAGGACGATGAAGGTCGACATGATGCAGATCGGCGCCACGACCGTGGGAATGATCGCGCTCCGCCAACTGCCCAGGAACAGGATGTTCACCAGGGCCACCAGGGCCAGCGAGATCGCCATGGTGATCCAGACTTCCTTGATCGCCTCCTCGGTGAAGACGGAGAAGTCGACGGCGATGTAGATGTCCATGCCCTCGGGCAGAGTCTTCTGGATGTCCGCGACGGTCTTGCGGGTCGCCTTGGCGATGTCCAGGTCGTTGGCGTCCGACTGGCGCATGATCTGGAAGCCGATCATGTCCCGTCCCATGCCGCGGTTCAGGCGGCGGCGCTCGTCGGGGCCTTCCTCGACGCGGGCCACATCGCCCAGCCGGGTGATATAGGCGCCGCTGGCCCTGACCGTGGTGTTCGCCACCGTCGTCGCCCCGGCCCCGGCGGTATTGGCCACCGCGCCCGCTCCGGTCACCGCGTTGGGGGTGACGATGGGCAGCTGCGCGAAATCCTCGGGCCGCGAATACTGCCGCGCCACCCGGATGGTGAAATCCTTATCGGTGGATTCCAGGGTTCCGGCCGGAAGCTCGACGTTCTGGCTGTTCAGGGCCGCGCGGACATCGTCAACCGTGACGCCGCGGGCCGCCATGGCGTCGGGATCGAGCCACACCCGCATGGCGTAGTTCTGGGCGCCGCCCAGGCCCACCTGGGAAACGCCCGGGATGGTCGACATCCGCTCCACCAGATAGCGGTTGGCGTAGTCGGTCAGCTCAAGCTTGTTCATCACCGACGAGCGGAGATTGACGATCATGATCGGCTGGGCGTCAGCGTTGGCCTTGTTGACCTGGGGCGGATCGACGCCGAGCGGCAGGCCGCGGATGACCCGACTCACGGCGTCGCGCACGTCGTTGGCGGCCTGCTCCAGCTCGCGGTCGGGCTTGAAGGCGATGTTGACCTGGGAGCGGCCGTCACGGCTGACCGACTGCACGCGGTCGATGCCCTGGATACCGGCGACCTGACGCTCGATGACCTGGGTGATGCGCTCCTCGACCACCTCGGCGGAGGCGCCGCGATAGCTGGTCGAGGAGCGCATCACCCAGGTGATCGAGCGGCAGGTG
>DGYN01000052.1 GCA_002398405.1 Caulobacteraceae bacterium UBA5005
TGACTCACATGCGTTAGCCCTGCACCGTAGGGGGAGGGGGACCGCGCAGCGGTGGAGGGGGTCCTAAGGCAGGCGCGCCTGCTTGAAAGTTGGTCGAGTAAGGAATTCCGCCGCCTCAGGCGCGGAGAACCCCCTCCACCATGCTTCGCATGGTCCCCCTCCCCCTGCGGTGGAGGATTTAGGAGAAGGCCCGCACCACTCACCGCCCCAACTCCTGCAGACCCGCCTTGATCAGGGCGCTGACGTCCGCCTCTTCGCCGAGTTTCATCGCCGCCTGATCGACCACGCGGCGGGCGTTCACCTCGGCGACGCCCAGGCCCATCAGGGCGGCGACGGCTTCGCCGGTGGAGGACGGCGCCGCGGCGGGGAGGGTCGCGTGGGCGGCGGCGACCAGGCCGTCGCCCAGGGACTTGCCCTTCAGTTCGGCGACGATGCGGGCGGCGAGCTTGGGGCCGACGCCGTTGGCGCGGGCGACCGCCGCCTGATCGCCGCGAGCGGCGGCGGCGACGAGTTCGGCGGGGGGCAGGACGTCGAGGACGGCGAGCGCCGCCTTGGGGCCGACCCCTTGGATGTCCTGCAGGGCGACAAAAGCGCGGCGCTCTTCCCGCGACAGGAAGCCGTAGAGGCGAAGACCGGTCGATTCGGCAAACTGGCTTTCGATGTGCAGCAGGGCCTCATCGCCGGGAGCCGGGAGCCTCGCGAGAGTCCGCGATCCGCAGCGCACCACATAGCCGACGCCCATGACATCGATCAGGGCGTCTTCCTCGCCGGCCTCGGCCAGTATGCCTCTGAGGCGCCCAATCATGCAGCCCAACTCCGGGCTTTGCGTGCGTGCGCGTGCGCTATCGCCACGGCCAAGGCGTCCGCCGCGTCAGCGGTGGGGCTTCCGGCCGTCGGCAACAGCCGCGCGATCATGAAAGCGATCTGATCCTTGTCGGCGCCGCCGGTCCCGACCACGGCCTTCTTGACCACCTTGGCGGCGTATTCGGCGACGGGGAGACCGGCGCGGGCCGGAGCGATCATGGCGGCGGCGCGGGCGTGGCCGAGCTTCAAGGTCGACTGGCCGTTGGCCGTCATGAAGGTTTCTTCGATGGCGGCCTCGTCGGGCCGGTGCTGCGCGATGATCGCGCTGACGCCCTCGAACAGGCACAGCAGGCGGTCGGACAGCGAGCCGCTATCCTTGGGCGATATGACCCCGTGGGCCACGTGACAAAGGCGCGAGCCCTCCACGGTGATGACGCCCCAGCCGGTGTGGCGAAGGCCGGGATCGAGACCGAGAATCCGAATCGCGTTCATCATGTGTTCCCACTGTCGCCCAAGCCGTAGCGCAAGGGAATAGTCAGTGGGTTAACGGGCGCGCAGGCGCTAGTCGTTGCGCGGACTGAGGGAATATTCGATCAGCCGCTTGTCTGCCTCCAGCGCCGTCGCCAGATCGTCGATCGATGGCCGGCCGATGCTGCGCAGGGTGGCGGCGTATTCGACGATGTCGCCCTTCTCGATCTTGTGGCGCGACATCCGCGAGACCCGCAGGCCCCTCCCCCTCAGCAGGGCGGCAAGTTCGCCCTCGCTCGGCGGGCTCTGGCCTTTGAAGCGCAGAGTGGCGTCGATGATGAACAGGCCCGGCAGGCGCATGTCCAGAAACTTGAAGGTGGTGAGGACCAATAGGGTCAGCACGGTCGTGGCGGCAGCCAATCCGAGAGACCCCTCGCCGAACAGGATGCCCACGACGCTGGAAATCCAAAGGGTCGCGGCGGTGGTCAGGCCATGAACGGTCAGACCTTCCTTGAAGATCACCCCGCCGCAGAGGAAGCCGATACCTGTAAGGATCCCGTGCGACATGCGCGTCGGATCGATGCTCAGGGTTTCTATCGGCAGTAGGGGATCGACCCACTCGGTCTGACCGCGGACCGACAGGATAAGCACCGCCGAGGCCAGAGAGATCAGGGTGTGGGTGCGAAGACCCGCGGAATGGCCGCGGAACTCCCGTTCATATCCGATCAGGGCGCCCGCCAGCACGGCCCCAACCACCGGGAGACCCCAATCCACAAACCATTCACCCATACCAACCCCTCACGAAAGGCGCGGACCCTAGTGCGGTATTGTGACGGTTTTTCCCGGAGTTTGTGACCGGCTAGCCCGAGAGCTTGGCCATATCCTCGTCCGAGATGTCGGCGTTGGTCCAGACGTTCTGAACGTCGTCGTCGTCATCCAGGCCATCGATCAGCTTCATCAGCGAGACGACGGCATCGCCGCTCACTGGGACCTCCATCTTGGCGCTCCAGATGATGCCGGTGGACTGGGCGTCGCCCAGCGTGGCGTTCAGCGCCTCGGCGACCGCATTGAGGCCCTCAAAGGTGGTGTAGATGGTGTGGCCGTCCTCGCCGCTCTCGACATCCTCGGCTCCGGCCTCGATGGCGGCTTCCATGACGGCGTCTTCGGACCCGGCGCCCGCCGGATAGACAATCTGGCCCAGGCGCTCGAAGTTGAAGGTGACGGAGCCCGTGGTCCCGAGGTTGCCGCCATACTTGGTGAACAGCGACCGGACGTTGGAGGCGGCGCGGTTCTTGTTGTCGGTGAGGACTTCGACGATGACGCCGACCCCGCCCGGACCGATGCCTTCGTAGCGGATTTCCTCCATCGCATCGGTTTCGCCGCCGAGCGCCTTTTTGATCGCCCGGTCGATGACGTCCTTGGGCATGGACTCGGCCTTGGCGTTGGCGATGGCGAGCCGCAGGCGGGCGTTGGTCGCGGGGTCGGGGATGCCCTGTTTGGCGGCGATGGTGATGTCGCGCGACAGCTTGGAGAAGAGCTTGGAGCGCTTCTTGTCCTGCGCGCCCTTGCGGAACTGGATGTTCTTGAATTTGGAATGGCCGGCCATGGGGCGCTTCTACCTAGTCGGCGGGCTCGCAGTCAAACCGCTGAACAATGCCTTCTACAAGCCGGAAGACGGCGTCCTGAGGCACCTCCAGGGCCAGCATCTCTTCCCGAGAAAGGCCGCCATAGAGGCCACGCAGAATGCGCCCCGACATGCCGTGCGAAACGCAGATCACCGCCCGCTCCGGGTTCTGCCCGGCGAGCCAGCCGCCCAGCCGCTCACTCATCGAGGCGAAGGTTTCCGCGCCTGGCGCATGGAAGAACCAGTCGTTTGGGCGTGGGCCCGGGAAGGTGTCCGCGATCTCCGAGCGCAGGCGTCCGTCCCATTCGCCGACGCTGATCTCGCGCAATCGATCGTCGATGGTGAGGCCGCCGGTAAAGCCGCCCGCTTCCTGGATCAGGCCGGCGGTATGAACCGCCCTGCCCTGCGGACTGGAGACGATCGGCGTCTCACGGGGCGCGATCTCGGCGATCAGCCGGCCAAGGGCCGCACCCTGCTCAACCCCCAAGGGCGTCAGCGGAGAATCGAGCGCTCCCTGGAAGCGGCCCTCGCGGTTGAATTCAGTTTGGCCGTGGCGGACGAGGTAGATCATGGCTCTGACCCTAGGCGATTCGTCAGCAGTCAGCCCTGACCACTGAAAACCTTGCAAAACTTGACTTCACCCGGGGCGTGGCGGACCCTCAAGGGGATCGACGCGGCCGGCAGAGACGCGCGCAGGGAGGCAAGGGATATGAAGCTCACCCGCAGGACCGTGCTGGCGGCCGCCGCCGTCTCGCCCATGGCCAGCCCCATGGTGGCGCGGGCCGGGACCTATGCCCTGAAGCCGCAGGCCGACGGATTCGCCGCGGTGCTGGAGACCAAGGACTTCATGGCGCTGGCGTCCGATCCGGTGGCGGCGGCCGAGCTGCAGCGGGCCCTGGACCGTCACCTGGTGCTTCACGTCCGGCCCGAAGCGCCCCTGACCCGGGAGGCCGTCGGGCGCATGGCCTATCACCTGGGCTATCAGAAGAACCCCAACCCCCGGCCGGGCAGGAATGGCGCGGCGCCCAGCGAGTTTTCCTTCATCGCCGATTTCGGAGGGCCCGCTCAGGGGCCGCTGACCGCGCCGCGCGAGCCCGGCTATCTCGAGAGCCTGCACTACGACGGGGTGGTGGACTACAGCTGCAACACCACCATCGATGTGCCGCCGACGACGCCCCACACCTTCTCCGACTGCCGCGCCGCCTATCGGGCCCTGCCAAAGGACCTGAAGAGGGTGGTGGAGACGAGTTTCGCCCTGCATGCGGGCATGGCGACGCCGCAGACCCCGTACAAGGACCTGCCCGCGCTGGACCGCGCGACCGCGTCGCGCCGTCCCATGCTGGTCAAGCACTTCCGCACCGGCGAGCCGCTGCTGCACATCCCGAAGAACCCCGCCAGCGTCATCGAGGGCATGGACGAGACAGAGGGCAAGGCGATCCTTGCCGACCTCTGGGCGCGGGTGAACGCCTCGCGCTTCCGCTACTTCGCGGTCAGCGGCGATAATGAGACCATCTATTGGGACAACTTCGGGACCCTGCACACCAACCCGTCCTATGACCGGACCAAGGCGCGGGTGACCTGGTTCTTCACCATTCCCGGGCAAGCCAAGCCGATCGTCCAGGCCAAGGTCGCCTAGTGCTGCTGTTTCTGCTGGCCCTGCTGGCCCAGGAGCCCGCGCAGCTGCCGCCGGGCGAGGTTTTGTACAATGTCCGGTGCAAGGGTTGTCACGCCTACGGCCAGCCGGGAATTCCGCAGGCCGAGGCCCTGAAGGCGATGTCGGCTGAGGCGGTGATCCGCTCGCTGGAGCGCGGCAATATGAAGGTCATGGGCTCGAGTCTGACCGCGGAGGAAAAGCGCCAGGTCGCCGAGTTCGTGACCGCTAAACCGCCGGGATCGTTTCCTTCAGCCGCCCGCCGACCCTGATCGGTTCGATGCGCAACGCAAGGCCGGTTTTATCGTCGGTCTCGACGAAGACGCCGCAGACGGTCGCGGGACCCGTGGCGGGCTGGTAGCGGCCGCCGCTGATGCGGGTGGTGAAGCGGCGCAGGGGCTCATCCTTCTGGTTGCCGATGACGCTGTCGTAGTCGGCGCAGGCCCCGGCGTCGGTTTGGTAGGCGGAGCCGCCGGGAAGGATCTGGGCGTCGGCGGTCGGGACGTGGCTGTGGGTGCCGACCACCAGGCTGGCGCGGCCGTCGCAGAAGTGGCCCATGGCCATCTTTTCGCTGGTGGCTTCGGCGTGGATGTCGACGATCACCGCATCGGCGATATCGCGAAGCGGGCTGTCATTGAGAGCGCGGTCCACGGCGTGGAAGGGATCATCCAGGGCGTCCATGAAGACGCGGCCAAGGACGTTGATGACCAGGACCTGCTTGCCGGAATGGGTCGTGAAGAGGTTGGAGCCGCGGCCCGGCGCATCGGCGAGGATGGGATAGTTGGCGGGGCGTAAGAGGCGCGGCTCGCGGACGATATAGGTCAGGGCCTCCTTCTGATCCCAGCTGTGGTTGCCGAGCGTCAGGCAGTCTGCGCCGGAGGCGAAGAGCTCGTTGGCGGTGGCCTCGGTGATGCCAAAACCCGCGGCGGCGTTCTCGGCGTTGATGACGCAGAAGTCGATCGCAAGGTCACGCTTAAGGCGCGGAAGGTGGTCGGCGATGCCCTCGCGGCCGGTGCGGCCGACGACATCGCCAAAAAAGGCCAGTCTCATGCGAGCGGCCTATAGCCCTTTTCCGTCAAAATAGCGTCCAGCTTTTGGTCGTGACTGTCAAAGGGCACGGCTTCGACCTCCTGGCCGGCATAGGCGAGGCCGACAATGGCGCAGGGACGGGCGCCCAGGCGGATGGCTTCCAGCGTCCGGTCATAGTAGCCGCCGCCCTGTCCCAGCCGGTGGCCGTTTTGGTCATAGGCCAGCAAGGGCGTGACGATGATGTCGGGGTGGACTTCCGGTGCGCTGTCCAAGGGCGCCGCGATATCGCAGATGTCGGGGGCCAGGCGATCGCCCGGCTTGTAGGCGCGGAAGATCACCGGCCGGTCGGGATGTTCGCAGACTGGAAGGGCGAGGGCCCAGCCGAGCTTGATCATGTTTTCGGCCAGCGGCCGGGGATCCATCTCATTGCCGTGCGCGCGGTAGATGGCGATGACGCCGGGCCGTTCGAAGCGCAAGGCGGCCAGCATCTGCTCGGCCTGATCGGCGGCCTGCCAGTCGGCCTCGGGATGATCGCGCACCAGATTGCGGCGCAGAGCCCGCATGTGGACCCGCATAACCGCCTTGGCCGAATTATCCTGCGCTTCGGTCATGGGCTCCTGGGGGGAGGAGATGGGTGGCGGCGCCGCGAGGACCGTGAAGGACGTTTCAATCCGCTCAGACCTGGTGGACCAGGTGGGCGCCATATACCCAAGGCCACGGCCAAGGACAGGGACAGCTCCCGTAGAGTGAATTAAGGCCCGAAGGATATGGTTGCCTTCGACGTGAGCCGCAGCAGACCCGCCGGGACCTAAGGTAGGGGGTCGGGGCCTGAGGGGCAAGCTCAAGCGGGGACATGTACCTTTGGTACGTGTCCCCACACCCATGGCGGAACGTGGCTGCCACCTAGGGGGGGGGTCAAGACCGTAGGGGGACACGTACCAAAGGTACATGTCCCCGGGGCGCCCTAGCCGCCGGCCAAGGTCTCGATTCTTTTGGCCGCGCTCTCCAGCGCCGTGACCGCCCGGCTTTCGGCGCGAGCGTAGTCGGCTTTGACGCGGGAGAGGTCGGCTTCGGTGTGGGCGAGTCTGGCGCGGGTGTCGGCGAGTTCGTCGGAGAGCAGAAGGGCGCCCATCAGCATCAGGCGGGTGTCGCCCAGGGAGCCGACCTCCTGCGCCACGATGCGCACCTGGCGGTCGAAGAGGGCGGCGAGTTCGCGCAGATGCCCCTCCTGGCCGTCCTCACAGCCGACGGTATAGGGCTTGCCGTTCACTTCGACGGTGACCTGGGCCATCAGGCGGCTCCTTCGCCAAGGGCGTGGCGGATTTCGGCGATGGCGCGGCCGAGCGCCTGGCTGGCCTGTTCGCCGGCGTCGATAAGTTCGCGCTCGCGGGCCCTGGCGGCGTCCAGTTCCTGGGCCAGTTTAGAGCGGTCCTGGTCGAAGAGGCCGCCGGCCTCGGCTTCGCCCGAGAGGCGCGAGAGGCGCTGTTCCAGGAGGAGGACGGCCCGGTCAAGCCGCTTGGCCGCCTGTTCGATGTTGTCTTCCGCTTGCGACATCAAGGCCTTCCGCCGTTGCGATAGTGACCCTCTATAGCGCGCGTTGTGGGCCCATCGCAAAGCGGTTCGCTTGATTTGCGGACCGACCCATGCGAGGGCCGCGTCCTGCAACTGATCCTGCCCAAGAGCGACCGCAAACATGCCCTCCCTGACTGAAATGGCCGACGCGATCCGCGTCCTTTCCATGGACGCCGTGCACAAGGCGCGCAGCGGCCACCAGGGGATGCCCATGGGCATGGCCGATGTGGCGACGGTCCTGTGGACCAAGTTCCTGCGCTATGACGCCGCCAAGCCCGACTGGGCCGACCGCGACCGCTTCGTGCTGTCGGCGGGGCATGGCTCGATGCTGCTCTATTCCCTGCTGCACCTGACCGGCTTCAAGGCCGTGACCATGGATGAGCTCAAGGCTTTCCGGCAGTGGGGCAGCAAGACGCCGGGCCACCCGGAATACGGTCATACGCCGGGGGTCGAATGCACCACCGGCCCCCTGGGTCAGGGCCTGGCCACCGCGGTCGGCATGGCCATGGCCGAGCGCCACCTGAACGCGCGGTTCGGCGATGATCTGGTCGATCACAGGACCTGGGTGGTGGCCGGCGACGGCTGTCTGATGGAGGGGATCAGCCATGAGGCGATCTCCATCGCCGGGCGGCTGCAGCTCTCGAAGCTGACGGTGCTTTTCGACGACAACAACACCACCATCGACGGGGTCGCGACCATCGCCGAGACCGGCGACCAGGCGGCCAGGTTCAAGGCGGCGGGCTGGGCGGTGAAGACCATCGACGGCCACGACCACGGCAAGATCGCCGGCGCCCTGCGCTGGGCGACCAAGCAGAAAAAGCCGACGATGATCGCCTGCAAGACCAAGATCTCGAAGGGCGCGGGGGCCAAGGAAGGCGATCCCCACAGCCACGGCTACACCCTGTTCGACGAAGAAATCGCCGCCTCCCGCAAGGCCATGGGCTGGCCGCACGCCCCCTTCACCCTGCCGGAGGATATCTCGGCGGCGTGGCTGAAGGCGGGCCGCAAGGGCGGGTCGTCGCGGCGCAAATGGGACAAGCGGCTTAAAGGTTCGGATCAGGCGGGCGCCTTCAACCGCGCCATGAAGGGCGACCTGGACGCCAAGTCCTTCGCGAGCCTGGACGCCCATATCGAAAAGATGCTGGCCGACAGCCCCAACAATGCGACCAGGGTCCATTCCGGCGCGGCCCTTGGCCCCTTGACCGGCGCCATCCCCGAAATGGTCGGCGGCTCGGCCGACCTCACCGGCTCGAACAACACCTATGTCACCGGCATGGTCCCGTACGACGCTCCCGACTACGCCGGGCGCTATGTGCACTACGGCGTGCGCGAGTTCGGCATGGCGGCGGCGATGAACGGCATGGCCCTGCATGGCGGCGTGATCCCCTATTCCGGGACCTTCATGGCATTTGCCGACTATTCCCGCGCGGCGATCCGGCTGGGGGCCCTGATGGGCGTTCGGGTGATCCATGTGATGACCCACGATTCCATCGGCCTTGGCGAAGACGGGCCCACCCACCAGCCGGTGGAGCAGCTCGCATCCCTCCGCGCCATGCCGAACCTTCTGGTCTTCCGCCCGGCCGACGCGGTGGAAACCGCCGAGTGCTGGCGCCAGGCTTTGCTCGCCAAGACGACGCCCTCGATCATGGCCCTGTCGCGGCAGAAGACGCCCCCGGCCCGCAAGATGGGCGGCGACCTCAGCGCCAAGGGCGCCTATGAGCTGGCCCCCGCGGTGGGCATGGCCAAGGTGACGATCTTCTCATCCGGCACCGAGGTGGCGGTGGCGATGGAAGCCCGCGATCTTTTGCAGGCCGAAGGGATTGGAACGCGGGTCGTCTCGACGCCGTGCTGGGAGCTGTTCGACAAACAGAGCGCCAAATACCAGGCCGAGGTGATCGGCGCGGCGGGCGTGCGGGTCGCGGTCGAGGCGGGGGTCCGCCAGGGCTGGGAACGGTTCATCGGGGCGGATGGGGCGTTCGTCGGCATGAGCGGCTTTGGCGGCTCGGCGCCCTATGAGCGGCTGTACAAGGAATTCGGCATTACGCCGGACGCCGTGGCGGCGGCGGCTAAGGCGAAGCTCTAAGAGCCTTTACACAGATTCAACCGGTCCGGGGCTCGTCGGTTGACTCGCGCAATAACTCTATGACATAGAGTAATTGCACGAGCGCGAGGCGGTGATGACCATGAACAAGGATGAAGCTGGCCAGGCCTTGGCGCAGGTCGAAGAGACCCAGCGGCAGGCGCGCGCCTTCAAGACCTATGCGGCAGCCGGGCCGATCTTCGCGGCCTGGGGCGTGACCTGGCTTTGCGGCAACGTCGCCTACCATTTTGAGCTGCCCCATGCAGGCTTGATCACCGCGACGCTTGGGATGGTCTCCATCGGGCTTTCCATCGGGCTTGGCCTGGCAAGCGCCCCGGCCAACGCCAAGGCCGCGGACCACGGGAAGGCGTTGCTGAGCGGGCTGGTGTTCGCCGCAGCGGTCCTTGGCCTGATGATGATCGTCGCCCCGCTCGATCCGCGCGCGGCCAATGCGGTGATCTCGTTCCTGGTGGGCGCGACCTATGCCTATGCGGGGATCTGGATGGGTGCGCGCATTGGCTGGCTCGGGGGTGGCGTCGCCTTGGTCGTCCTCTTCGCCTGGTTTGGAGCGCGCGACTATTTCGAACTGATTGTCGGCGCCGCGGGCGGGGGGCTCCTCATCGTCACGGGCCTGTGGCTGTGGAGGCAATAGGTGGACGAGATCATCCATCAGGGCCTTCGCCTGAAGATCATGGCGGCCCTGGCCGCCACGCCCGAGGAGCCCCTGGAGTTCAAGCGGCTAAAGGCGGTGACCGGCGCCACCGACGGCAATCTCGGCCGCCAGCTGCAGACGCTCGCCGAGGCCGGCTACATCATCGTCATCAAGGACTATGCGAACAACAGGCCAAGGACGCGGGGCGCGCTGACGGCGCAGGGGCAGGCGGCGTTTGAGGCGCACGTGGCGTATCTGGGGAAGTTGTTGAAGGGGTTGTGACGCTCCTCTCCCCGGGATGGGAAAGGTGGGCGAGGCGCAGCTGAGACGGGTGAGGGAGAATCTTTGCGTGAGGCATCCGAGCTGTTCAGACAATAGCCTCCCCTCCCCGCGGATCGCGAAGCGATCCTGGGCCCCTCCCCTGCGGGGAGAGGGACTAGGAGGGCGGGTTGACTCGTTGAGAACAAAACAAGAACATCATTCCCTCTCCCCGCAGGGGAGGGGTCAGGGGAGGGGAGGCCCTCATGCCGTTTCGCGCTGGTCTCACGACACGGGCCCGAGACCTTCGCTTAAGGCAGACGCGGGCGGAAGGATTGCTTTGGTGGCGCCTGCGCGACCGCCGGATGAGCGGATGGAAATTTCGGCGGCAGGTTCCGGTGGGGCCGTTCGTGGTGGATTTCCTCTGTCATGAAGTGCGCCTGGTGATCGAGGTTGATGGCGCGACCCACGGCGAGGCGGGCGAGGTCGCC
Organism: Caulobacteraceae bacterium UBA5005; assembly: GCA_002398405.1. Taxonomy (GTDB): domain Bacteria; phylum Pseudomonadota; class Alphaproteobacteria; order Caulobacterales; family Caulobacteraceae; genus UBA5005. Next base: position 10,630 of record DGYN01000052.1, read on the forward strand.
TATGACCAAAGGCGTACGCGGTATCTGGAAGGGCTCGGTCTGAAGGTGCTGCGGGTGAGCAATGGGGAGGTGTTTGAGAATTTGGCTGGGGTTTGCGACATGATTTTGGTAGCGGGGCGGAAATAGCCTCCCCTCCCCCGCGGATCGCGGAGCGATCCTGGGCCCCTCCCCTGCGGGGAGAGGGACGCAGTCAGCGCGTTGCGCCCGGCTGCCAGAGGACGTCGCCGGCGCCCTTGTCGTTGGCGTATCTCGCGGCGACGAAGAGGAAGTCGGAGAGGCGGTTCAGGTATTTGAGGGCGGGTTGGGAGACGATTTCATCCGGCTGGGCGGCGAGGGTGACGGCGGCGCGTTCGGCTCTGCGGCTGACGGTGCAGGCGTGGTGCAGGTGGGCGGCGGCGGGCTTGCCGCCTCGCAGGATGAAGGAGGTCAGAGCCGAGAGCTCAGCGTTGAGCTGGTCGATCTCGGTTTCGAGACGGGTGACCTGGGTTTCCAGGATGCGCAGGGGCTCCCAGCCGAGGTCCTTGCCGCGGTCGGGGGTGGCGAGATCGGCGCCCAGGTCGAAAAGCTCGTTCTGGATCCGGGCCAGCATGGGATCGAGGACGGAGTCACCGGCGGTGTGGAGGCGGGCGAGGCCCAGGACCGCATTGGTCTCGTCGACGCAGCCATAGGCCTCGACCCGCAGGCTGTCCTTGGAAACGGGCTCGCCCGTGGAAAGGCGCGTCTGCCCCTTGTCGCCGGTGCGGGTGTAGATGCGGTTGAGCGTGACCATGCCTATCCCCCGCGTGAGCGCCAGTAGAAGGCCGCGACCAGGACCAGGACGGCGATGAATTGCAGCAGGACTCGCAGGCGCATCAGCTTGTTGGAGTGCGTGCGGGCGTAATCGCCGCCGCGGTAGAGCGAATAGAGCCCAAAACAAAGGGCCACGAGCACGGCGATCAGGGCCACCGGGATCAAGATCGAGAAGATATCCAGCATACCGCGAACCTAATGGTTTCCGCGCTTTCGCGAAACGGCGTTGGCGAGAATGCCTATGGGCGCGGGCCGGGCCCTCGATCGCCTCAAAAGAGGCCATAAATTGAACACGGTCGGCGAACATGGTCGCCCGAATTTCCTAAGAGACGGCGCCTTGGCGGGTTAAAAATGTCTGAAAACTGCGACACTATGCCACGCGGCGTCCCGTCGCAAAGCCAAGCTATGGGCAGCGTCGTATAGTCGACAAACGATCAGCGCTTGATGCTTGAAGTTCGCTGAACGTGTTCAACACCGGGAGCCTGCGCGCCGCAACCCTGCGGGCGGAGCGGCGCCTTCGGAGAGTCTTTAAATGGCGTCCGCTCGCTTAAGGGCTGTTCCGCAGCCCCAGGCCCCGTCTGGCGTATCGAAAGACGAGGTCATCGATGAACTGCGCGAGCTGGTCGCCGACCTGCGCGACGCGGCCGCCGACGGGCGGATGCTAGCCGCCAAATACGCCGCCCTGCTGACCGCCTGCGTCGATGAGTACTGCACCGAATTTGAAAAGCGCGCCGATGCGGCGCTGCAGCGCCTGGAACAAGCCCAATGAACCACGTCCCCTCCCATATCCTCTCCGCCGACGCTCGCCCCTTAACCCGCCGGGCGCTCGCCAAGCTGCGCACCCGCAAGGCGCTGCTCGCGGCCGGCAAGCGGCTCTTCACCGAGCGCGGCTATGCGGAGGCCACGGTGCGCGACATCGCCCGCGCCGCCGGCATGTCGACCGGGGCGGTGTTCGCCAATTTCACCGACAAGTCCGACCTGTTCGGCGAGATCCTGGCCAATGACAACGAGGCCCTCAGCGAGACCATGCGGCAGATCGCCGACATCCAGAAGCGCTCCGTCCGTGAAGCCCTGCTGGTCGTCCTGGCCGCCGGTTATGCCTTTCACCTTAAGCAGCTGCCGCTGCTGCAGGCGGCGATTTCGGTCTCCTGGTCGCATAGCCCAGAGGATGAGGCCCGCAGCCGGGCCGGGCTTCGCAGGATTCAGTCGATCATCGAAGAGATCCTGCACCGCGGCCAGACGGCCGGCGAGATCCGCAAGGACGCCGACATCGACCTGATCGTCGACATGATCTGTACGGCCTATCGCAGCAACTACCGCCTGGCGGCCTATGACGACTTCGACCTGGACGCCCTGTCGCAACGGCTGGAGCGGCAGCTCGACGTGATCCTGAACGCTGTTAAGGTCTAGTTCGGACGCCTTGCCCAATATATGGGCAGGGAGTGTGAGGGGGACGTCTCTTTGAGCGGGGTGAGAGTAGCGCGCAAACAGGCGACGCGGGAACGCGTGCTCGCGGCCGCGCGCGACCTCTTCGTCGAGCAGGGCTATGAGGGCGCGACGATCCGGATGATCGCCGAGCGCGCCGGCGTCGCCACGGGAAGCGTCTTCACCACCTTTACCTCCAAGCTCGAGATCCTGCGGGCGGTGATGGAGGAGCGGCTCGACGGCCTCTACACCGAGCTTGACAACCTCGCGCCGCACCTGCGCGGCTCCATCGCCGACCGGCTGTGTTCGATCATGGCGGTGCACTACGATTTCGAGATGAAGCGGCCGAGGCTGTTCACCGCCTATCTGGCGGCGAATTTCGAGTGGACCGATGGCGCCCCGGTCATCACCTTCGGCAATAACCCGAAGCTGCGCGGCATGCTGCGCGATGTGCTGAACCACGGCCTTTCGAACGGCGAGGTGCGGGCCGGCGCGGATATCGAGACCTTCATCGAGATCGTGCTGTCGGCCTATGCGATGAACTACCGGCGCGCGGCGCAGGAGGGCTATTCGCCCAGTGAGTTGATCGGGCTGATGGATAAGCAGATCAGCCTGGCGTTTCGGGGCGTGGGGGCCCCGTAACAAGTACGGGGCTGACGGGGGACTGTTTGAATTTGCGCAGCGAATTCTAACTGTCCCCGACGGGGTGTGAGCGTTTCACGGACCATTGCAGCGGAAACTCAGGCGTCGGGGACAGTTAGAAATCGCAGGAGCGATTTCAAACAGTCCCCTTAGGGCGCGATCGAGAGCCGGGTGAGGAGCGCGGCCACTTCGGCCTGGCGTTTGCAGCCGGTCTTTTCCAGGACGCTGCGAAGTTGCGACCGGACGGTGTTCTTGGAGACGCCGCCGCGCTCGGCGAGTTCATCGAGGGTCTCGCCCTTGGCCATTCCCTTGGCGATGCGGACCTCCGAGGGAGAGAGGTTGAACAGGGTCTTCAAAAGGTCGGCGTTGGGCGCCCGTCCGGGGTTGATCGGGGTGAGGAGCAGCAGGGCGTAGCTCTGGCCCATGATGTCGTGGGCCGAGCGCCGGATGGGCATCATGTGCAGCAGCGCGTTGGCGCGGCCGTCCTCGTCGCGCAGGGGGATGGAGCAGGAGGCCAGGATGGGGGCGGCCTCGATCGCCGAGAGCGCCACGGTGAGCTTGGCCTGGGCCTTCTGGTCGGCGAGGACGATGGCCTCGCCCAGGCCGAACCTGATCTGGCCGTCCAGGGCCTCGATCATCGGATTGGCCTCAAGCACCCGGCCCCTGGCGTCGACCAAGAGGGCTGGAAGGCCGAGCACGGTGAGCGCGTCGGTGGCCCCCTTGGCCCGCTGCAGCTCCATTCGCCCGCTGACGAGCGCGCTGCGCACCAGGTGGGGGCGGATTTCATTCAGCCGGTCGATGTGTTCGCGCTCGACGGGACCGCGTTCGAAGGGCCGCTCGATACTGACCACAATCTCGTCGCCGGTGGGCATTCGAAGGCCCGTCCACGTCCCCCAGCCGACCCCGTGCGGGCGGAAGAGGTCGCGATACATGGGGTCTTCGCGCAACTGATCGTCGGTCCAGAAGTCGTGCTCGACGAAAAAGCTGGGCTTTTCGGCGCGCATGGAACAGACCCGCCGCGTGCAGCGGCTGAACCAGTCGTCCTCGAAATACTCCTCGAACAGATCCTGGACGCGGCCGGAGGCGGACCAGCAGACCGTCCGGCGGGCGGAGAACACCAGCCCGCCCCGCGCGTCGGCGAGACCGGCGAGGTCGTTGAGCACCTGCGGCCAGAGTTCAGGCACCACGGCGCACTCATAGATGCGGTCGATCAGGTCATCGGTCATCAGTCAGTGAGCACGCTATCAACAGGTTCCCGCCGATAAACATAGCCAAGTTCACATCCTCCAGCGATAGGCGCCCGCGTGTCGCCTCCCGCCACAAAACCCCCGTCACCCCCGGTCTGAACAACAAGCACGGGGGTGACGGTTAGTTAGTTCCCTTCGTCGAGCAGGCGGCGGGCGATGACCTGGGCCTGGATCTCGCCGGCGCCCTCGAAGATGTTGAGGATGCGGGCGTCGGCGAGGACGCGGCTGATCTTGTATTCCATGGCGAAGCCGTTGCCGCCGTGGATCTGCAGGGCGTTGTCGGCGGCGGCCCAGGCGACGCGGGCGCCGAGCAGTTTGGCCATGCCGGCCTCCAGGTCGCAGCGCTTGCCCTCGTCCTTCTGGCGGGCGGCGAAATAGGTGAGCTGGCGCACGCCCATGAGCTCGGCGGCCATCATGGCGAGCTTGTTGTGGACCCTCGGGAAATTGAAGATCGGGCCGCCGAACTGTTTGCGGTCCAGGGCATAGTCGAGGCCGATCTCCATGGCGCATTGGGCGACGCCGATGGCGCGGGCGGCGGTCTGGATGCGGGCTGACTCGAAAGTCGCCATCAGCTGTTTGAAGCCCTGGCCTTCAACCCCGCCCAGCAGGTTTTCCTTCGGCACCTTGAAGCCGTCGAAGCCCAGTTCATATTCCTTCATGCCGCGGTAGCCGATGACCTCGATCTCGCCGCCGCTCATGCCTTCGGAGGGGAAGTCGCCGGCCTCGTTCATGCGGATCTTGGGGGCCAGCAGCAGGGAGAGGCCCCGGTAGTCGGTGGTGTCGGGGACGGTGCGGACCATCAGGGTCATGACATCGGCGCGGGCCGCGTGGGTGATCCAGGTCTTGTTGCCGGTGACGACCCAGTGGTCGCCCTCGAGGACCGCGCGGGTGCGAAGTGCGCCCAGGTCAGAGCCCGTGTTGGGCTCGGTGAAGACGGCGGTGGGGAGGATTTCCGCCGAGGCGATTTTCGGCAGCCAGTATTCTTTTTGCTCAGGGGTGCCGCCGGTGAGGATCAGTTCGGCGGCGATTTCCGAGCGGGTGGGCAGTGAGCCGACGCCAATATAGCCGCGGGAGAGTTCCTCGGAGACCACGCACATGGCGGTCTTGGACATGCCGGCGCCGCCGTATTCCTCCGGGATGGTGAGGCCAAAGACGCCGAGATCGCCCAGTTCCTGGATGAGCTCCAGCGGGATCAGCTCGTCCTTGAGGTGCCAGTCGTGGGCGAAGGGGATGACCTTTTCGTTGGCGAGGGCATGGAACTGGTCGCGGATCATCTCATAGGTCTCGTCGAGACCGGTGTGTTCGAGGGTGGCGCGGCCTCTGGCCTCGGCGAGCAGGGTGGCGAGGCGGGTCTTCACCGCCTGGCCGGCGCCCTGGTGGACCAGGGCCTGAAAGGCGGGATCGAACAGATGCTTGGCCATCGCCGGCTGGGGAACGCCAAGATCCAGCGGGCGGATGACCTCGCCCTGGTTCATGGGGATGCCGCCGATCAGCTGGCAGCTGTATTCTGTGAACAGGAGCTGGCAGAGCAGGGCCTCGGTTTCCCCGAATCTGCCCTCGGCCTCCAGGCGGTCGGCCCAGGCGCTGACCTGGGTGAAAAGCTCGGCATAGGTGGCGTACCAGCCAAAGCCGTGGACGGCGTGCTGTTCGCGGTCGGCGGCTTTGCGGTCGACTTTGCCGTCGGGGCCGGCGACCTTGGCTTTCACCGCGACCTTGGCGTCGGCGACAAAGGCGCTGGCTGCGGCGGCGGCGGCGCGCAGCAGGGCGTGGAGGTCGGGGAGGATCAGGCTCTCGGTCATGGCTTCGCTTATGGCCCGAAGGCCGCCGCGACTTCCAGAAAATTTTGCAGGTGCGAAGGCGCTTAGTTGCTGCGGGGCGGATCGTCGTCCTCGCCGGCGCCGGTGAGGCCATAGATGATGGCCCCGACGATGACGGCAACCCCCGCGCCGGCGATATAGGCGCCGGGGGGCCACTTGCTGATGTCGGGCATGGTGAGCTGGGCGGCGTCGCCCGAGGCCGTGGTCATCAGGCCGCCGGCGCAGGGGCTCTTGGCCGCAATGGTGGTCATGGCGCCGGGGGTCAGCGTCGCCTGGCAGCCGTCGGCGTAGGTGAGGCGCGCCTCGCCGGCGCGGGCGATGATGCGGTCGCCGGGCTTAAGGGCCGCGCCGGCCTTGGCGGGGGAAAAGCCCTTGGCGCCCGCGATCAGGACTTCGCCCCTTACCGCCGAGAGGCCGGCCGATTGCGCCTGGGCCGTTCCGGCGAACGCGGTCAGGGCGCAGGCGAGGACGGCGAGGGTCGTGCGGGACATTAAAGAACTCCGGAAGGCGAAACGCGGTGATTGCCGCGCATTGATGGCGCAAGCGTGGCGATGGGGGAAGGGTCTTTTCCCTCACCTTCCGCGAGGAAGGGGAGGGTGACGAGCCCCGGACTTGATCCGGGGGGAGACGGGTGGGGAAGGCCCTTCGGTCGGCGCGCTCGGTTGCAGGGGCCTCTCCCACCCGCATCGCCGCTTCGCGGCAATGCCCCCTCCCCGCGCTTGCAGCGCGCGGTGAGGGAAAAGGATTTACCGACCCGTCGAGCCGAAGCCGCCGGCCCCGCGGGCGGTCTCGTCCAGGTCCTCGACCTCGGTCCAGGCCCCTTGAGTGACGGGGGCGATGACGATCTGGGCGATGCGCTCGCCGCGGCGGATGACGAAATCCTCGGGGCCCAGGTTGATGAGGATGACCTTCACCTCGCCGCGGTAGTCGCTGTCGATGGTGCCGGGGGTGTTGAGGCAGGTGACGCCGTGCTTGGCGGCGAGGCCCGAGCGGGGGCGGACCTGGGCCTCGAAGCCCTGGGGCAGAGCAAACGCCAGACCCGTGGGGACCATGTCACGGGCCCCAGGTTTGAGGGTCAGGGGCGCGTCCTCGGGCACGGCGGCGCGGATATCCATCCCCGCCGAGCCCGCGGTTTCATAGGCAGGCAATGCGATCCCCTCGGCGTGCGGCAGGCGCTTGATGGGGATGGTCGGGGTCATGGGGCGGCCTTTTAGGCGAGGGCGTGAGCGATTTTTTCGGCGATCTGGGCCGAGACCTCGTCCTTGCCCGCCCGCTCGATTCGCTCAACCGATTTTGCGCTGATCACCAGGACGGCGTTGCTGTCACCGCCCATGACGCCGGGCTCTGTGACATCATTGGCGATGATCCAGTCGCAGCCCTTGCGGGCCAGCTTGGCGCGGGCGTGCTTTTCGACATCGTTGGTTTCGGCGGCGAAGCCGACCACGAGCTTGGGCCGCCGCCTGTTGGCCGCCGCGACGGTGGCGAGGATGTCGGGGTTTTCCACGAGCGTGATGGTCGGTGGGCCGGCGTGGGTCTTCTTCAGCTTGACGGCGAAGGCCTCGTCCGGGCGCCAGTCGGCGACGGCGGCGACGAAGACGCCGATGTCGAGGGGCGCGCCGGCGTTCACCACCTCAAGGGTCGCGGCGAGCATCTGTTCGGTGGTTTCAACATCGACGCGGGTGACGCCGGGAGGGGCGGGAAGGGCGGTGGGGCCGGAGACCAGAGTGACCTGCGCGCCCAGGCGGGCCAGCGCCGCGGCGATGCCGTAACCCTGCCGCCCGGAGGAGCGGTTGGTGATCACCCGGACCGGGTCGATCGGCTCGACGGTGGGGCCGGCGGTGACCACCGCGCGCTTGCCGGAGAGCGGCTTTTTCGCGCCGGTGAGCAGGGCCATGATGGCGTCGAAGATCACCGGGGGCTCGGCGAGCCTGCCCGGGCCGAATTCGCCGCAGGCCATGGCGCCGTCGTCCGGGCCGACGAAGGCGACGCCGTCGGCTTTGAGTTGGGCGATGTTCCGCCGGGTCGCCGGATGCTGCCACATGCGGACGTTCATGGCGGGGGCCATGAGGACCGGCTTGTCGGTGGCCAGCAGGGTCGTGGTGGCCAGGTCGTCCGCCAGGCCATGGGCGGCGCGGGCGATGAGGTGAGCGGTGGCCGGGACCACGACGACCAGGTCGGCGGAGCGGGAAAGCTCGATATGGCCCATTTCGGCCTCGTCGGTGAGGTCGAAGAGTTCGGAGTAGACCTTGTCCTCGGCGAGGGAGGAAAGGGAGAGGGCGGTGACGAATTGCGAGCCGCCGTGGGTGAGGATCGGGCGCACCGCGATGTTGGCCTTGCGCAGCAGGCGCGTAAGCTCCAGCGCCTTATAGGCCGCCACCCCGCCGCCGACGATCAGCAGAACCCGTTTCACCATAAGGCTTCGCATAGCAAGTTTAGGGGGGGCTGGACAAACGCGTAACTTTGTTCTTAGTTTGTTCACGTCTGAGAACGGAGGGACATCAAATGCGGTATTTGGTGGTGGCCGGCGCCGTGGCGCTGGCGTTGACAGCGTGCGGCCCCAAGGCCGCGGTGAGTGAAGCTCCGGTCGCCGAGGCGGCCGACGCCCGCGTGGCGAGCGTGCCCGAGGTGGGCGGCAAGCCGATGTGGACGGCGACCAAGTCGCAGACGGCGGAGGAGAACGCCAAGGAGGCCTTCGACCGCAATGGCGCGGCCTTCAAGGCGGCGGATGTGGACGCCTATGTGCGACAAGCCCACGCCTTCACCAGCGACCCGCCGGCGGGCGCGGAGGCCCTGAAGCGGGCCAATGGCGACACCCTGATCTATGAGCCGGCCAGCAACACCTTCGCCGTGGTCACCGAGGACGGGGCGCCCAGGACCATGTTCAAGCCCGATGACGGCGCCGCCTATTGGGCAAAGCAGAAGGACAGCGTCTCGGCGGCGAAGGCCAAGGCCGAGGCCAAGACGAAGAAGGCGCAGGGGTGATGGGCCGGTTCGAGGTCGTTGAGCCTCGGCAGGTCAATCCAAAGCTTCGTCAAGCCAGGGCCATGCGAAAGGCGCCGACCAGCGCCGAAGCCCTGATGTGGCGGTTCCTGCGCGGACGGCGGCTGGAGGGTCTGAAGTTTCGGCGGCAAGCCACCGTCGGCCCTTACATCGTCGACTTCGTCTGCCTCTATCACCGGCTTGTCGTTGAACTGGACGGCCCGTTTCATGATCCGGAACGCGACGCCGTCCGGGACGCCTTCCTGAATGGCCAGGGATTCCGGGTCCTGAGGTTTGCCAACGCGGAATTCCAGAGCAGGCCGGAGCTGGCTTTGGAGGCCATCCTCGCCGCTCTCCCCGCCGTACATGGAGGGGTAGGCCATCAGCCGGGCGGCTAAGGTCTCCCCATAGCTCGACGACCTCGCGCCAACCCTCTCCGCGCGCGGGAGAGGGTCGCGAGGTCGCGCGAGCGACCGATGCGGGGTGAGGGGGCGCGCCGGCGCTAGACGTCAGCGAGCCAAAGGCAGGCGCTAACTCACGTGAGTTCGGCGCGCCCCCTCACCCGGCTCGGCGCGCTTGCCGCGCGCGCCTCACCACCCTCTCCCGCGGGCGGAGAGGGTGCGCGCTGCGCGCTTTCAAGGCCCAATTGACCCGCTGAGCCGACTTCGGCTGACGGGACGGCGCGGACTTGCTACAGGTTTCTCCGAACGTTTGGGGGGAGACCAGATGACGGAAGCGGCGGACAAGAAACCCGCGTCGATGACGACGGTGGTGACGGCTTCGGCGGCGGGGACGGCGTTCGAGTGGTATGACTTCTTCCTCTATGTGCCGCTGGTCGCGATCATGCAGCGGACGTTTTTCGCGGGGCTGGATGAGGCGACCGGGACCCTGTTCGCGCTTTTGTCCTTCGCCATCGGGTTCGCGTTCAGGCCCATAGGCGCCCTGTTGTTCGGGCGGGTCGGCGACCGGATCGGGCGCAAGGCGACCTTCCTGGTGACCATGGTGCTGATGGGGATTTCGACCTTCGCCATCGGGCTTTTGCCGACCTATTCGCAGGTCGGGATCCTGGCGCCGCTGCTGTTCATCGGCCTGCGCATCCTGCAGGGCCTGGCGCTGGGCGGCGAGTGGGGCGGGGCGGCGATCTATATCGTCGAGCATGTGTCGCCCGATAAGCGCGGCCTGACCTCGTCTTGGCTCGGCGGTTCGGCGGCGTTCGGCCTGGGCGGGGCCTTGCTGGTGGTGTTCATCACCCGGGCGGTGATGGCGCCGGCCGATTTCGAGGCCTGGGGCTGGCGGATCCCGTTCCTGTTTTCGGCCTTCCTGCTCGGCATTTCCCTGTGGTTCCGGCTCAAGCTGCACGAGAGCCCGGTGTTCGCCAAGATGCGGGCCGAGGGCCGCAGGAGCGAGCATCCCTATCGTGAAAGCTTCCTGCACTGGCCCAATCTGAAGATCGTGCTTCTGGCCCTGTTCGGCATCATGATCGCCCAGGGGGCGGTCTGGTACACGGTGTTCTTCTACGGCCAGACCTTCATGGAGACGATGATCAAGGTCGACCCGCAGACCGCGACCTTCGTGGTGCTGTTGCTGACCGCGACCTCGGTGCCGCTCTACCTGTTCTTCGGATGGCTCAGTGACCGCATCGGGCGAAAGCCGGTGATGCTGGGCGGGATTATCCTGATGCTGATCGCCTATTTCCCGGCCTTCCACGCCCTGGAGCGGTTCGGCAACCCCGACCTTCTGGCCGCCAGCGAGAAATCCCCGGTGGCGGTGACCGCCGATCCCAGGGGCTGCAACGTCCAGTTCGACCCCATCGGCAAGGCCCAGTTCACCAGCGCCTGCGACATCGCCAAGTCGATCGTCGCCAAGCAGGGGGTCTCCTACGTCAACAAGCCGGCGTCGGGGACGGGCATCGCCATGGTCGAGGTCGGCTCGACCATCACCCCCGTGCGCGGCGGCGAGGGCCTGGCCAAGGCGGATCTCGCGGCGGTGCGCGCTGAGGCCAAGGGCAAGGTCGAGGCGGCGCTGAAGGACGCCGGCTATCCGGCCAAGGCGGACCCGGCCAAGACCAATCCCGTGGCCCTGTTCCTGATCCTGCTCGTCCTGTGTGTGGGCGCGACCGCGCTCTACGGCCCGCAGGCGGCGGCCCTGGTGGAGATGTTCCCGGCGAGGGTGCGCTATACGGCGCTCTCGCTGCCCTACCATATCGGCACCGGCTGGGTCGGGGGGTTCCTGCCGGCCATGGCCTTCGCCATCGTGACGACGACGGGGGATATCTACGCCGGGCTCTGGTACCCGTTCGTGTTCACGGCCATAGCGGCGGTGGTGATGTTCCTGTTCCTGAAGGAGCCTCGCGGAGCTCCGCTGGACCGGGAGGATGTGCTGCCTGAGGGGCCGGTGGGTCCGGGGTGAGGAGCGGCCGCTGCTGCTTGCAGCGGTCTGGAATAGCCAAGGATTTGGCTATTCCCGCGACGAACGCCGAGGCCCGCGGCCGAGGCAGGGTGTCTGCGGTGGACACTTCCCCTCTCCTAACCTCTCCCCTTCTCGCTTCGCTGAAGGGGAGAGGAATCAGAACCCCGCGTCCGGCGGGTCGGGGACCTTGACCTCTTCCGGCTTGGCCATGTGCTTCATCAGGTAGGGGGTCATGGCGATGGAGAAGACCAGGGCGGCGCCAAGCGCGACCAGGCGCCAGACGCCCCAGGTCTCGTCGCTCTGGGTGCGCCAGATGTATTCGTTCACCCCGGCGCAGGCGAGGAAGAAGAGGGCGTAGCGGACCGTAAGGTTTCGCCAGGCGAAGTCCGGCAGGACGAGGGTCTCGCCCATCATGGCCTTCAGCGGGTTCTTCTTGAGCGCCAGGCCCGCGAAGAGGGCCACGGCCAGGGCGACGTCGACGATGGTCATCTTCATCTTCACGAAGCGGGCGTCGTGGAAAATCAAGGTCAGGCCGCCGGCGATCAGAGCCAGGACGCCGGAGAACAGCAGGACCGGCGAAATGCGCCGCTCGGTGACCCAGACGACGGCGAGCGCAATGGCCGAGCCGGCGACCAGCACCCAGGTGGCGAGCTGGAAGTTGCGGGTGAACAGCAGGGTCCCGATGAAGGTCAGGGCCGGCAGAAATTCCGCCAGGGTTGAAGGCTTCATGGCCTAGGCCTCCAGGCCAACGAGGGAACGGGAAAAGGCGACGGCGTCGAAGTCCTGCAGGTCCTCGATCTTCTCGCCAACGCCGATGAGCTTGATGGGGGCGTCGGACGCCTGGGCGACGGGGACCAGGACCCCGCCCCGGGCGGTGCCGTCGAGCTTGGTCATGACGATGCCGGTGACGCCGGCGGTGTTGCCGAAGATGTTTTCCTGGGCGAGCGCGTTGCGGCCGACGGTGGCGTCAAGCACCAGCAGGGTCTCGTGCGGGGCGTCGGGGTCGACCTTTTTGAGGACGCGGACGATCTTCAAAAGCTCGTCCATCAGGGCCTGCTTGTTCTGCAGGCGGCCGGCGGTGTCGATGAGAACGACATCGAGCCCCTGTTCCCTGGCCTTGGTGAAGGCGTCGAACGCCAGGCCGGCGGCGTCGGAATTGATCGGTCGGGACATGAAGGAGGCGCCCGCCCGCTCGGCCCAGACCTTGAGCTGTTCGACGGCGGCCATCCGGAAGGTATCGCCCGCCACCACCATGACCTTGGCGCCGCGTGCGGTCAGATCGGCGGCGATCTTGCCAAGGGTGGTGGTCTTGCCGGAGCCGTTGACCCCGACGAACAGCACGACGAAGGGCCGGGCGGAGGAGGACAAAGGGTCGAATTTTTCCTGGCGGCCGGCCAGTTCCTTGGCGACGGCGGCGGCGAGGCTTTCCTTGATCTCGTCTTCAGAGGCTGAGGAGCCGAACCGCTGGTCGGCGAAGGTCTTGCAGATGCGGCCCGCGGCGGCGTGGCCAAGATCGGCCTCGATCAGCATCTCCTCCAGCTGGTCGAGGACTTCCTGGTCGATGGGCTTTTTGGCGACCACCGCGACGATGGTCTCGGTGATCTGGCTCGCCGAACGGGTCAGCCCCTGCGTGAGGCGCGCGAACCAGCCTTTTTTCTTCTCTTCCGCCATTTGAAGGCGGTTCTTACGGACTGGCGCGGCTAAGCGCCAGTCCGCTTTAGGCGTCTAGAGTTTGGCCAGGTCCGCGTCGATGGCCTTGAGGACCGCCGCGTCCAGGCTGGCGTACTGAGCCAGGGCCTCGAGGGTGAACTCCGGCGGGATCATGTCGATGTTGTCTTCGATCTGGCTGAAGATGCCGGTGAGGTGCTTTTGCAGGATCGGCTTGGTCTGCGGGTTCTTCATCAGTTCGGCGAGCGGCGTGGTGCTCGACGAAAACTTGGCCGCGGCGGCGGCCGGGGCCGGCGCCTGGGCGATGGCAGCGGAGCCAAGGCCGGCCGAAAGGGCAAGCGCCAGGGCGACAGGGGCGAGTTTGCGGATCATGGGTAGTCCTCCCGAATGAGGAGGGCACCATCTACCCTTATTGTTTATCGATCAAGCCCGCGCGCGCTTGCCGTCGTGCCCGACAATCCGCAGGGGCATGATTCCGCCGACGGGGGCTTCACCGGCAAAGGCGATCTCGGTGAAATCGGGGGCGCGGGCGAGGCCCGGCTTCTCGACGAGGGCGGCGACCGTGCGGCCGACCTGACGGTCGAGGTGGCGGATGAGGGCGGCGTCTCCCGCGGCGCGCAGGCGGGCGGCGCGGTCCTTCACCACCCCCCGGTCGACCTGGGGCATGCGGGCGGCGGGGGTTTGCGGCCGGGCGCTGTAGGGGAAGACGTGCAGGAAGGAAAGCCCGGCCTCTTCGACCAGGGAACGGGTGTTTTCGAACATCACCTCGTCCTCGGTGGGGAAGCCGGCGATGAAGTCCGCGCCAAAGGCGGTGTCGGGGCGGACGCGGCGGACGGTCTCAATGAGGGCAAGCGCGTCGGCGCGGGAATGGCGGCGCTTCATGCGCTTTAGGATCATGTCATCGCCTGACTGCAGGGAGAGGTGCAGATAGGGGGCGAGGCGCTCCTCTTCGGCCAGGCACCGCAGCAGGTCGGCGTCGATCTCGGCGGCGTCGATGGAGGAGAGGCGGAGCCTCGCGAGTTCGGGCACGAGCTTTAGGATGCGGGCGACAAGCTGGCCAAGGGTCGGCTGGCCCGGCAGGTCCTGGCCCCAGCTGGTCAGGTCAACGCCGGTGAGGACAATCTCGGAAAGACCCCCAGCCACGAGGGTGCGGATCTGTTCAACGATCTGGCCCGCGGCGCCAGACCGCGAGTTTCCCCGGCCATAGGGGATGACGCAGAAGGTGCAGCGGTGGTCGCAGCCGTTCTGGACCTCGACATAGGCGCGGGCCCGTTCGGTTAAGCCCGCGATCAGGTGGGGCGCGGTTTCCTTGAGGTCGAAGATGTCGGCGACCTTGACCCGGCCCTCATTGAGGGAGGCGGGGGACAGAGCGCCCGGCGCGGCCTTTTCGGCGTTGCCTATGACGACGTCGACCTCACCCATGGCGGCGAAGGCGGCGGGGTCGATCTGGGCGGCGCAGCCGGTGACGACGATCCTTGCGCCCGGGCGTTCACGGCGGGCTCGGCGGATGGCCTGGCGGGCCTGGCGGACGGCTTCGGCGGTCACCGCGCAGGTGTTGAAAACCACGGCGTCGGTGAGCCCGTCGGCGGCGGCCCGGGCGGCGAGGGCCTCGCTCTCATAGGCGTTGAGGCGGCAGCCGAAGGTGACGACCTCGACGTCGCTTTTTAGGGAGGGGCGAAGGGGCAGGTTGCCATCACTCACGGCAGCACCCCGGAATATTCGACCTCGACCGCGCCGGTCATGATCACGTGGTTGTCGGCTTCACGCCATTCGATGACAAGCTCGCCGCCGTCCAGTTCGAGGGTGGCCTCGCGGCCGGTGAGTCCCCGGCGATGGCAGGCGACAAGCGCGGCGCAGGCGCCGGTGCCGCAGGCCTTGGTGAGGCCGGCGCCCCGCTCCCAAACACGCAGACGGATGCGGTCGCGGCTCTTGACCTGGGCGAAGCCGACGTTGACGCCTTGCGGGAACAGGGGGTGGTTTTCGATGAGGGAGCCGTCGCGGGCGACATCCACCTCGTCGATGTCGGAGACGAAAAAGACGACGTGGGGATTGCCCATGGAGACGGCGCCGGGGGTGTGGAGGCGCGGATTGTCGATAGGGCCGATCTGCAGCTCGATATTGCGGGTGTCCATTTCCTCGGCCAAGGGAATCTGCGTCCAATCGAGGCGCGGCTCGCCCATGTCGACGGAGACGGCGTCGCCGGCGCGGACGGCGGAAAGGGCGCGCTCGGCGGTGCGGAAGCGGGCTTCGTCCTTGCCCGAGGCCTTCATCAGCAGCCAGCCGACACAGCGCGAGCCGTTGCCGCAGGCCGAGACTTCCTCGCCGCCGGAATTCCAAAAGCGGACCAGGGGCTCCGGGCCGCCGTCGCTGGAGACCCCGATCAGCTGGTCGAAGCCGACGCCCGAACCATCACGCGCCGCCCAGGCCCGCACCTGGTCGGGCGCGGGGTCGAAGGGCTCACGCCCGGTCTCGACGACGACGAAGTCGTTGCCCAGACCGTTCATCTTGAGAAAGGGACGGCTCATGGGGCGCTGCATATAGGGGAAAGACGGAGGAATCGCGAATTACGAGCGTCGGTCCAGAGCGACATTGGCGCGCAACCAACGCTCCAGATGCTCGAACGCGAAGGCTCGGCGCTCGTAGAGATCGGCAATGAAGGCGTAAGTCTCCTCAGCGCTGGCGCTGATCCGCGCGCCGTTGATGGCGAGAAACGCATAGGTAACCGCAAAGCCGGTGCGCTTATTGCCATCCACGAAGGGGTGGTTCTGCGCCAAGCTTTCCCACAGCGCCGCAGCTTCTCCGATCAGGTCGGCGTAGTAGCCGGTCTGAGGCCGGAAAAGCGCCGCCTCTAAAAGGCCCGGGTCACGCACCCCGCTGGCGCCGCCGTACCTATCAATTTGATCAGCGTGGATGGCCAGAACTTCGACCAGCGTGAGGTAGTCCCTCACTCAGCCAGCTTCCTGTAGAGCTCCGCGAAGCGTTCGTGACTGGCTTGATAGGCCGCCATGACGTGCGTCCGAGGTTTGGTTCGGCGCCTCTTCTCGACCAAGTCCGCCAAGGCCTCATCGACAAGAGCCTGCAGTTGCCGCCCCTCACTACGGGCGATTTCGCGCACGGTTGCCAGGATTTCCCCGTCCACCTGCGTCGCGAATTTTTCTCGAGGATGCGAGCCCATCAACGATCTCCGTTTTCATCATGAAATATCATGAAACATCAAGATGGCCAATGCGAGGGTCCGCGACGGACTCGGCGCTAAAAATATGCCTATCCTCAGAGTGACGGCCGCGGGGGCGGCCTCTGGATTTGGGGGTTTGGATATGATGTTAGGGATTTTGGTCGCCGCCGTGGGCGTGGTCTTGGCCGCGGGCGCATGGGCTGTCCATATTCAGGCGACGAAGAAGGCGGCGGCCTCGGAGTCCTGGCCGATCGCCCACGGGACGATCACGGCCAACGAGATCGAGCATAGGCGCGAAAAGAGCAGCAATCAGAACATCCACCACGACGCCTATTACATCCGGGTAACCTACGCCTATCAGGCCCTGGGCCAGGAGTTGACCGGGGGCAAGATCGCCTTTGGCTTCAACAACCGCTTCACCTCGCGGCACCTGGCCGAACAAAGGCTCGCGCCCTATGGCGTCGGAGCCCAGGTGCAGGTGCGCTACAATCCCGACAAGCCCGCCGAGGCGGTGCTGGAGACCAAGCATCCGCACGTCATCATGCCGATCGTCTTTACCTTTGCCGGCGTGGTGGCGGTGATCGTCGGCGGCTTCTTCATTTACCTGAACCCGTAGCTCAATCCCCCTCCCGCCGTTGCGCTGCGCCTCACGGGGCAGGTAGCTCGCTCGCCGCCTCGGCCAACAGCTTCCCCTCCCGCCCCCTCGACGAGCCGGCGCGCCAGGCCACCACGATCTCGCGGCTGGGGTGGGCGGCGGCGATGGGGCGCACGGCGACATGGGCGGCCTTGGCGAGGCCCGCGTCGACAGCCATGCGGGGGAGGAACGAGACCCCCAGCCCTGAGCCGACCATCTGGACGAGGGTGGGCAGGGAGGTGGCCGCGAAGCTTTCCTCGGAGGTCCCCTTGGGGGGGTCAAGGCCGCAGGCGGCCAGGGCGTGGTCCTTCAGGCAGTGGCCGTCCTCCAGGAGGATCATCTCCTCGGCGGCCATGCGGGCGGGGGTGATGGTGTCGGAGTTGGCCAGGTCGTGGGCGGCCGGGACGGCGCAGAGCAGTTCGTCGTCGCTGACGTGGGCGTAGGCAAGGCCCGCCATCTCGTAGGGAAGGGCGATCAAGGCCGCGTCCAGTTCGCCGCTCTTCAAGGCCGCGACCAGGCGGTGGGTGAGGTCCTCGCGCAGGAAGAGGCGCAGCTTGGGATAACGCTCGCGCAGCACGGGGAGGACGCGGGGCAGCAGGAACGGCGCGACGGTAGGGATGACGCCCAGGCGGAAACGCCCGGCCAGGGGGTGGCTGGCGCTGCGGGCGGCTTCGACCAGGTCGCCGGCCTGGGCGAGGATGGCCTGCGCGCGCACGGTGGCTTCCTTACCGGCGGCGGTGAGGATGGCGCCGGACCTTTGCCGGTCGACCACGGGGGCGCCGAGAATCTTTTCCAGTTCCGCGATGCCGGCCGACAGGGTCGGCTGGGTGACGTGGGCGGCCTCCGCCGCCCGGCTGAAGGAGCCGTGGTCGGCGAGGAGCTTGAGATAGTGCAGCTGGCGCAGGGTGGGGAGCATGAGGGCAATATAGGAGTGCTCTATGCTATTTCCAAAAACAATCGATTGGATTTAAGCCGTCGCGCTTGCGAGAACCCTCTTCGACGGGACCCAAGGACGACCTCCGGCGGTTCTGAGCGACATTCACTTGAAGGAGATAAATCCCATGATCGGCGTTGGTGAGAAGCTGCCCGACTTCCAGGTCGTCGGCGTGAAGCCGAAGTTCAACAAGCACGAGGAGAACGGCGAGAGCGCCTTTGAGCCGATCACCCAGGACAGCTTCCCCGGCAAGTGGAAGGTGATCTTCTTCTATCCCAAGGACTTCACCTTCGTCTGTCCGACCGAGATCGCCGAATTCGCGCGCCTGGATAAGGATTTCGCCGAGCGCGACGCGGTCGTCCTGGGCGGCTCGACCGACAACGAGTTCTCCAAGCTCGGCTGGCGGCGGGAGCACCCGGATCTGACGGGCCTGCCCAGCTGGAGCTTCGCCGACAATTCCGGGAAGTTCGCCCGCGCCCTGGGCGTCCTGGACGAAAAGGAGGGCGTGGCCTTGCGCGCCACCTTCATCGTCGACCCGTTCAACACCGTGCAGCACGTCTATGTGAATGCGCTCAGTGTGGGCCGTAACCCCGCCGACACCCTGCGTGTCCTCGACGCCCTGCAGACGGACGAGCTTTGCCCGTGCAACCGTCCTGTGGGCGGCGACGTTCTTAAACCAGCAGCGTAGGTCTCCCCCAGACATTCGCTGTTAAGCCCGGGAGTAGAGCGACGGCTTCCCCCCCAGCCATAGCTCCTCCCGGGCGCCTACTCTTCCAAGATAAGTTTTTTGAAAGGCATCCCATGATGTCCCTCGACGCCCTGCGCGAAACCCTGCCGGCCTATGCCAAGGACCTGTCTTTGAACCTGTCGTCTCTGGCGGGCGAGACGGTGCTGAACGATCAGCAGAAGTGGGGCTGTTTCGTCGCCGCCGCCCATGCGGTGGGCGTCACCGAGGTGCTGAAGTCGGTGGAGGCGTCCGCCGATGCGGCGGGGCTGACCGAAGAGGCAAAGACCGCGGCCAAGGCGGCTTCGGCGATCATGGGCATGAACAATGTCTATTACCGCTCGCTGCACCTTCTGAAGAACCCGGAATACCGGACCCTGCCGGCGCGCCTGCGGATGAACATCATCGCCAATCCGGGGGTCGACAAGGCGGACTTTGAGCTGTGGTGCACGGCGGTCAGCGCGGTGAACGGCTGCGGCATGTGCCTGGACAGCCACGAGGATGAGCTGCGCAAGCGCGGCGTTCCCAATGTGCAGATCCAGGCGGCGTTGCGGATCGCCGCGGTGGTCAGCGCGGTGAGCGCGGTGGTGCGGGCGGAAGAGAGCTAGGCGCCGAACGGGGACATGCTCCGAAGGTGCGTGTCCCCCCGCGGTGGCGCCGCTTGGCCGGCGGTTGGGACGTTCCTCGATGGCGGGGCGTCCGATGGACCGGCGCCGTATCCAACCCTGGGTGGGGGGACACGTACCGGAGGTACATGTCCCCGGAACCCCGCGGCAAAGCTCGCGTTCTCCACAACACAACTGGAGGACAACTTATGCTCAGATGGGCTCTAATCTTCCTGGTCGTCGCCCTGGTGGCCGGCCTCCTGGGTTTTGGCGGCATCGCCGGCGCTTCGGTGGATATCGCGAAGATCCTGTTCTTCGTCTTCCTGGTGCTGTTCGCGGTCTCGGCCGTCATGCACCTCGTTAGAGGCCGCGCGCCCTAACGCTTTCTATCGAGGGCCCAGGTGCGGATGGTCTCGAAGTGAGAGCCGGTCCAGCCCTGGGCCATCACGGTTATGCACCCCTCGTCCCATTCGATGATGTTGAAGCCGGCGGGCTGACCGCGTTCGCGGCGCGAGAGCGTCGCCGCGCCGATGGCGATCGTGCGCTTGTCTTCCGGCGGCAAGGCGTGGGCGAAGGCGGTGTGGACGTGGCCGGTGAGGATGGCGTCGACGCCCCGGCGGGCGAGGATGCCGACGGCCATGGAGCCGCCGCGTACATTGCCGGTCATCGGGCCGCCGGTGACCTCCATCAAGGGGTGGTGGCAGAGGACGATGCGGAAGGCGCCCTCGGGCGCCGCTTTCAATTCATCGCCAGCGACCCGCGCCTGGTCGGGCCAGACCGACCCCTTTGACCAGTTGAGCCTCACCTGGGTGCCGCGGGCGGAGTTAAAGGCGCGGGCCGAGAAGCCCGGGGCATCGTGGCGGGTCAGCCAGGGATCTCCGAAGGCCTGCTTGTAGCGGGCGAAGGGGGAGAACAGCCTGCCCGGCGTCGCATAGGGAACATCGTGATTGCCGGGGGTGAGCAAGGTCGGGCCCGGCAGGGCGCGGACGAAGGCGGCGGCTGCGTCAAACTCGTCCTGGCGGCCGAACTGGGTGATGTCGCCGGTGATGGCGATCAGGTCGAAGGCCTCGTTCTGGGCAAGATTCAGGACCGCCTCGACGGCGTCCTTGTTCTCGCAGCCGAAGTGGATGTCCGACAGGTGCAGGATGCGGCCCGCCATCAGACCTTTTCCTCCAGCTCCGTGTGGGGCGCCAGAGCCCGGAAGGCCCGCGCGTTGAAACTGAACTCGGCCGAGCGGCCAAGGCGCACGGGCTCGCCGTCGATAAGGGCGGGAAGCGCGAAATTGGCCCAGACCTTGCCCCTGCGGGCACGGCCGACACTGACCGCCGGATCGTCCCGCCAGTCGCCCACCAGGCGCGAGACGATGACCCTGGCCCCCACGCGCAGGGCCTCGGCCGGGGAGTGCGGATCGATGGCGGCGATCTCCATCCAGCGGTCGTCCTCGGCCATGACCTTGGAGATCATGGGGCACATCAGGGTGACCGACTGGCTCTTGGCGGCCACCCCGCCTTCCAGCTGGAAGCGGACGCGGCCGGCGAAGGCGCGGCGGTAGGCGTTGACGGCCTTTTGCAGGGCGTCGGCGAGCCGGCGTTCGCGGGCGGCCTCGCGGGCAGGAGCGAAGAGGGCGGTCGCGCCCACCATGGCCGCCACATAGAAGGTGTGGCCGCCGATCGTCCCGCCGCCGACATCGCGCGCCACGCCGTGGGTGAGGGCGGCGGCCAGCGCGTCCTGCCAGATCGCCTCCCCGTAGAGGGCCTTGGGCAGCATGTTCATGGTTCCGCCCGGCAGGGGGGCGAGGAGAGGCCCCCTGGGTCCGAAGACCTCGGCGGCGGAGCGGGCGGTGCCGTCGCCCGCCAGGATGACGACGAGGTCTGGCTTGGCCTTTTTGGCCCGGGCCAGCGCCGCGCCGACCTCGGCGGGTTCGACCTCGGAGATATTGGCGGTGAGGCCCTGGGCCTCGAAGATCGCGGACATCTCCTGCGCGGACGCGGGTCCGCAGCGGCCCGCGCGCAGGTTGATGATCGCCTCGATCCTGCGAAGGGGCGGCCTCTTGGTCGTCTTCGCCCCCACGGGGAATCTTCCTTAGTTGCGCTCGGCGAGCTCAGCGCCCTTATCACGGATCGCGGCGCCGGCGTCACGGGCCGCGTCGCCGGCGGAAAGCACGGCTTCCTCGACCACGGGCTGGGCCTGGGCGGCGGCGGCGTTGAGACTGGCGTCGGCGACTTCGCCACCGTCGGAGAACGAGCCCTTGGTGGCGGCAAGGGTGATCAGGGCGGCGCCGGCGGCGGCCAGAACGAACAGGCCCGACATCAGAACCGGGTGGCGCTTGCGGGCGGCGCGCTCGTCGCGGCGGCCGCGGCGGTAGGCCTCATCGATATCGGGAGCGGTGGCGGCTTCGGACGGTCTGCGGATCCAGAATGGCATGGCGGGCCTCGTTAACGGTTGTGCTCAAGCTAACGGTCCCGGGATGGCCGGGTTCCCGCCTTGAGACGTTCTTTGGGCATAAGGAAAGGGCGGTCCGTTTGAACGGGCCGCCCATAAAGTCTTTGCATCATCGAGAATGGGGTTGCGGAGGCAGCTAGCTGGGCAATGCCAGCCTAAGTCGGGGGGGCGTCGCCGCCTCCGCAATGACCAAACCCCCTAGGGACTGCATCGGTTCCGCCACAGGTGAAAATTTTTTTCGCCTCTCAAGCGAACAGGCGGCAAGCGGAACGGTGGAGGCCAGGCCGGCGTTTGGCTGGAAACGAGAACAAGGAGTTTGGTCCATGGCTTACGAAACAGATCGGCCCGAAGTGGTGCGCGCGACCAAGGCTCGTCAGGGGTCCTGGGGGCGGCACATCTTTTGGGTTCTGGTGATATCGACTGTCCTGGCGGCCATCGCTTTGCTGGCCAGCTGGGCGATCAATACCCCCAGGCTTGAAGGCGAAGGCGGACAGACCCGCGCCGCGCCCACCGTCGCCCACCAGTTCAGCTCGCCTGAACCGGTGGCGCAACAGACCTCGCCGCTTCGGCCCTAGACCACGGAATCGCCGCGGAAGGCGCGGATCACGAAGCTGACGACGAGCAGCGCCAGGAAGATCAGGAACAGGACCTTGGCGATAACCGCGGCCGCGCCCGCCAGACCGACGAAACCGAAATAACCCGCGATCAGCGCGAGGATCGCAAAGAGGATGGCCCAACCGAGCATCTTCTTATCTCCGAATGAGTGAGGGCGCCAAAAGGCGCCTTCCATGACCTCAGACAACGCAAGCTTGAGCGCCCTGTTCCGATTCCCCCTTGCGGACTCGTAATGTTATTTCATAACACATCGCCGTCACTGGATGGAGGCGTGGGTGCGCAAGGCAGGTCTGTTCGCCGGGGTGGTCATGATGGCCGCGACCCCCGCTCTTTCGCAGGAAGCCGCTGTCAAGGAGCTGGTGGTCACCGGCTCGCCCTATGCGGTGTCCATCGACAGCGCCGCCACCCACGTCGAGGTCCTGCGCCGCAGCGCGCTGGAAACCGCGCAGCCGGCGGGGCTGGGAGACGCCCTGGCGGGGGTTCCGGGGCTTCGGTCCAGCGCCTATGGGCCAGGGGCGTCGCGGCCGATCATCCGGGGGCAGACGGGGCCGCGTGTCCTTATCCTGCAGAACGGCGTCGGCCTGGTCGACGCCTCCAGCCTGTCTCCCGACCACGCGGTGGCGGCGGACGCGGCGGGGTCGCAGCGCATCGAGATCCTGCGCGGTCCCTCGACCCTGGCCTATGGCGGCTCGGCGATCGGAGGGGTGGTCAATGTCATCGATGACCGGATCGCCCAGGACAGGCCGGACAAGGCGTTCAGTGGGCGGGCCTCGACGAGTTTGGGCGGGCCCGGCGAGGCGTTCGGCGCCGCGGGAGGGGTGGCCGCCGGGCTGGGCGGCCTGGTGCTGACCGCGGACGCGAGCGGCCATGAGAGCGGCGACTATGCGACCCCTGGCGGAGTCCAGCGCAACACCGATGTGGCGTTCCTGAGCTATGGCGCGGGCGCCTCGGTGGTGGGTGAGAACGGCCATGTGGGTCTGGGGATCAAGCGCACCGAGACCCTCTATGGCGTGCCCTTTGAGCCGGTCCCCGGCGGTGAAGGGCCGGTGGCCATCGATCTGGAGCAGACGCGCTACGACCTGCGCGGCGAGCGGGCGTTTGAGCGTGGGCCGTTCGAGAGGGCGCGCCTGTCGGTGGGGCATGCGGACTATGAACACCGGGAAGAGGACGTCGCGAGCGGCGAGATTCATACGCGCTTCCTGTCGGACGGGACGGAGGGGCGGGTCGAGCTGATCCAGAGGCCGCGCGACGGCTGGCAGGGCGCGATCGGCGTCCAGGGCCTGGCCCGGGACCTGGAAGCGATCGGCGAGGAGGCCTTCATCCCGGCCTCGACCATCCGGGAGGCGGGACTTTTCGTCCTGCAGCGGCGCGATTTCGGAGGATGGGGGCTGGAGGGCGGCCTTCGCGCCGACCGCCGCTCGATCGAGACGCTGGCGTCCGGGCGAGTGGCCTTTGACAATCTGTCGGGGTCGGCGGCGGTGTTCTGGCGGCCGGCGGAGGGAGCGTTCCTGGCCCTGGTGTTGGCGCGCAACGCCCGCGCCCCCACCGAGTTCGAGCTCTACGCCGACGGGCCTCACCCGGGAACGGGAGCCTTCGAGCTGGGCGATGCGGCCCTGACCTCGGAGGCCGTCACCTCGGTGGAGACGACGGCGCGCTGGCGCGGGGGGCGCTGGCGGATCGAGGGGCATGTCTTCGGGGCGGCCTATGACGGCTATATCGACCAGCGGCCGACCGGGGAGCAGGAGGATGGCCTGCCGGTGTTCCGTTTTGTCCAGACCGGCGCCCGGTTCGTTGGCGCAGAGGCTGAGGCGGGCGTCGATCTTGGGCGGGGATTTGGGCTCGATATCGCGGCCGATTACGTCAACGCCAGTTCAGATCTCGGCGCCATCGCGCGGATGCCGCCGGCCTCGGTGACAGCGAGGCTCACCTATCGCGGCGCCCGGCTCGAGGCCTATGGGGAGGTGCGGCGCGTGCAGGGTCAAAACCGCCTGGCGCCCTTCGAAACCGCCACCCCCGGACACACCCTGCTGGAGGCCCGGATAAGCTGGCGGCCCAGGGGGGATGAGGGCCCGGCATTCTATTTGGAGGGCCGCAATCTGACCGATCAGACGGCCCGTGAGCACGTCTCTTTCCTGAAGGACATCGTGGTTCAACCCGGTCGAACCCTGCGGGCCGGGGTCGCCGCCCATTTTTGACACATCGTCAGCCGTTTGCTCCGACCCGCGTCCTCGGCTAGATAGCGCGACCTTTTTTGCGAAGAGACGAAGTTCCGATGGTTAAAGACGCCCCCTTGCCGCCCGGCGAAGTGACCGGCAACGCACCGTTCTACAGCAAGCCTGAGCCGCTGAATCCGCAGGAGCACGGGAAGCTGGGTCTGCTCAATGACCCCAACCCCTATGACTTCGGCCAGACGCAGCACTTCGTGCCCGTTCTCGCCACCGAGTTTCTCCAGGCGGCCTGCAGCTATCCGATCATCTTCGCCGGCGAGGAGTTCATTCCTCTGGCGGTGATGGGGGTCAATGACGGCGAGAACCTGTTTTACGAAGATGGGGTGATCAAGGGCGAAAGCTATCTGCCGGCCTATATGCGCCGCTACCCCTTCATCGTCGCCGCCGACCAGACCGGCGAGCGGATGGTGGTCTGCATCGACCGCCCCTCGCGCCTGATCGGTGAAAATCCGGATCATCCGTTCTTCGTGAACGGCGAGCTTTCGGACTACTCCAAGCACTGCATCCAGTTCTGCGAGAACTTCGAAATGGATCGCGGCCGCACCACGGTGATGATCGAAAGGCTGAAAGAGCTCGACCTCTTCGCCCTGCGCGAGGCCACATTCCAGCCGCCCACCGCGCCCGGCGCGCCGCCGGCCGAACCGCAGAAGGTGGCCGCCTTCATGGCCGTTTCGGAAGAGAAGCTGAACGCGCTTCCGGCCGATGTCTTCCTGGAACTGCGGGACAAGGGTTATCTGCTGGTGATCTATGCGCACCTGACCTCGCTCTCCCATTGGGACCGGCTGGTCGGCATGTCGATCACCCGCCGGATCAAGGCCCAAGAGCAAAAGGCCAAGAAGAACTAGCGGGGACATGTACCCTTAGGTACGTGTCCCCTGACCCCTGGCGGGCCGAGACTCAGGCCGGTGGCTCGGCCAAGACCATCGGGGGACACGTACCGGAGGTACATGTCCCCTCGTGCGCCAGCAGCCAGCGCTTGCGTTCCAGGCCGCCGCCGTAGCCGGTGAGCGATCCGTTCGCGCCGATCACCCGGTGGCAGGGAACGACGATGCCGACGGGGTTGGCCCCGTTGGCGAGGCCGACCGCGCGGACGGCCTTGGGCTTGCCTAGCCTGGCGGCGAGGGCGCCGTAGCTTAGGGTCTTGCCCGGCGGGATATCGGTGAGGGCCCGCCAGACAGCGCGCTGAAAATCGGTGCCCGCCGTTTTCCAGGCGACCTCTGAAAGCGCGGCGGCGTCGCCGGCGAAATAGGCGTCCAAGGCCTGGCGGATCGCGAGCGGCGCCTGCCCTTCCTCAAGGGTCCGCATCCCGTAGTGGCGTTTCAGCAGCCTCTGCATCCGCGCCTGATGGTCGATGAAGTCCAAGGCGCGCAGGACCTCATCCTCATCGACGACCAGCAGAATCTCGCCGATCGGCGAGGCGTAGCGGTCGAGGATGAGCCGTTCAGGCGGCGCGGCGGGCATCGGTCTTGCTCAGAGCCTGGCTGTCGGCCGCCCACAGATGCAGGGCGGCATAGGCGCGCCACGGCCGCCAGGCCTCGGCCCGGGCCAGGAGCTGCGCCGGGGTGGGGCGCTCCCCGCCAGGGCCTTCCAGGGCCCGCATCAGGCCGATGTCGGCGGCGGGGAAGGCGTCGGGCTCGCGCATCTGGCGCATGGCGATGTACTGGGCCGTCCATTCGCCGACGCCGGGAAGGCCGCGCAGGCGGGCGATGGTTTCCTCCAGGCTCGCCCGGGGGCCGAACAGCCGGGGGTCTGCGGCGGCCGCGGCGGCGAGGGAGGATAGGGCCCGCGACCTGGCCCCGGGCATGGGCAGGGTCGAAAGGTCGGCCGCCGCGAGGCGCTCAGGGCTGGGGAAGACAGTGGTCAGGCCAGGCGCGCGATAGGCCTCGGCCAAGGGCTCGCCATGTTCGGCAGTGATGCGGCCGGCCAGCCGGATGGCGGCGGGGACGGTGATCTGCTGGCCGAGGATGGCGCGGACCGCGATCTCGAACCCGTCAAAGGCGCCGGGGACACGCAGGCCAGGCCGCGCTGCGACGAGGGGCGCCAGCACCGGATCGGCGGAAAGATGACCGTTGATGGCGGCGGGATCGGCGCCAAGGTCGAAGATGTTGCGCACCCGCGCCAGGATCTCCGGCAGGGCGGCCAGGCGCGGGAAGCGGATCTCGAGGAGGAGCTGATCCTCGCCCGCCCTGGAGACCGCGATGGTCCCCGCCTCGCCGCCCAGGCCGATGGTCCGGCGGTAGACGCCGTTCTCGACGACCTCCACCCCGGGAATGGCGCGGGGGCCGAGGAAGGCGAGCAGGCCGTCAAAATCATAGGGTGGCCGGTATCGAAGCTTGAGGGCGACCGCGCCGCTAGGCCCACGGCCCGAACGGCGCAGGGCCTGGGGCGGGCGTTTGTAGAGGCGCTGGAAAGTCTCGTTGAAACGGCGGACGCTGCCGAAGCCGGCGGCGAAGGCGACCTCGCTCATCGGCAGGCTGGTCTCATGGATCAGCTGTTTGGCCAGGTGCACCCGGCGGGTCTGGGCGACGTCGAGGGGCGAGACGCCCAAATGCTGGTCGAACAGGCGGCGAAGCTGGCGGCCGCCCACGCCAAGGCGTTCCGCCAGGGCTTCGACCCCGTCGTGATCCAGCGCTCCGGCTTCGATGAGGGAAAGGGCCCGGCTCACGGTGTTGGAAGCGCCGTTCCAGGCCCCGGTCTTGGGCGAGGTCTCGGGCCGGCAGCGCAGGCAGGCGCGGAAGCCCGCGGCCTCGGCGGCGGCGGCGCTGGTGACGAAGGTGACGTTCTTGCGCTGAGGCGTGCGGGCCGGGCAGACCGGGCGGCAATAGATCCCTGTCGTTGAGACGCAGACGAAGATCCGCCCATCGAACCGGGGATCCCGCGCGGCCATGGCGCGGTAACAGGCGTCTGGATCAAGGTCGACCATGGGAGATCATCGCCCTAGGACGCGATCAAGTCTCGCGGTTTTCGGACCTCGTCAGCTTGCGGCTTCGGCGGCGAGCTTGAGCTTCAGCTGCTTGTGGCGGCGGGCAAGGAGCCAGGAGAGCCAGATCACCGGTATGCCCATGACCGCCGTACCCGCGAAGAAAATGGCGTAGGCGGGGAGGAGGCCATAGAGGGTTTCCAGCCCCTCGACGACCGCGCCCGAGAAGCCCTTCAAGACCTTTCCCAGCAGGGCGTAGAAAGAGGTCAGCAGGGCGTACTGGGTCGCCGTGTAACCGATGCTGGTGAGGCTCGACATATAGGTGATGAGGGCGAGGCCCGCGAAGGCGTTGGAGAAGTTGTCGATGATCATGGCCGCGGTGAAGACGGTCAGGTTCGGTTCTCCCACCAGGGCCATGGCGGTGAAAGCGAGATTCGACATGGGTCCGACGAAGGCGCCCACCAGGAGGGTGGCGCCGAATCCGAACCTGACCGCGAAGAGACCGCAGGCGATGCCGCCGATGATGGTCGCCCAGAGGCCCGCCGTCCCGCGAACGGCGCCTACGGTCTCCTTGGCGTAACCGAGGTCGACATAGAGGGGGTTGGCCATGGGACCCATGACGAAATCGGGCAGACGGAACAGGCTGATCGCCGCCAGCATCAAAAGGGCCATGGCCCCGTGGGTCTTGAAAAAGGCGACGAAGGGACCGACCACCGCGTCGAAGAAGCCGCGCGGGGTCCAGAGCGGCAGGACCGCCTTGGCGGCGGCGTCGAGCACCGGGTTGCGTCTCGTGGGCTCCAGGGACAGCAGGACCGCTGTGATCCCGACCGCCATGGCCAGGCCTGCGGTGACATAGGAGGTCGCCCAGCCGACCTTGGCCGCCAGGATGAGGATCAGGGCGTCCGTGCACAAAAGGGCGATGCGGTACCCGATGCCGTGGGCCGCCGAGAGCAGGGCCAGCTCCTCGTCGGCCTCGGCCCGCTCGATGCGCCAGGCGTCTACGACGATGTCCTGGGTGGCCGAGCCGAAGGCGGCGATGAGGGCGAAGATGGCGAAGGTGGTGATACTGCCCGTCTCGGGCCCGATGACGGCCATGGCGATCAGCGCCCCGCCGATGACGATCTGGGACAGCAGCGCCCAGCCGCGCCGGCGTCCGAGCCATTTGCCCACCAGGGGCGCGTCGACCTTGTCGACGATGGGCGCCCACAGGAATTTCAGGGTGTAGGCCAGGCCAACCCAGGAGAGGAAGCCAATGGCGGCGAGCTCAAACCCCTCCTCGCGAAGCCAGAAGCCCAGTGTGTTGCCCACCAGCATGAAAGGGACGCCGCAGGAAAAGCCCAGGGCCAGCATGGCTGCGACGCGGGGCTGACGGAGCGCCTTGATGACGTCCATGGTCCCGGGTTTCTTGCGGGGCGGAACCGCCGCTTCCGGCGCCTTGGCTTCGGCCATTTAAGTCCCCTCCAAATCAGGAGGCGAGCTTGGCGTCCTCGGGGGCTTTCGTCCAGCGGCGGGATAGGACGGCGCGCAGGGCGTTGGGATCCAGCGGCTTGACCAGGAAATCGTCCATGCCGGCGTCGAGGCAGGCGCGGCGGTCATCCTCGAAGGCGTCGGCGGTCAGGGCGACGATCGGGGTGTCTATCCCGGCTTTGCGCAGGGCCTTGGCGCCCGCCAGGCCGTCCATGCCCGGAAGCCTGCGGTCCATGAGAATGAGGTCGAAGGCGCGGCTTTTGACGGCGTCGAGAGCGGCTTCCGCGGTCTCGACCCGTTCGACGGCGCAGCCCTCGCGCTCGAGGAGCTTTGAGGCCAGGAGGGCGTTGATGGGGTTGTCCTCGACCAGCAGAACCTGGGCGCCGCGGGCCGCCTCGTCGTGGGCGCGCTCGTCGGGCCGGGTTTGCACGTGCTCGGCCATGCAGCCAAGGACGGCGAGAATGCGCTCCACCAGGGAGGCGGGACGCAGCGGCTTGATCAGGTAGCCGGCGAAACCGGCGTTGCGGCTGCGGGCGAGCCTGGCCCGGGCTTCGGGGGGCAGGAGCACCAGGCTTGGGCGGCCGGAGAGCGGGCGAAGGCGCCGGCCTTTGGCGGTGTCGACAAGGACGGCGCAGCCCTGCGGGACCTTGCGGTTGGCTTCTTCGGCGGTGTGGCAGACGATGACCGACCCGCCCGCCGCCTCGATCTGCCGGGCGGCGGCCTCACGGACGATGGCCGAAGGGGAGACGATGCCGACAGTGAGGCCATCCAGCGGCCGGCGGCTCTGCGGCCGGCGGGCGACATCGTAGTCGGCCTCGAACCAGAAGGTCGCGCCGTTCGGCGGGGCGGAGGAGACCCCCACCCTGCCGCCGTGCGCCTGGGCCAGGCGCTGGACGATGGCCAGGCCAAGGCCGGCGCTGTCGCTACGCGCCCCATCGTGGGTGAAGGCCTCGAAGATTTCGGTCTGGCGCTCAGGCGCGACGCCGGGGCCGGTATCGCGGACAAACAGGCGAAGACGCACCTTGCCGGCGGCCGGTTCGCCGAGGGATTCGACGCCCAGGAAGACGCCGCCGCATTCGGTGAACTTCACCGCGTTTCCCGCGAGGTTGAATAGAACCTGTTTCAGGCGGCCCGCGTCGGCCATGACCGTGGGAAGACCGGCCGGCGTGGCCCAGGCGATCTCCAGGCCCTTGGCGTGGGCCCTAGGCGAGAGGATTTCGGCGACGGATTCCAGCAGGGCCTCGAGGCTGACTGGCGCGGGGTCGAGGGTAAGCGCCCCGGCGTCGAGCTTAGCGAGGTCGAGGACATCGTTGACCAGGGCCAGGAGGTGATCGCCGCTTTCCTTGAGCGCGGCCACATAGGCCTTCTGTTCGGCGGTGAGACGGGTGCCTTCCAACAGGCGCGCCATGCCGAGCACGCCGTTGAGCGGCGTGCGGAACTCGTGGCTGAGGGCCGCAAGCGGTGTGGGGGTGGTGGTCTTATGCCCCGTCATTGGGGGAAGAATAGGCGGCGCGGGTTAAGGATTTTCCCTCCCCTCTTCGAGAGGGGAGGGTGCTTCGACGCGAAGCGACGAAGCGGGTGGGGGAGGCCCATCGGTCCGAGCGCGCGGGATGCCGGGGCCTTCCCCACCCGTCTCGCTGCGCTCGCCACCCTCCCCTTCCTATGGAAGGTGAGGGAAAGGCTCAGCCCAGAACCGTAAACGCCCGCGCCAAAAGCGCACCCGCCGCCGCGACCAGGGCCCCGAGCACGAACCAGGCAAAGGGGTGGGATTTGGCGGGCGGGGTGACGATCACCGGGGGTTGGGGTTCCTGCTGGGCCAGTTTGGCGATGGCGCGCAGGGCCGCGAGGATGTCTTCGGCATAGTCGCGGACCTTGGCGAGCGGGGAGAGCTCGCGGGCGATGTAGGCCTGGACCACGGGCCGGGCGGCGTCCCACATGGAAAGGGTGGGGTCGAGGCGGCGGGCGACGCCCTCGACGGCGACCATGGTCTTTTGCAGAAGGACCAGTTCGGGGCGAAGCCGCATCTGAAAGACGGCGGTGATTTCGAAGAGCTGGGTGAGGAGCCGGCCCATGGAGACGCTGTCGGCGGCGGCGCCGACGATGGGCTCTCCCACCGAGCGCAGGGCCTGGGCGAAAAGGGCCATGGACTGGTCGGCGGGGACATAGCCGGCGGCGAAGTGGGCCCGGGCCACCTGGTCATAGTCGCGGTTGATGAAGCCCCAGAGGATTTCAGCGAGGTAGCGCCGCTCTCCGGCCGACAGGCGCCCGATGATGCCAAAGTCGACGGCCACCAGGCCCTCCGGCGCGGTGACGAAGAGGTTCCCCTCATGCAGGTCGGCGTGGAAGACGCCGTGGTCGAGGGCCTGGTGCAGGAAGGCGCGGACGAGTTTCAGGGCCACCGACCGGCGGTCGAGGCCGGGAAGGTCAAGGGCGGCGGGATCGGAAAGGGGGCTGCCCGCGGCCCATTCCAGGGTCAGGACCCGCTTGCCCACACCCGGCCAGACGACGGCGGGGGCGGAAATCTGGCCGTCACGGGCCATAACGTCCTTGAGCTCCGCCGCGCCGCCGGCCTCCAGCCGCAGGTCGAGTTCCAGTTCGAGGGAGCGGACGACGGTCTCGACCAGGGCCCTGGGCTCCAGGCGACGGGCGGGGGGGACGAAGCGCTCCAGCAGGCGGGCGGCGAGCGCCAGGGTGGCGGAGTCGCGGGCGACGCGGACCTCGATCCCCGGGCGGAGCACCTTGACCGCCACCTTACGCCCATCGAGCAGGGTGGCGGGATGGGCCTGGGCGATGGAGGCGGCGGCGATGGCCGGCTCGATGGAGGCGAACAGGCGCTCGGGCGGGTGACCCAGGGAGCGTTCGATCTCGCGGCGGGCGAGGTCGAGGGGGAAGGGGTCGAGCCGGTCCTTGAGGTGCGAGAGGTCGCTGGCGAACTGGTCGCCGAAGATGTCGGCGCGGGTGGACATCAGCTGGCCGAGCTTGATGCCGGCGGGGCCGAGCGTCTCGAGGACGCGGGCCAGGCGCTCGCCCGGGCGGCCGGTGCGGCCGGCGCGGCCGGAGAACAGGCGCAACACCCCCGCGGCGAGGCGGGGGCCGGCGGGAAGATAGGGGTCGAGCTCGCGGGGCATCAGGGCGTCGGCGCGCACCAGGGATGCGCCCGCGCCCATCAGACGGAAGAAGGCGCCGATATCGCTCAAGCCGCCCAGCCGTGGTGAAGGGCGACCACCCCGCCGGTGAAGTTGGTGAAGCCGGGGTTGGCGAACCCTGCCTGCCGCATGAGTTTCACCAGGGCCGCCTGGTCGGGGAAGCGGCGGATGCTTTCCACCAGGTACTGGTAGCTCTCACGGTCGCCGGCGACGAGTTCGCCGAGCGCCGGAATGGCCTTGAAGGAATAGGCGTCATAGGCGCTTCGCAGGGCTTCTGTGACGGGGCGTGAGAATTCCAGACAGAGGAAGCGGCCGCCGGGCTTCAGCACGCGGCGGGCTTCCGCCAGGGCTTTTGGAATATCGGTGACGTTGCGGAGGCCAAAGGAGATGACATAGGCGTCGGCGGCCCCGTCCGGCAGGGGCAGGTTCTGGGCGTCGGCGACGTTCCAGGTGATGAAGGGATCGGGCCCGCGCTTGATGCCCGCGGCGATCATCTCGGCGTTGTAGTCCATGACGTGGATGGCGGGATCGGCGCCGCCGCGGCGCTTCTGGGCCTGCCGCGCCAGCCTGGCGAAACGGCGGGCCATGTCGCCGGTGCCGCCGGCGCAGTCGATGATCACTTCGCCAGGCTGTGGGTTGAGGCGGTTGGCGGCCATGTCCTTCCAGATCCGGTGGACGCCGGCGCTCATCAGGTCATTCATCAGGTCGTAGCGCGAGGCCACGGAATTGAAGACGCCGCGCACCAGGCCGGGTTTTTCGGCGGCGGCGACATCCTTGAAACCGAAGCTTGCTTTGGGATCGGCGGTCATGGGCGGGTCTTAATGCCCTTTAGGGCCAAGTGAAACACTTGGGCCGTTTGAACGGACATTCACTCCAGGATTCCGAGCGCGTAGCGCTCGGGGGCCTTGCAAGCTCTGGCGTCATCCCGGATGACTCGGCGCGATGCCCGAGCTTCCCGAAGTCGAGACC
This sequence comes from Caulobacteraceae bacterium UBA5005, assembly GCA_002398405.1. GTDB lineage: Bacteria > Pseudomonadota > Alphaproteobacteria > Caulobacterales > Caulobacteraceae > UBA5005. The sequence continues at coordinate 43,465 of DGYN01000052.1, forward strand.
GTGCGCCGGGGGCTGGAGCCGGCCCTGAAGGGCGCGCGCCTGACCCGCGTTGTCGCCAACCGGGCGGACCTGCGCTTCGCCTTTCCCGAGGGGTTCGTGCAGCGGCTGACGGGCGCGAGCGTGATCGAACTGAAGCGCCGGGCGAAATATCTGCTGGCCCCGCTGGATCGGGGCGACACCCTGGTCATGCACCTAGGGATGACCGGCCGGTTCGACATCGAGGGGGCGGACAAGCAGGAACGGCCGGGGGTTTTTCACTACGCGGCGCCCGCCAACCCCAAGCATGCCCATGTGGTGTTCGAAACGGATCGCGGTTGCCGGATCACCTTCTATGACCCCCGCCGGTTCGGGTTCATGGACCTGATCGCGACGGAGGCGGTGGAGGCCCATCCCTGGTTTGCGAAGATGGGGCCAGAACCGCTGGGACCCGAGTTCGGCGCCGGGCGGCTCATCCAGATGTTCAAAGGCCGCAAGCAGGGGCCCAAGACCCTGCTGCTGGATCAGAGGACCGTGGCGGGCCTGGGCAACATCTATGTCTGCGAGGCTCTGCACCGGGCCCATATCTCGCCGCTGAAGCCCTCGGGCGGGGTCAAGAAGGCCAAGCTGAAAGCCTTGGCGGTGGCCGTGAAAGAGGTGCTGGCCGAAGCGGTGGAGGCGGGAGGCTCTTCGATCAGCGACTATGCGGGGGCGGGGGGCGAGCTCGGCTATTTCCAGCACAGCTTCCGGGTTTATGACCGGGAGGGCGAGGCTTGTCCCACGAAGGGCTGCAAGGGGACGATCGAGCGGATCGTACAGGCGGGCCGTTCGACCTTCTTCTGCCGGGTTTGCCAGACATGAAGGGCGCCATGCTGAAGCTTATCGCCGCCCTGATCGCCTTGCTGGTCCCCACAGCCGCCCTGGCCGAGCCGCCAGTGTGGGTGATCCGGGACAAGGACTCGACCATCACCCTGTTCGGCTCGATCCACATTCTGCCCCGTGTCCAGTGGCGGCCCAAGCAGGTGAGCGAGGCCCTGGCGGAGGCCGAGGATGTCTGGTTCGAGATTCCGCTGGATCCCGCCTCGCAGCTCGCCACCAGCCAGGCGGCGACCAGGATCGCCATGATGCCGGAGGGCCAGTCGATGCTCGCCCTGCTGGACGCCCCGACACGGGCCAGGCTCGAGCGGGTGGCCAAAGGGCTGAACCTGCCGGCCGCTTACCTCGACAAGCTGCAGCCGTGGATGGTTGATGTGGCCCTGAGCCAGGCCTTCGCCCAGCGCGAGGGGGGCAGCGCAGCCCAGGGGGTGGAGAGCGTGCTGTTCGCCGAGGTTCCCAGGGGCGTGAAAGTCCGGGCCTTCGAGACCGGCGCCCAGCAGGTGGCGATCCTGTCGGACCTGCCGCGGGCCTCGCAGCTCGCGACCCTGAAGGAGACCTTGCGCCAGATCGAGGAGGAGCCGGGCTCCTTCGACGACATCGTCAACCAGTGGCTCAAGGCCGACCTGAGCGGGATGGTCAAAGAGGCGCTGGATCCGATCAAGAAGGCCTCGCCCGCCTATTATGAGGCCCTGATCACCAAGCGTAACACCGACTGGGTGAAACAGATCAAGCAGAGGCTGGCGGGATCGGGGGACACTCTGATGGTGGTCGGCGTCGGCCATCTGGTGGGTCCAGACAGCGTGCCAGCCATGCTTAGGAAGCAAGGGATCAAGGTGGAAGGGCCGTAACGCGTTCCTCTCCCCCGCGTGGCGGGGGCGAGGGAAAGGCGACGCGGTCTCGGATTGACCGGCAAAGCCCCATTCTGTATAGGCGCGCCTTCCTGAATTTCCGTGCGTGCGGTCGACCGCGCGCGCGCCCTTAGAAGAGATACCCATGGCCAACACGCCCGGCTCCAAAAAGGCGATCCGCAAGATCGCCCGCCGCACCGAAGTGAACAAGTCGCGCAGGAGCCGCGTCCGCACCTTCCTGAAGAAGTTCGAAGAAGCCCTGGAAGGCGGCGACGCCGCTGTCGCCAAGGCCGCTTTCACCCAAGCCCAGAGCGAACTGATGCGCGCTGTCGGCAAGGGCGTGGTGCACAAGAATACCGGGGCGCGCAAAGTGTCGCGGCTCCACGCCAGGCTCAAGAAACTGTCAGCGGCCTGACGTACCCAAGCTGGGTTGTTTTCAGCCAAGCTTATGAAAACTAAGCATAAAATGAGCGCGCTGAGGTTTTATCCCGGCGCGCTTTTGCTTGGGCGCGGTTCGTCGAACGCCGTTCAAATTTAACTTTGAAAAAATTTTCGCGACAGTTTTTTCAACCCCAAAAAGGGCCTAGCGCGAGTCAACCGATTTGTTCGCGAATCACCGCGAGAATCCCCGTTGACCGGCGTCTTCGGAGGGCTATCGTAAAGCCCATAGACGCTTTCCGAATTTGAGAAACGGCGACTGCGGGGGACTTGTTCTTCGTTGATAAGCCTTTGTTTTGGCGGGCGTTAGGGGTGTTTTTGCACAGGGTCGAGCGCGCCGGGATGGCAAGCGCCGGCCTTTGGATTAGGGGCGACAAAGGTAATGGCCGGTACGGACAGGATCAGCGGGTACGATGCGGCGCCGGGCGCCGTCTGGACGCAAGCCTGCGCTACCCTGAAGGGCGAGATGGGAGCCGATACCTTCGGCTCGTGGTTGGGACAGGCGTCCCTGCGTCAGGACCGGGATGGGGCGCTCGTTCTGGTGACCCCCACCGGCATCGCCCGCGACTGGATCCGCAACAACGCCTGGAGACGCATCCAGGAGGTCTGGCGCGCCAAGGACCCGGAAAAGCGCGGCCTGATGCTGAAATCCCGCGTCGAGTTCGAGCAGGCGGCGGGTCCGGAAGCCGCGATCCTCGCCGCCGATCCGGTGTCCTCCGACGTTCCCGAGATCGCTCCCGCCCGCAAGACCGATGGAAGCGTCAGCCAGCCCGGCCTGCAGGAGCGCCTGACCTTTTCGACCTTCGTCACCGGACCGGCCAATGAGTTCGCCCATGCGGTGGCGCGGCGGGTGGCGTCCTGGTCGGACGGGCACTTCAACCCGGTGCTGTTCCACTCGTCCTACGGCTTTGGCAAAACCCACCTTCTGAACGCCATCGCCCATGAGGCGGCCCGCAGCAAACCCGACCGCAAGGTGGTCTATCTGACGGCCGAGCGGTTCCTCTCGACCTTCGTGCGCGCCGTCCAGGACCGTCAGACGGCGGCGTTCAAGGAAAGCCTGCGCGACGCGGACCTGCTGCTGATCGACGATGTGCACTTCATCGCCGGCAAGCAGTCGACGCAGGAAGAGCTGTTCCACACCCTGACCACCCTGATGGAAGAGGGACGCCGGGTGGTGTTCTCCTCCGACCGGGCGCCGGTGGCGCTGGTGGAGATGGACGCGCGGCTGCGCTCCCACCTGCAGGCTGGCCTGGTCTGCGGCATCGAACCGGCCGACCGCACCCTGCGTCTGGGCATCCTGGAGATGAAGCTCGCCTCGCTCGGCCGCTCCATGGGCGCGCCGAACCTCACCGCCCGCGGCGATGTGCTGCAGTTCCTCGCCGACCGCTTCACCGATAGCGTGCGGGAAATGGAGGGGGCTATGAACACTCTAGTGGCGCGCACCGGCGCGGGCATTTCAGAACTCACCTTGGACGAAGCCCAGGCCATCCTTCGCCCCCACCTGCGCGGCGGGGAAAAGCGCATCACCGTCGACGATATCCAGAAGGCGACGAGCGAGCATTTCGGGCTCAAGCAATCGGACCTGATCAGCGAGCGCCGCAACCGCTCCATCGCCCGTCCGCGCCAGGCGGCCATGTGGCTGTGCAAGCAGCTGACGACCCGCAGCCTGCCCGATATCGGCCGCCGTTTCGGAGGCCGCGACCACACCACGGTGTTGCACGCCGTGCGCCGGATCGAGGAACTGAAGCAGGGCGATCCGCAGCTGACGCGGGACCTGGAAACCCTGGCGCGAAAGCTGCGCGGCTAGCCCCTTCCAAGGGCCAAGTTTTGGGTTAAGGTCGCATCCCCCGGGGCGGGCTCGCTCCTCTTAAAAAGACGCCGGACCGACTATGAAGCTGACCATCGAACGCGCGGCCTTGCTCAAAGCGCTGGGACACGTGCAGAGCGTGGTCGAGCGGCGGAACACCATTCCGATCCTGTCGAATGTGCTGCTCTCGGCGGACGGCGGCGGGGTCGGTTTTTCGGCCACCGACCTCGATATGGAGATCGTCGACCAGACGGCGGCCAATATCGAAGGCTCGGGCCAGATCACCGCGCCGGCCCACACCCTCTATGAGATCGTCAGGAAGCTGCCCGAAGGGTCCGACGTCGCCCTGACCTATTCGGGCGATGATCCGCGCCTGGTGGTCCAGGCGGGCCGCAGCCGGTTCAACCTGCCGGTGCTGCCGGCGGGCGACTTCCCGGTGATGTCGTCGGACGGGCTCTCGGCGCCCATCGCCATCGACACGGCGGACCTCATCCGGCTGATCGACAAGACGCGCTTTGCGATCTCCACGGAAGAGACGCGCTATTATCTGAACGGCCTCTATGTCCACGTGGTGGTGGAGGATGGGCAGCCGAAGCTGCGCGCCGTCGCCACCGACGGCCACCGCCTGGCCCTGGCCGAGATGCCGGCCCCGGAGGGCGCGGCGGGATCGCCGGGGGTGATCATTCCCAGGAAGACCATCAACGAGATCCGCCGTCTGCTGGACGATGCGGGCGAGAGCGTCGCCCTGCAGGTCAGCCCTCAGAAAGTGCGCTTCGCCTTCGGCGAGGCGGCCCTGACCTCCAAGGTGATCGACGGTTCGTTCCCCGACTATGTGCGGGTGATCCCCAAGGATAACCAGAAGATCCTGAAAGTTGACAACGCCCTGTTCAGCCAGGCCGTCGACCGGGTGGCGACCATCTCGGCGGAGAAGTCCCGCTCGGTGAAGATGGCGGTGGAGAGCGGCAAGATCGTGCTGACTGTCCGCAACATGGAAGCCGGCCAGGCCGTCGAAGAGCTCGAGGTCGACTACGAGGGCGAAGGCTTCGAAATCGGCTTCAACGCCCGCTACCTGCTCGACGTCGCCGGCCAGATCACCGGCGAGACGGCGGAGTTCCGCTTTGCTGACCCGGCGAGCCCGACCCTGGTGCTGGATCCGGAAGACCCGGGCCTGCAGTACGTGCTGATGCCGCTGAGGGTGTGACAACCTTCCCTCTCCTTCTGTTTGGACCGGAGACATCCG
>DGYN01000139.1:0-256 GCA_002398405.1 Caulobacteraceae bacterium UBA5005
GCCCTGTTGTGCGCCGCCGGCCCCGCCGCCGTGCTGCACGCCCCCGTCGCCCCCTCAGCGGCCGGACACGCCCTGCTGCATGGTGCCGGGGCACTCGGTCCATGTGCCGGGGGTCAATATCAATATCGGCGCCAATGTGATCGTGAACGCCAACGTCAATGTGGCGGCCAATGTGAACGCCTCCGGGGCCGCTTCAGGCTCGGGCAGCGGATTTGGCCGCGGGACCACCTTCATCGGCGGCGGCGGCGGCTTCTCC
>DGYN01000139.1:457-9204 GCA_002398405.1 Caulobacteraceae bacterium UBA5005
TCGGCGGCGGCGGCGGCTTCTCCGGCGGCATCGCCCCCGCGCCGGTCAGCATGATCGGCGGCCTCAACGTCGAGGGCGGGCGCGAAATGAAGCGCGTCGCCTATGAGGCCAGCCGCAGCAAGACCGTCCGCATCGTCATCCAGACCTTCTGCGTCGACGACAAGCTCGTCCCGCACCCGGCCAGCCAGGTGTTCCCGGAACGGGAGGTGGAGGACAGCTACGAGGGCGAGCTTTATCGCTGCCTGGCGGGAACGAAGCTGCAGTACACTTGGTCGGAGTACGTCTCCCAGGCGAACTTCGACGGCGGCAAGACGATCACCTGCGAAAAGAACGACGCCCTGTGGCGCAGCCGCGACGGCAAGGTCGAGTGCCGCCGTCAGAAGGCCGAGCGCGATTGCAACGAGCGCAGCCTGCTTCGCCGCTTCGGCGCGGGCGTCAAGGTCATGACCATGACCATCGTCGAAACCTACACCGCCTACCGCGAGGAAATGAGCGAGAGCTCGTCGTCTTCCTCGTCCGTGAGCGGCATGTATCTCAACGGCGGCGTCGGCGGGATCGCGTTCTAGGAACCGTTACTCCCGAACCAGTTCCGGGGGCGACGGCCGTTGGCTATTTCGCCCCCTCCGCCTTGACCACCAGCTTCCAGCTGTTCTCCGGACGCAGGTATTCCTTAGCCGCCGCCTGCACATCCGCGGCGGTGATGCGCTCGATGCCGCTGATGGCGGTGCGGACGCTTTCGACGCGGCGCGGATCGCTCTGAGCACCCGAGAGCTGGGTCAGCCACATCTCGTTGGTGACCAGCCGGCGCTGCATCGATTCTATGGCCGGCTTCTTGGCGCGGTCGAGTTCATCCTGGGTCACGGGTTTGTCGCGCAGGTCAGCGACGATTTTCTCCACGTCACGGAAGAACCCATCGAGGTTCTCCGGCGGGGTCTCGATCAGCACCGCCCCATAGCCGTAATCCTGGAACACCGAAGAGGCCTGGAAATCGGTCTGAGGCGAATAGGTCTTACCCTGGTTCTCGCGCAGCTCCTCGATCAGCCGGAGCTCCATAACCGCGCCGACCACGCGCAGGGTGCGGCCCTTGTGAACGTCGGCGAAGTAGTCGTCAGTCTTCCAGGCCACGAAGCCGATCGCCTGGTCCGCGCGACCCTTGTGGGTAAGCACCACCGGCGTGGTGTTGGGAGCCGGGAAGCGGGTAGGGTTGATCCCCGTCGCGGCGGCGGGCCTGGGCGGCAGGGCGCCGAAGGTCGCGGCCACCGCCTGCTTGGCGGCCTCCACCGTGACATCACCGACGATGACCACCTCGATCTGGCCGTTGGCCAGCTGCGGGTCCAGTAGCGCCCGGACATCGGCCAGGGTGACGCCGGCGATCTCCTCGCGGCTCGGGAAGGTGAACCGCTTGTCGCCGGAATGGGTCAGGCCGGACCGGTCGCGGCCGAAAACACCGCTCGCCACAGCCTCGAACTGATCGTGAATGGTGGCGGCCGATGCCTTCATGCGGGCGAGAGGCTCGGGCCGCCAGCCGGGTGCGGTAACATAGGCGGCCATCAGCTGCATCTGGATCAGAAGGTCTTCGGGCCGGGTGGCGCCGTTGAGCTGGACCGCCTCCTCCCCGACGCCCAGGGTCGCGTCGGCGACCTTGTTGTTGAAAATGATCTCAATGTCCTCAGCGGTGAGATCCTTCAGGCCCCCCTCGATGAAGGCGGTGGGCAGGGTCCACGAGGGGTTGGGCTTGTCGGTGGGCGCGCGCAGCAGGCCCGTGCCGACCCGCGTCGAGACCAGGATCTGGTTGTCGCGGAAATCCGTCGGCTTGACGGTCAGGCGGACGCCGTTGGCGAAGCGGATGAAGCTGGCGGGCTTCTTGTCGCCCAGCTCGACGGTCCGTTCCTCGGCGACGCGTCCGGGGGCGCCGAAGTTGGTGTAGGGCCAGGTCTTGGCGACGACCGCCGCCCCTTGGGTGACCGGCTTGGCCAGCGATTCATTGAGCGCGGCGCGCACCGCGGCCTCGCCGCCCGGAATGGCGGTGGGCCCGGCGATGAACACCAGGGGGCCTGAGCCGTTGAACGAGGCCTTCAGCGCGGCCGACACCTTGGCGGCGTCGATAGTCTTCACGGCTTCTTCGAACAGGGCGAGGTCCTGAGCCGGGCTGGTCAGAACTTCGGCCCCTTCCAGCGTGCGCACCAGTTCGTCGGCGAGGCCCGGCGTGCGCCGGGTGGCGGCGCGAGCGACCGACTCCTTAAGGGCGGTGCGCGTGCCTTCGATCTCCAGATCGATCTCGGCCTTGGTGACCCCGAACTGGACCGCCCGGCGCTGTTCCAGGATCACCGCGTCGAGGGCCGCGCGCCACTGACCGGGCTGGGCGGTCAGGTCGATGCCGGTGAGCGTCGCCGAATTGAACAGGTCCTGGGCATAGGCCTGGGCGCCGATGAAGGGCGGATCGGCGGCGCGGGCCAGGCGCGCCAGACGGCGGTTTAACACCGCATAGCCAAGGCTCTCGGTAAAGTCCTCGGTGCGCTCCTTCTTGGAGTCCGTGTCGAGGTCCGGCGGCAGGATCCAGTTGACGTATATCAGCGGCTGGATGCCCTGTTCGACGATCAGCTTGACCTCCAGGCCGCGCTTGACCGGCAGGGTGAGGGGAGCCTCGGGCCCGGCGCTGCCTTCGACCTTCCAGTCGGAGAAGCGGGCCTTGATCTTCTCTTCGATCCGATTGACGTCGAAATCGCCCACCGCGATCAGCACCGCCCGCTCGGGCCGGTAATAGGCGCGGTAGAAGTCGGCGATACGGGCCGGAGGGGCGTTCCTCAGCACCTCGACCGTGCCGATGGGCATGCGGCGCGAGACGACGTGGTCGCCGAACAGGAAGGTCATGTTTTCCTTGAAGACCCGGTAGTCGGGGCCGTCGCGCGACCGCTCTTCGGAGAGGACGACGCCGCGCTCCTTGTCGACCGCCGTGGCCTGGATCAGCAGTTCGCTGGCGGTTTCGCGAAAGAGCTTGAGCGAGGTGTCGACGGTCTCGTCGTCGGTGCGAGGCAGGTCGAGCTGATAGGTGGTTTCCGCATGGCCGGTGGAGGCGTTGGTGTCGGCCCCGAAGGCCATTCCCAGGCGCTCCAGGATCTTGATCATCTCGCCTTCCGGCACGCCCTTGGAGCCGTTGAAGGCCATGTGCTCCAGGAAGTGGGCCAGGCCCTGCTGATCGTCCTTCTCCATCATCGAACCGGCGTCGAAGCGCAGGCGAAGGCTCGCCTGGCCGGGCGGCGTCGCGTTCTTCATGATCGCATAGCGCATGCCGTTGGGCAGGGTCCCGAACTTCACCGCCGGGTCGGCCGCGATGTCCGAATAGGTCTGCGCCCAAACGCCCTTCTTCTGTTTGAGAACAACGGGCCCTGGCCCCCAGGGTCCGTCTTGGCCGACGGCGATCGAGCCGCTGGCGAGAAGGAGGAAGCTTACGACGAGGGCGATCGCCGCGCGGGTCTTCAGGAACATGGTCAGCTTTCGATGATGCGTATTTTGGGCGCAACATCCGATGGCCTTGCGGCGCCCGCAAGGCGGAAGTTTTTCTAAAGGTAGCTGAGCAGGCCGCCGGGTTTCTCGCGCTTCAGCCGGGCGAACCAGCGGCAGGGGATGTAGAGCGCCGTCAGAACGAACAGCCAGACGAGATAGGCGCCAGCCAGCGAATAGCCGAAGGCGGAAACGCGCTCGGGCCGCTGGAACTGGTCGGCGATACCGAAGATCGGCTCCATCATCGCCACCCTGACCCCCGCATTGAGGGCGTGCGCCAAATAGATGTGGGTCACATAGAAAAAGAAGGGGACGGCGCCGAAGGTGATCCAGGGCTGCGCCCAGCGGCCCCTCAGCTGCTCGAGGAAGGGCAGCAGGATCAAGGCGGGTCCCAGCGTCATGCAGACAAACTGCAGCGACGGCGGATATTTGGCCGTCGACAGGAAGGTCATGATCCCGCCCTCCCGGTTCCACGGGAAGGGATCGCCGTAGACGCCGGTGACCCTCAGGATCACGAACAGCGCGACCAAGATGGCGCCGATGAGAAGCAGCACCCTTCGCCGATAGGGGCCGGGAAGGGTGAAGATCGGACCCAGGCCAAAGCCCAGCGCCATGACCCCGATCCAGGGCAGGACCGGATAGAGGAAGAAACCAACCAGATTGTCGCCCACCAGGATCGGCGACTGCTCATGCAGGACGCCCCAAAGCGGGCCGAGGTCCTCGGCGCTTAGGGGATCGAGCAGGTTATGCCCGGCAACGATCAGGACGGCGATCGCCAGCACCGCGCGCCAGGGAAGCCAGACCAGGGCCGAAAGCGCGATCATCGATACGCCCAGCGACCAGATGACCCCCATGAACAGAAAGTCGAACCGGAAGCTCCAGCCAAAGCCGATCAGGGTCATCTCCAGGACGACCAGCATCAGGCCCCTGGTCGCCAGGAAACGGGAAAGCCCGGCCTTGGTCTTCCTCTGTGATTGCAGGAAGGCCGATGTCCCCGCCAGGAAGGCGAACACCGGCGCGCAGAAATGCGTGACCCACCGTGTGGCGTAGAGCGCCGGATTGGTCTGTTCGAAGTCCAGCGGGTCGAACCCTGTGGCCGGGGCGTGGAAATACTCCCGCACATGGTCCAGCGCCATCAACGCGATGACGATCCCACGCAGGATGTCGATCGAGGCGACGCGGTTTGGCGGGGCCTGCTCCATGGAGCGGGACCATCGCTCATGGCGAAGCTTGGTTCAACCTTGCGGCTAGTGAGGCGGGCTGACGTAGAAGGTGGCGGTGTTGCCGGTGGCCGAGACCACGCTGCTCACCTGCCGCGCGGGGCCATTGATGGTCGCCGTTCCCTGGGCGCTGATCGGTCCGTCGTTGGTCTGGCGATTGTTGGCCGTCAGGCGGCGGGGATCGCATTCGCTGCAGGCGAAGCCGGTCACGGCGTTGCCCATGGCGCTGGCCGAGACATAGGCGTCATAGCCATTGTCGCCGACGAAGGTCGACATGACCGAGACCCCTCCGGTGTTCACCTGGGTGTTGTCGACATTGACCACCGGTCCATAGTTCCCCGCCATCACCGAGTTGGCGACGCCAAAGGCGTTGGCCTGGCCGGCGCCGAACTGGAAGGACGAGACATAGGTCTCGGCACCCACATTGCTCGAATTGGTCTGGCTGGAGGCGAGGTCGAGGAAGCCGCCCTCGTTGGTGGCCGACAGATTGTTGGCGGTGGCGGTTGACTGGCCGGTGATGTCCTGGGCGTTGCCAGCGAAGTTGAAGCTGGTGGCCTCGATCCGCTCGCCCGTGGAGCGCTGGGTGATGTCCAGGGTCTGGTCGGAATCGCCAATCCCCGTGGCCGTGACGTTGTTCGCGGTGGAGAGGGCCGAATTGACCGCGATCCCGTCGGTGTAGCGCAGGGTGACGCCGACGTCCGATTGGGCGATGGCGTCGCTATCCTGGCTCAGGGTGACGTTCGAGACGCTGTTGGTGACGCCATAGCCCTGGCTGTTGACGATGGCCTGGCTGGAAACCGACAGGGACCCTGTTTCGGCCTCCGGGCCGTTGTAGCGCGAGAAGGCCTGCACCGTGACAGCGCCCGCCGTCTGCACGCCGACGCCGACCAGACCCGTGTCCTCGACGTTGGACTCACCGGTATTGCCCGTGGCCGCGGTGGCGATCGCGGTGACCGCGCCGGAATAGTCGGCGACATTCAAGGTCGCATCAGCCGATACATTGCCGTTCAGCCGCTGGTTCGAGCGCACCTCGATGAACTCACCCACCGAGGAGGCGACGTAGCTGTTGCCGGTGGCCGGGGTGACGACAGAGGTCGACTCCTCGACGTCGATGACATCGAGTTCCTGCGTTGCGAATACGTCGCCGAGCTGAACCTGGTTGTTGAGAACCTGGCTCTGGCTAATAGCCGCGCCGGCGGGGAGCAGGCAGATCGGCGTCGCGAGAAGAGTTCCAGCGATTAGGATCTTCGCGGCTCTGCGCATTGTTGGACCTCAGGTTGTTGTAAGCGGGCACATAGGCGCCCGTGGCGCCGGCGGTGCGAACGCCGCCGATCGGGTCGTTGGTCATGCAGGCCTCGGGGCCCGGCATTCCGTAAAGGTTGGCCATCATTTCGACCGTGGCCCGCTCGATGAGCGCGCGGACCGCGAGCTGGACGGGCTCCAGGCCGCCTTCGCCGCCGGAGATGTCAAAGACGTTGCCGTTCAGGAAGTCGAAAAGGCCCGCGCCGACTTCATAGCCGACAATCTGCTTCTGGTAGGAGACCACATCGACCACCTGCAGGGTGACCGTATCCACCAGGCGAAGATCGAGGGCGACATTCATCACCGCCGTGCGGTTGCCCATCCGGAATTTGAGGCCTGTGGCTTCCTGTTGGCCGGCGCCGATGTCGCCGCCGACGGAGCGGATGTTGAAGTTGAATTCGGTCACCGCGCCGGTGACATAGAAGTTCGAACCGGGCACCTGGCCCGAATAGATCTTGCGGTAGTCGCCGGGCTCCGCCTGGCCAGAAGGGGCGTCGGTGATCAGCTTGTTGTTGGCGTATTTGAGTTCCATCTCCGAGACGGAACTGTCGTAGCGCTCGACCAGGTTCGCGCCGGCCTTGGCGAAGGCGCTGATGGCCATTTCCGAACCGCCCAGCGTGATCTTGCGGCCAGAGCCGTCCGGCTCGGCCTTGCCGGTCTTGTCTTCGATGCGGCCAACCGCGATTCGCGGGCTCGCGACGCCGTACTGGCGGGCGTATTGGCCAAGGCAGACGAGGGCCGAGGAATAGGGCGTTGGGTTGGGCGTCACCGGCGCGCGCATCAGGGGCTGGGCGTAGAGGCCCGACGCGCCCGGATTGGGCGAGATGCAGCCGGCAAGGCCGATGGCGGACGCGGTGATAAGCGCCGCGAGCTTGAAGGACCTAGTTACCATTGTTGCCGCCCCCTTTGGCGGAAGCGTTTGCGGTGACATCGCCATTGTTGATCTGCGTCGAATTGACGATGACCGTATTGTAGTTGCCCTGGGTGACGACTGAGAGGCTGTTGCCGATGGCCGTGGCGCTGGCGCTCGCCAGGCCGCCGACTCCGCCGGAGAAGGAGCCGCTGGCCGAAGCCGAGGCGCTGGCCGTACCGGAGTTGGAGGCGAGGGACCCGCCCGTCGCCGTGAGGATGCCGTCAATGGCGGTCAGGTTGCCGTTGGCGTCGCGGATCGAGAAATCGACTGGATGGTTCTCCTGACCGTTGAAACGGCCGTAGCCTCCATTGAAAGAAGCTGAGCTTGTGGTCATGCTCTGCGCCACCGCCGCGCCGGCAAGCGCGGAGTAGGCGCCGACAGCGCACAGGCAGAGGATCGACGCGATCCGGACCGACATTTACTCGTCCTCCGTTAAGCTTAACCGTAGCGGCAAAAGGCGCGCGCATAGGCCAAGGCCAATGGCACCCTGGCCCGAAAGGCCAACTATTTGGTTAAGGCCTTGCGCTGATCTCCACCTTTCCGACATTTGTGATGAGGGAGATTTTCACCATGTCGACGGGCGCGCCTGGCGGTTATCGCGAGCCGATGTTCAACGCCCCCGCCCCGGTGATGGCGCTGGTGGGCGTCCTTGTCGCCGCGTGGCTGGCCCAAACCTTCCTCGCCCCTGACGCCATCGTCGCTCAGCTGGCGCTGTCGCGGACCGGGTTGCAGCTGGGGCTGTGGCATGAGCTCGTCACCCACGTCTTTCTGCATGGCGGGATCACGCACCTGGCCATGAACGCGATCGGGGCGGTGGCTTTCGGGGCGCCCGTGGTGCGGCTCCTGGGCCAGCGGAACGGCGATATCGCCCTGTTCTATGCCTTCTTCCTTATATGCGGAGCTTTGGGCGGTCTGGGTTTCATCGCCCTCAACGGGTCCGGAGATGGCCTGCTCATGGGCGCATCGGGCGCGGTATCGGGCCTTTGGGGCGCCGCCTCGCGGCTGATCGGCAGGCGAGGGGACCTGGCCCCGATATTCGACCGCCAAGTTCTTGGCATGGCGCTCGGCTTTGCCGTCGTCAACGTCGTGATCGGTCTGCTGGCTCCGTTGATCGATCTCCATATCGGCTGGCAGGCGCACCTGGCCGGCTATGGCGCGGGGCTACTGCTGATCGGCGCCTTTGGCCGGCTGGCGGGGCGCCTGCGCTAGGCTTCACGGTCCCGCGATTTGCAGAAATGAAAAAAATGCGGGAGCCTCAGGGTCCAAGAAACAGACAAAGAAATATGGGAGGGCTTTCAAATGCTTGTTTCCCAAATTTTGAAAGACAAGGGCGACCTCGTTTTCACCGCTTCCCCGCACGAGACGGTCGCCGCAGCGGCGGCCCTGCTGCACGCCCGCAAGGTCGGGGCCATGGTGGTCTGCGAGCACGGCGATGTGGTTGGCATTCTGTCCGAGCGCGACCTGGTGCGCCTGGTGGCCGAGGGCGGAGAAAAAGCGCTGTCGCAGCCGATCAGCAGCTGCATGACCAGGGACGTGGTCTTCGCCTCGCCCAGCGAGACCATCGACGACCTTCTGACCCGCATGACCGACCGCAAGATCCGCCACCTGCCGGTCATGTCGGAAGGGCGCCTCGCCGGCATTGTCTCGATCGGCGACCTGGTGAAGGCCAAGATCAGTGAGATCAGCGCCGAGGCCGATGGCCTGAAGGCCTATATCAGCGCGGGCTAGGGTTCACTTTACACAAGGTCAACAACGGCGGCGACGCACGCAAGCTTGACGGCTGCGCCAAAAGTGATATCACTTTGATATCG
>DGYN01000139.1:9397-9738 GCA_002398405.1 Caulobacteraceae bacterium UBA5005
AAGTGATATCACTTTGATATCGACTGGAGGCGGCCATGAGCGACAACAATCATCCTTTGAGCACCCTGGTCGGCCAGGGCTGGGAGGTGATTTCGTTCAGCACCAGCCACAATGGCTCAAGCCATCACGAGATGAGCGCGATCCTGCTTCGGCGCGGCCGCTCGCATAAAATCCTGAGGATACGCCCCAAACTTTTTGGCGGGCGCGTCGTCACCGAGGAAGACATCTAGCAGCGGGGAGAAAGCCATGACCGATGCGAAAGCCATCGACCACACCAAGGAGCGGCCGGGCGGAGGGCTCAGCGGCGGGCTGATGCTGCTCGTGCTGCTGGCCCTGGTCGC
>DGYN01000139.1:9921-10157 GCA_002398405.1 Caulobacteraceae bacterium UBA5005
CTCGTGCTGCTGGCCCTGGTCGCGGGCGCCGTCGCGCTCACCGTCGCGGCGCGAAACCCGATCCCGTTGATCCTCAGCGCGCCGATCCTGATCCTGGTGCTGATCGGCTTCTATCAGTTGCAGCCCAACACGGCCGCGGTGATCACCCTGTTCGGCAACTACCGGGGTTCGGACCGGCGGCCGGGCCTGCACTGGGTTCCCTTCTGGTATGGGCGCAAGAAGATCAGCCTTCGGGT
>DGYN01000139.1:10394-10595 GCA_002398405.1 Caulobacteraceae bacterium UBA5005
CGCAAGAAGATCAGCCTTCGGGTGCGCAACGTCACCAGCGAGCAGCTGAAGGTCAACGACAAGCGTGGCAATCCCATCGAGATCGCCGCCAACGTGGTCTGGCGCGTGACCGACTCGGCCCAGGCTATGTTCGACGTCGACGAGTACCAGACCTTCGTGAACATCCAGATCGAGACCGCCCTTCGGGAAGTCACCCGCCAC
>DGYN01000139.1:10868-11055 GCA_002398405.1 Caulobacteraceae bacterium UBA5005
CCCTTGGGGAAGCCCCCCGCCACTACGCCTATGATCACGGCGAGGAGGACGAGCCCACCCTGCGCCATGACGCCGAGCTGGTCAGCGAGCGCCTGCGCGAGGATCTGCAGACCCGGGTGGCGGTGGCCGGCGTGGCCGTCGACGAGACCCACCTGATGCACCTGGCCTATGCGCCGGAGATCGCCGG
>DGYN01000139.1:11329-11521 GCA_002398405.1 Caulobacteraceae bacterium UBA5005
CAGGCGGAAGCGGTGATCGCCGCCCGGCGCAAGATCGTCGATGGCGCGGTCTCCATGGTCGAGGACGCGCTCAAGCACCTGTCCGAGCGCAAGGTGGTCGAACTCGACGACGAGCGCCGGGCCGCGATGGTGTCGAATCTTCTGGTCGTCCTGTGCAGCGACCGGGACGCCCAGCCGGTGGTCAACGCCGGG
>DGYN01000139.1:11823-11956 GCA_002398405.1 Caulobacteraceae bacterium UBA5005
CCGAGGTTCTGGCGGCGGTCGAGCGATTGGCCGCCGCCGAACTGCGCTCGGCCAACGCCCAGGTGGAGGTTCTCCTGCGGGAGGCTTTGGCGCGGCGAGGGGCGTTGAAGCCCAAGGAATAAAGGGCCTGCGG
>DGYN01000139.1:12192-12505 GCA_002398405.1 Caulobacteraceae bacterium UBA5005
AAATTCTCTGAAAAAGTCTCAACTGAACCCTTGCTTCGCCGGGAGGCGATAGGTATATGCCGCCCCTCGCTGGAAGGCGGGAGCAGCTGACGGAACGACGGGACCTTAGGGCCCTTGCTTTTCGAAGGATTTGCGACTATCTTCCGCGCCTTCAATCGAATCGTACCGGACCAATGAGGGAAGCTCCTCGCGGCCCTGGGGCGATTTTTGCGCTCTAATTCCCGGGCGACCGGACGGAACGCAGTAAAGCTCGAAAGAGCCGGTTGACATAAGTTTCGGAGCCGTTAGATACGCCGCTCCTCGCCGCCACCGG
>DGYN01000095.1:0-312 GCA_002398405.1 Caulobacteraceae bacterium UBA5005
GTTCAGAGGGCGGCCCGCCGGCCCCGGCGGGCCGCCGTCTGAACCGTTTCCTCAAGGACCTGGACAGCCGCTATGGCCAGGGCGCCGGCGGCTTGAAAACCCACTGGCGGGAGATCGCCGGCGAGGGGCTCTATCGCGCCAGCGAACCGCTTCGCCTGATCCGGCCCCGGGCCGGAGGCGGCGCCACCCTGGAGATCAAGGTCGAGGGTCCGGCCGCGGCCCTGATCCAGCACCAGGCCCCGCAGATCCTGTCGCGGACCAACATGTACCTCGGCGAAGGCGCCGTGGTCCGCCTGCGCATCGTCCAGGGTC
>DGYN01000095.1:563-5976 GCA_002398405.1 Caulobacteraceae bacterium UBA5005
CCGCCTGCGCATCGTCCAGGGTCCGGTCCGGCGCGAAGCCATGGCGCGGGCGCCCCGCAAGCGCCCGCCGCTGGACGCCGCCCGCGAAGCCGAACTGGCGCAGAGCCTTGCCGCCGCCACCGACGACGGCCTGAAACAAGCGCTCCTGCACCTGGGCCGCGAAGTCCTGCGCCGGACGCCCTAGCGTTCTCAGAACCTCTGCTCGCCAGTTAGCGTCGTTCGAAGTTCGCCGGCGGATTGAAGGGCGGGGTAGCTTCCCAATTGCCGACCTTTTCTGTTCGCCATTGGGGATCGTCGCAGAGGCTGCAGGCCCCGCGCTTGAACCAGTCCGCGGCCATGGCGCCGTTGCTAGTAGAATAAAGCCAGGCGGTGCTGATCTTGCGGAGGTCCACATCGTTGAGCACTGCATCCCGCCGCGTCACCCAAAGCGCCGTAACGCCGGAATCCTCTACTGAGCGGCGGAGGCTCTCGACGCCGGGCCGCGGGTTGGGTTCGTCCCACAGCAGCAATCTATCTGCTTGGTGCAACCCTGTGGACGCGAGCATGAGGGAGCCATATTCGCTTCGCAGAGATTGCGATCCCGTCATGGACAAACGCACTACCGGCTGCATGTCGTCAAGTTTGCCTTCTGGGAGGTGGTCGCTCGCGTAGGTCTGCGTGTAGCTGCGCATGATGCGCTCGAAAGGCGGCTCCGCGCGAAACCGCTCAAAGCAGGCGACTAAGGAGGTCAGATCCCCCGATCTCGAGGCGACGACCGCAAATCCGTGGGTGGCCCAGTGCCCAGGCAAATCCGCCTGCCCGCCGGCCAGACCGTCACGATAGCCCCATAGGACGATGCCGAGCCATCGGTTCGCGACCGGGTGCAGCACCTCGCAGTCCTCACCGGCGCGAGCCGCTTCGACGCGGTAGAGGCCAGGACCTTCCAGCCCCTCAGTCTCAATGGCAAAGGCCTCAGGCGTGGGAATGCGGGGGACGATCGCGGGCGCTCGAGAGGGCGTCCCAGCACACCCGGCAATGAGAACCAGCCCGGCCAAGACAAGCGCCGCCCGCATGACGTCTCCATTCAACGATCCGATTTGTTCATGGATCGTTCTGGCCTGTCAACGCTTTGGTGGAGGAGGCGGGCGGGGCAGCAGTCTGGTAAATCCGTGGTCATACGCGTCCTTTCGCGCACGCTTGTTGATCTCGTCCCGGATCAGGCTGTCATACCGCGTCACCGTGCCGTTCCGAAACTCGTCCTCCGTCACACCATACTGGGCGTTGGTGGGGCCCGCTTCGGCGCCCTTGACCAGACCCTGCGCGGCGTATACTGTGTATCATACACTATATGTCATACGGCATAATATGACCTCGAACGACGACCTCTATGAGAGCCTCCGGATGGAGTTGCGGCGCGGGTCCCTGACCGTGGGCGTGCTCGCCCGGCTGCGGGAGGAGCGCTACGGCTACACCCTGCGCCAGGCCTTGGCCGAGGACGGGCTCGAGATGGAGGAAAGCACCCTCTATCCCCTGCTGCGCCGCCTGGAATCGCAGGGCCTGCTGGTCAGCGAATGGCGCGAGGAAGACCGCCGCAAGAAACGCTTCTACCGCCTCTCGCCGGACGGCGAGGCGATGCTCGAAAAACTGCTCAAGGACTGGCGCGCCATCAGCGCCTCCCTCGAGCGCATCCTTGACCTCTGACCGTTGGAGACGAACGGCATGACTCTCGTGGACGAATACCTGCGCGCCGTGGCGGCCCTGCTGCCCAAGGACGAGCGCGAAGACATCATCGCCGAACTGCAGGACATGATCCTGAACAAGATCGAGGGCCGGGAGAGCGAGCTTGGCCGGCCCCTCACACCCGACGAGACCGAGGCCCTGCTCCGCGAGGTCGGCCACCCGCTGGTGGTGGCGGCGCGCTACCGGGGAGGGCCGCAGCAGGTGGTGGGCCCTGCGCTCTATCCCTACTGGTTTTTCCTGGTGAAGGTGTCGATCCTGATACTGGCCGCTGTGGCCGGCATTGCCCTGCTGGTCCGAGTGGCCTCCGGCTGGAGCCTAGGCCCGGCGCTGGGCCACGCCATAGGCATCATTTTCGATGGCGGCATCACCCTGATCGGATCGGTCACCCTTGCCGCCTGGGTCATCGAGCGCTTCAAGATCAAGTTGCCCTATCTGGATAGCTGGCGGGTCCGCGACCTAAAGGTTTTTGAATACGCCGGCGGTCTCGACCTGGAGACGGTCAAGGAACGGTTTGCCGACCGCCGTCCGTCCGGCGAGGCCCGCACGGACCGCGCGCATCGGGAATGGATGCGCAGCGAGCGGCGCGCCCGATATTGGATGCATGGGGCGGCAGCCAAAGGTCTGGCCGCTATCGCCTGGGGCGGGGTCTTCATCCTTTGGTGGATCGGCGCGCTGAACTTCGGAGTGATCGGCGAAGAGGGCGACCTTGGCCGGCTGGGCCTTTCGCCCGGGGCCCTGGCCGGAATTGACTGGAGCGAGCTGAAGGACCTGCTTTTCTGGCCAGTCCTGGCCATCGCGGCCGGGCTCGTGCTGCGCGGCGTCGCTCTCTTGATCTATCCGAGAGTCCCATCAGTTCACGGCCTGATCGACATCGCGGTAGGCGCGACGACCATGTCGGTCTGCGCGTGGCTTTGGACTGCCTCGCCCCTGGCCGCGGCCGTCCGGGTCGACAGCCTGTCCGAGCTGGTTCTGCGGACAAAGACCGCCTTTGAAGCGAGCCCGCCCCTCGACCTTGCGCCGCTCTTCACGGTGTTCATCGCCGTTTGGACCTTCGCGGGGGTCTGCCGGGTCCTGCGCGGCGCCTGGCTGATGGTGGCTAGACCGGGATCGCTGGCTGCGGTCGCCGCGGTCTGAAGGGTCGGCGATCCATTGACAGGAGGGGGCCCCATCCGCTTCCTACGCGAAACCGACCTTAAGGAACCGCCATGCAGACCCGCCGCACCCTGATCGCCCTGATGGCCGCGAGCCTGCCGGCCGCCGCCCTGTTCTCCGGCTGCGGGCCCAAGGGAACGCCCATCGCCGGGGACGAGGACGTCTTCATGGGCAAGGCCGACGCCCCGATCGTGATGATCGAATATGCTTCGGTCGCCTGCCCGATCTGCGCCCAGTGGAACAACACCGTCCTGCCCGACTTCAAAAAGAAGTACCTCGACACCGGACAGGTCAAGCTGATCACCCGCGAGATCAACGCCCACAACCCCGCCTTCTCCACCGCCGGATTCCTGCTCGCCCGCTGCGCCGGCCGCGAGAAATACCACGCGATCACCGACGCCATTTACCGCGACCAGCAGACCATCGAGGCCTCGGGCGATTTCCGCGGCGGCCTTCTCAAGATCGCCAAGGAGAACGGCCTCAGCGAAGGCCGCTTCAACGAATGCCTGAACGATCCGGCCGCCATCTCGGCACAGAACGACCGGGTGGCCAAGTTCGCGGCCCAGGACCACATCACCGGCACCCCGACCTTCCTGGTCGACGGCGAGATCGTGGCCAACACCTATATCGGCATGCCCGAACTGGACGCCATCATCGCCGCCGCCAAGGCCAGGAAAGCGGCGCCCGCCTCTTAAAACCGTAGTGGATAAACCGTTCCCGGGCCGCGCCAAGGCGTGGGAATCGCGCTTTACTTGAAAGCTTGGAGGTCAAAGGACCATGCGTTTCGAACGCCATTTCCCCATCGCTGCCGCCGCTGCCGCGGCCCTGACGCTCGCCGCCTGCGGCGGCCAGAGCATTTCCGGCATCCGCGCCGACGAGCCGACGCTCGGCAAGGCGGATGCGCCGGTGGAGATGATCGAGTACGCCTCGACCTCCTGCGGCCACTGCGCCTCGTTCAACAACAACACCTTCCACGCCTTCAAGGAAAAGCACATCGACACCGGCGAGGTGCGCTACACCATGCGCGAGATCGCCATCGACAGCTTCGCCAAGGCGACCTTCGTGTTGGCCAGGTGCGTCGCCCCAGACAAATATTACCCGGTGGTCGACGCGGTGTTCCGCGCCCAGACCGCTCTGATCCAGTCGCCAAATCCGGCGGAAGGAATCAAGCAGATCGGGCTCTCGGCGGGCCTTACCGAGGAGCAGTACACCAAGTGCCTGGCCGACGACGCCGCCTTCAAGGCCCTGGACGAGCGCGTGGCCCGCAACGGCAAGGACGGCATCGAGGCCACGCCGACCTTCTTCCTCAACGGCAAGAAGATGCCCTTCAGCGCTGAAGTGACCATGGAGACCCTCTCCAAGGCCGTCGCGGACGCCAAGAAGAAGTAGGAGGGTCAGCGAGGCGCCGTGCATTTTTCCAGACTGCGCCTTTCGGGCTTCAAGTCCTTCATCGACCCCACCGAGTTCCGCATCGAGCCGGGCCTGACCGGCGTCGTCGGTCCCAACGGTTGCGGCAAGTCCAATATCCTGGAAAGCCTGCGCTGGGTCATGGGCGCGACCAGCGCTAAGGCCATGCGCGGCGACGGCATGGACGATGTGATCTTCGCCGGCTCCGGCGGCCGGGCCTCGCGCAACCACGCCGAGGTGTCGCTGACCATCGACAACTCAGACCGCACCGCGCCCGCCCAGTTCAACGCCGACAGCGTGCTGGAAGTCATCCGCCGCATCGATCGCGGCCAGGGCTCGACCTACAGGATCAACGGCCGCGAGGTCCGGGCCAAGGACGTTCAGCTCCTCTTCGCCGACGCCTCGACCGGGGCCAACTCGCCGGCCCTAGTCCGCCAGGGTCAGATTTCCGAACTGATCGCCGCCAAGCCGCAGAATAGGCGGCGCATCCTGGAAGAGGCGGGCGGCGTCTCCGGCCTGCACACCCGCCGTCACGAGGCCGAGCTTCGCCTGCGGGCCGCCGAGACCAACCTCAACCGCCTGGACGATGTCACCCGCGAGCTCGACGCCACCCTGGCGCGGCTGAAGCGCGAGGCCCGCCAGGCTGAACGGTTCAAGGTCATCTCGGCCGAGATTAGGACCCTGCAGTCAGCGGCCCTCCACGCGCGGTGGACCGAGGCCAGGGACAATCTCGCAGGGCTCGAGACCGAAGCCGGCGAAGCGGCGCTGATTGTGGAAGCCACGGCCCGCGCCTCGGCCAATGCGTCGGCCGACGCCCTGCGCGCCGAGGAGGCGATCAAGCCTCTGCGCGAGGAAGAACAGATCGCCGCCGCCGTCCTGCAGCGCCTGATCATCGAGAAGGACCGCATCGAGATCGAACAGGCCCGCGCCGCGGCCGAGATCGAGCGGCTGGAAGGCGACCTCGCTCGCCACCAGGAAGCCCGCGAGCGTGAGGTCCATATCGTCGAGGACGCCAAGGCGGCGCTCGCCCGGCTCGACGCCGAACTGGCCGAGGTGGAGGCCGAAGCCAAGGCTGAACCGAGCCGCATCCCCGAACTCGAAGGCGCCTTCCGGGCCGCCGACAAGGCCCGCGCCG
>DGYN01000097.1 GCA_002398405.1 Caulobacteraceae bacterium UBA5005
CAAGGGTTCGGAGGCTCACAAGGCCGCCGTCACCGGCGACACCGTCGGCGACCCCTACAAGGACACCTCGGGTCCCGCCGTGAACCCGATGATCAAGATCACCAACATCGTGGCCCTGCTGCTGCTGGCCGTGCTGGCGGGCTAGATCAAAAGGCGATCTGAAAACCGAAAAGGCCCCGGAGCAATCCGGGGCCTTTTTTCATGGCTCGATGAAACGCGCCCTGGGCGGCGCCGGTCCGGCGGCCATATTGGCGTCCCTTCTCCTCTCGAAGACCTTCGCGTAGTGGCCTGAGATCCGCCCTTCTTTTCCTCTCCCCCAAAGCGAAGCGCCTGGGGGGAGAGGCTAGGAGAGGGGGGCGAGCCATCCACCCCCGCTGGGGGTGGATCGCGAAGCGAGGGGGGCGGGTCGCAAAGCGACCCGGGCGAGCGCTAGGATGGGAGCTTGAGCCAATCTGGGCGTCTGCAAGGATTTCCCGCCGCGCCGACGCGCGGCTCCCCTCTCCTAACCTCTCCCCCCCGGTCTCCGGGGCAAGCTCGGAGCGGGGGGAGAGGGACGCTCCGCGCCACCGTTTGCCCCCTCTCCCCAGTGACTATGCAAAAGTCATCGAAGGGAGAAGGTGTCGGTGCAGCCGAAGGATGAGGGGCGAACCGGCCGTCGCGTGGCGGGCCGTGGTGGATCGTTCTAGCGCGTGTTGCGCCGCGCGCTGCCGGGAATATCGCCCGGGTCCGCGTCCTGCGGCGGCAGCATGGAGGTGCCCAGTGTCGAGAGCAGCTGCTCGATGATCGAAAGCTCGCGGCCCGTGGTCGCCGTCTCGCGGCCCGAATAGGCGATGACCCGGCCGTCCTCGGCGGTGAAGGTCTTCACCGACGCCACCTTCTGGGTCTGCTTGTCGAAGGTGATGGCGATGATCGAGCGGCCGCGCAGGCGGGGCCGGTAGGCGCCGAACTGGTCGGTGGTCTGGGCCATGTAGTACCAGATGTTCGGCTCAAAGGTGGAAATCTGGGTGGGCGACCCGAACTTGGTGCGGACCGAGTTCATATTGTCCTCGCCCACCTTGGCCGTGGCGGGGGTGTCATCCAGGATCATATAGCCCTGGTACTTGACCACCGGCGTGCAGGCGGCCGCCAGCGCGGCTGCGGCGAGAAGCGGGGCGATCAGGCGGATAGACATCACGGAACGGTCTCTAACCTTCTTTGCGGCTTTGACCTAGCGTCCGCCGCCGCCTAGTTCAATGCCGGGAACGGGCGAAAGTGAGGCGGCTATTACATGGGCCTGATGGGATTCTTCAAGGAGCGGGCGGCGGTGACCGCCGGAAAGGCCCTCTATGCGTCGGCTGTAGGCCAGGCGCGCACCCCCGCCTTCTACACCGGCATGGCCGTCCCCGACACCCTGATGGGCCGCTTCGAGCTCTATACCCTCCACATCATCCTGCTGGTCCTGCGCCTAAAAGGCCGGGGCCCCGGGGCCGCGGAAACTGTCCAGGCCCTGTTCGACGCCTATCTCGCCGGTCTCGACATCGCCCTTCGAGAGATGGGCGTGGGCGATCTCTCCGTCGGCAAGAAGATGAAAAAGCTCGGCCGCGCCTTCTACGGCCGGGTC
Source organism: Caulobacteraceae bacterium UBA5005 (assembly GCA_002398405.1). Taxonomy (GTDB): domain Bacteria; phylum Pseudomonadota; class Alphaproteobacteria; order Caulobacterales; family Caulobacteraceae; genus UBA5005. The sequence goes on from DGYN01000097.1 coordinate 1,601, forward strand.
GGCAAGTGGGATGAGGCCTTAACCGCCGACGACGCGGAAGCGCTCAAGGCCCTGGTCGCCCGTACGGTCTATGAAGAAGCGCCCGCCGCCGATCCCGCGCCGCTCGCCGCCTACGCCCGCGCAGCCCACGCCGCCCTTGGCGCCCAATCCGGCGAGAGCCTGTTGCAGGGCCAGGCCTCCTGGCCGAAGCTTGACCAATGAGCTTTACCTACCCCGTCACCCTCACCGACGCCGCCAGGGGCCTGGACAAGACCCTTTCCCCCGGCTTCGAGCAGCGCGCGGCGATCGCCCGCGACCTCAACCTCCTGTTCCTCGAAACCTTTGAGGTCAGGATCGTCACCCAACCCTGGTTCGACGGCGTCGAGCTTCAGGGCGCCTGGACCGCCCGCATCGTCCAGGCCTGCAGCGTCACCCTGGAGCGGATCGATTCGGATCTTTCCGGCGATTTCACCGTCCACGTGGTCCCGGAAGGCAGCCTTCACGCCTCCGCCGCCGGGGAGGAGGAGGAATTTGATCCGGACGCCATCGACCCCCCGGACGTCATTTCCGGCGGCAAGGTCGACCTTGGCGCCTACGCCCTGGAGCACCTGGCCCTGGAAATCGATCCCTTTCCCCGCCTCCCCGGGGCGGAATTCACCCCGCCGGACCCTGGTCCCGATCTCTCCCCCTTCGCCATCCTGAAAAAGCTTAAGGGCGGCGATCCGGGCTGATTGGTTTCAATCGTCCATAACCCACTGTATCGTCCCGCGCTTTCCGGGTGAGAGGCTTCAAACGCCCACGTGTCCAATCCGACAGTCATTTCCATCGACGCCATGGGCGGCGATTTCGGGCCGTCCGTGGTCGTCCCCGGCGTGGCCCTGGCCGCGACCGAACTCGCGGCGCGCAACATCCGCTTCCTGCTGCACGGCGATGCCGCGACCATCCGCGCCGAGCTCCCCAAACGGGGGGCGCTGCTCTCCCTGATCGAGGTCCGTCAGGCTGACGGGGTCATCGCCATGGACGAAAAGCCCGCCACGGCCATGCGCCGCGGCAAGGGCTCCTCCATGTGGAACGCCATCGAGGCGGTGAAGAACGGCGACGCCCACGCGGCCGTCTCGGCCGGCAACACCGGCGCCCTGATGGCCATATCCCGCCTGATCCTGCGCATGATCGGCGGCCTCGACCGGCCTGCCATCGTCGCCAGCTGGCCCGGCATGAACGGCGCCACAACCGTCCTGGACGTCGGCGCCAATATCGACTGCGACGCCGAGCGCCTGGTGGACTTCGCCATCATGGGCGAGGCCTTCCACCGCGCCGTCCATGACGTGGCCAGGCCGACCATCGGTCTGCTCAACGTCGGCTCCGAGGACATGAAGGGCCACCAGGAACTGCAGGGCGCCCACAAGATCCTCAGGGAAGGGGCGCTGCCGCTGGACTACCGCGGCTTTGTCGAGGGGGACGACCTCTCCAAGGGCGTTGTCAATGTGGTGGTCACCGACGGCTTTACCGGCAACGTCGCCCTGAAAACCGCCGAGGGCACGGCCAAGTTCATCGCCACCGAAATGCGCTCCGCCTTCACTGCCAGCCTTGGGTCAAAGCTCGGCGCGGTGATCGCCCAGGACGCCCTTCGGACCCTGAAAGCCCGCCTCGATCCCAACGCCGTCAACGGCGGCCCGCTGCTGGGCTTGAACGGCGCGGTGGTCAAAAGCCACGGCGGCGCCAATGCCCTGGGATTCTCCAACGCCATCCTGGTGGCCGCCGATCTTGCGCAAAGCACCTTTGCGGATGAGATTCGAGCGAATATGGAACGGCTCACCAATGTGCTCGCGCATGCGCCACCTGAGGGAGCGTCCTCTTGAGTTCCAGTAAGGTTGTGCGGAGCGTCGTTACCGGCGTCGGCGGCTATCTGCCGAAGGAGATCGTCACCAACGACGACCTCGCCAAGACCGTGGACACCTCCGATGAATGGATCCGTGAACGCACGGGCATTCGCAAGCGCCACCGCGCCGCCCCTGACGAGGGCGCTTCCGACCTCGCCACGGCGGCGGCCAATGACGCCCTGGCTCACGCCGGCCGGACGGCGGCGGATATCGACCTCATCGTCGTCGCCACCACCACGCCGGACCTGACCTTTCCGTCTGTCGCCTCCATGGTGCAGCAGAAGATCGGCGCCCCCATCGGCATCGCCTTCGACATCCAGGCGGTCTGCTCAGGGTTTGTCTATGCCCTCAGCGTGGCCGACAGCATGGTGGCTCGCGGGGCCGCCAAATGCGCCCTGGTCATCGGCGCCGAGACCATGACCCGGCTGATGGACTGGGAGGACCGCGGCACCTGCGTGCTGTTCGGCGACGGCGCCGGCGCGGTGGTGCTGGAAGCGGGTGAAGGGGAGGGGACCACCAAGGACCGCGGCGTCCTCGGGTTTTCCCTCAAGTGCGACGGGACCAAGCGCGACATGCTCTATGTCGACGGCGGGGTTTCGACCACCGGCACCGTCGGCCACCTGCGGATGCAGGGAAATCAGGTCTTCAAACACGCGGTGATCAACATCTCCGAGGCGGTGTTTGATTCGGCCAAGGCCGCCGGGGTCGAGATCAACGAGGTGGACTGGTTCATTCCGCACCAGGCCAATCAGCGCATCCTCGCCGGCGTCGCCCATCGCGTGGGAATCCCTGAGGAAAAGGTGATCTCGACCGTCGCCGACCACGCCAATACCTCGGCCGCCTCCATACCCCTGGCCCTCTGGCAGGGGGTGCGCGACGGCCGCATCCACAAGGGTCAATTGCTGCTCATGGAGGCCATGGGCGGCGGACTTACGTGGGGCGCTTGCGTTCTGAGGTTATGATCACGTCCGAAGCCTTTGACTTCCGTCATGTTCGGCGTCACTAAATTGTACGAAACCGTTTAGGCGAGGGGGCCATGAAGGGACAAACTCTGACACGCGCGGATCTCTGTGAGTCAGTGCACGAGGAAGTCGGCCTGTCTCGCCAGGACTGCGCGGGCCTTGTCGAGCGGACGCTCGAGCTGGTGGTTCAGGCGCTGGAAGACGGCAAGCAGGTCAAGCTTTCCGGTTTCGGCGTCTTTCAGGTCCGCGCCAAGCGCGCCCGCATGGGCCGCAACCCGAAGACCGGCGAGCCCGCCGCGATCGATCCGCGCCGCGTGATCGGCTTCCGCGCCTCTCAGGTGATGAAAGCCCGGATCGACGCCGCCCTTTCAAAGTAGCCGATGGCTAAGGGCCCAGAAGCCTTCCGCACCATATCCGAAGCCGCCGATGAGCTCGGCGTGCCGCAGCATGTGCTCCGCTTCTGGGAATCCAAGTTCAGCTTCATCCGCCCGATGAAGCGGGCCGGCGGGCGCCGCTTCTACCGCCCCCAGGACATCGCCATCCTCGCGGGCGTCCGCCGCCTGCTGCACGACGAGGGCTACACCATCAAGGGCGTCCAGCGCATGCACCGCGAGGAAGGCGTCAAACGCATCCTCGACACCAGCGCGCCGCCGCCCGCCGCAAAGGCCCCGGACACCAAACCCGCCCCGGCAAAGGTCCCGGTGACAGGCGCCCTGGAAGACGCCCTCGCTGACCTCCTGAAAGCCAAGGCCCGCCTGGATGGGCTGCTCAAATAACTACCTCCCCCGTGACCAACGG
>DGYN01000104.1:0-172 GCA_002398405.1 Caulobacteraceae bacterium UBA5005
CCGTGCCGACGGTCGAGCGCGGGTTCTTGGACGTCGTCTTCTGTTCGATGGAGATGGCGGGGGACAGGCCCTCGATCAGGTCCACGTCCGGCTTGCCCATCAGCTCCAGGAACTGGCGCGCATAGGCCGACAGGCTCTCGACATAGCGACGCTGGCCCTCGGCGTAGATGGT
>DGYN01000104.1:485-815 GCA_002398405.1 Caulobacteraceae bacterium UBA5005
GCGCCGCGAACGCGGATGAAGTTGTGCTTTTCGGTCATGCTGTCCGGGAACGCGGGAAGGGCCGGGCGGGTCCGGCGCGACATCGCTATATGGGGATGAATCGCGCGATTGAAGCAAGAACAATGTGGGAACATTGCGGCGCCCTGTGGGCTGAGGTATCGTCGGCGCATGGCCGATGGTTTCGACATCCACCTGAATGAGGATCAGGCCCGCCGGCTTAAGGCGGCGGCCGAGGCGGCGGGGCTGGACCCGACGGCCTTTGCGATCCAGACGCTGGAAGGCGTGATTGGGGATATCGGCATCGCAGGCGTGAGCGAATATCCGGCCTCC
>DGYN01000104.1:1026-1275 GCA_002398405.1 Caulobacteraceae bacterium UBA5005
GCGTGAGCGAATATCCGGCCTCCTGGGTCTCGGAGGACGCGGAACGCTGGGCCGAGTATGAGCGGACGGGCGTGACCGTGCCGCTGGAGGATGCACTTCGCGATTTTCACGACAACTTGGCGCGGCGCCTGGCGGAGAAGCGTTGAAATATCGGGTTCGCTTGCTGCCGCCTGCGCGCAGCGATCTGATCCGCGTCTCCAACTTCCTCGCGGATGTCGCCCCCAGAGCTGCATTGAGGGCGGCTGACGT
>DGYN01000104.1:1413-7925 GCA_002398405.1 Caulobacteraceae bacterium UBA5005
AGGGCGGCTGACGTTTTGGATGAAGCGCTTAGAACGCTCGAGTTGTTCCCAGAGCGCGCGCCCAAAACAGGGGCTGCATCAAGGGAGCTGGTCGTTCCATTCGGACAGGCAGGCTATATCGTCCGTTACCGTATTGAGCGGGCGGATGTGGTTGTGCTGCGCATCTTCCACACCCGCGAACATCGCCCTTTCGGACCCTAATCCGGCGTCCACGCCTGCGTAGTCCGCACGAACCGTTCGCCCTTGGCCAGCATCACCCCGCTGGCGGTGGCGACGCCCAGTTCCAGGCTTTCGGCGATACGGCGGGCGCGTTCGATGAAGTGGTCGGCGGCGACGGGAGGGCAAAGGTCGCGGGCCGTCTCGGCGAAAACCTCCAGCCAGCGATCGAAATGGCGGGCGTCGATGGGCAGGGGCAGGTGTTTCGGCATCGGCCGGCCCTGATAGACGCCGGTCGACAGGGCGACCGACGACCAGAACAACTTCATCTGGCCCAGATGCGGACCCCAGTCCGTGATGCGGTCGGCGAAGATCGGACCGATCAGAAGATCGTCGCGGACGCGGGCGTAGAAGGTCTCGACCAGGGCGTCGATCATCGCCTCGTCTATGCCGGTCTCGTCGCGCAAACGCTGGACGGCGGCTTCGCGGCGCGCGGCGGCGCCGGCGGGGTCTTCGATGCGGAAACGGCTTTCCATGGAGCCGTCCTAGCGGTCTGGCGAGGAGATCGCCACTGGACCGACGGTCCACCCCGGAAGCGAGGGTTCACGCGGCCGTGTTCACTTCAGGGGCGACGCGGACTTGCACATCGCACAAATACGACCCATCCTCTTGTCTCTGACGAGTTTTGAGCAGGAGGCTCGAAGATCATGATCATCGCACTGGCAACCGGTTCCGCCCTGTCCGCCATGCTGCTCGTGATCCTCCATGCCAACCAGCCCAAGCCGAAGCGCGTTCCCGTCCGCGCTCGCGACCCTCGACAAGGTCGCCGCTAGAACGCCCGCCGGCGTCACGCTTTTCGACAATCTGAGCCTGACGTTCGGGCCTGAGCGCACCGGCGTCGTCGGTCGCAACGGCGCGGGCAAGAGCACCCTGTTGCGCTTGATCTCGGGCGACCTGTCGCCGGCCGAGGGCGCGGTGACGCGCGTCGGGACGATCGGCGTGCTGGATCAGCGCCATGATCCTGCGCCGGGTGAGACGGTCGCCCAAACGCTGGGCGTCGGCGAAGCCCTGGAGGTGATCGAACGGGCGCTGGCCGGCGAGGGCGACGCAGAAGATCTCGCGAACGCCGACTGGACGCTGGAACTGCGGATCGCCGAGATTCTGGCCGAGGTCGGGCTGGCGGACCTGGCCATGGACCGGGCGACGATCAGTCTGAGCGGCGGCGAACAGACCCGGCTGCGGCTCGCCGGCCTGCTGCTGGCGCGGCCGGACCTGATCCTGCTGGACGAGCCGACCAATCATCTGGATGTCGAGGCGCGGCGACGGGTCGCCGAGGTGCTGGGCCGCTGGGACGGCGGGGCCGTGGTGGTGAGCCATGACCGCGATCTGCTGCGGCGCATGGACCGGATCGTCGAGGTCTCCGGTCTGGGCGTGACCGTATACGGCGGGAACTACGATCTCTACGCCGAGCGCAAGGCGACCGAGCGGGCGGCTGCGGAACGCGATCTGGCGGGCGCCGAACGGACGGCCGCCAGGGTGGGGGCGGAGGCCCAGCGCCGCACGGAGATGAAGGCCCGGCGCGACGCAGCCGGACGGCGCAAGGGCGCCAAGGGCGACATGCCGAAGATCCTGATCGGCGCCAGGGCGGAGCGGGCCGAGAACAGCGGCGCCGGCGACCGGCAGCTGGCGGCGCGGCAAGCCGCGGAGGCGGAGGCGGCCCTGGCGTCGGCGCGCGAGCGGGTGGAGCGCACCCGCGCCCTGTCGATCCCCATGCCATCGAGCGGCCTGGCGTCTGGCCGGACCTTGCTGGTTCTGGACGATGCGACCTGGGAGACGCCGCAGGGGCGCACCGTCGTGGGTCCGGTCAGCCTGCGGCTGACAGGGCCGGAACGGGTGGCGATCACGGGGCCGAACGGGGCCGGCAAGACGACCCTGCTGCGACTGATCCATGGGGCGCTGGAACCGACGACCGGGCGAGTGGAGCGGCCGTGTCGGGCGGTGCTGCTGGATCAGGAGGCCGCGATCTTGAAACCGGAGGAAACCCTGGTCGAGGCCTGGCGGCGGCTCAATCCCGAGGGCTCGATCAATGACGCCCAGGCGGCGCTGGCGCGGTTTCTGTTCCGGAATGTAGCGGCGCATCGCGAAGTCGGCGCGCTGTCGGGCGGCGAGCGGCTGCGGGCGGCCCTGGCCTGCGTCATGACAGGGGCCAAGCCGCCGCAACTGCTGATTCTGGACGAGCCGACCAATCACCTGGACCTCGATTCCGTCGCCGCCGTGGAAGTCGCGCTGCGGGCCTATGACGGCGCCCTGATCGTGGTCAGTCATGACGCCGACTTTCTGGACGCCATTGGGATCGAGCGGACGATAGCCCTCTAGCCGATCCCGCCCGTCTGGCGCAGCCCCTCCCACAGGGCGATGCCTGCTGTGACCGACAGGTTCAGCGAACGTGCTTCAGAACGCAGCGGAATCAGCACGCGGGCGTCGACGGCGGCGTGGACATAGTCCGGCGCGCCGGATGTTTCCTTGCCGAATAGAAGCGTGTCGTCGGGGTGAAAGGCGAAATCGGACAGGGGCGTCGCGCCGCGGGTGGTGAACAGAATCAGTCGGCCGGCGGGGCGGTCGCGCTGAAACGCATCCCAGTCGGCGTGCCGGGTCATGTGCGACAAAGGACCATAGTCGAGCGCCGCTCGCTTCATGGCGCGGTCGTCGAAACGAAAGCCCGTAGGCTCCACGACGTGCAGTTCCACCCCGAAACAGGCCGACAGCCGGATGCAGGCGCCGACGTTCTGAGGAATGTCCGGTTGAAAAAGAGCGAGACGCATTCTAATCCCTAGATATACGCGGCCTGGGGGTTTGTCGCGGTCTGTCTGCGAACGTTTCGCAAGAAACGTCAGCGACTTGCGGCCTTAGGCCGCAAATACAGACCGGGGGGAATACTGGGTCTCGCTTTTAGGGTTCGTGCCGCAAAAGAGGAGCGCCAATACAGGCGGTCCCGGCGGTTTTCGAGAGGTGAAACGTGGCCGAGACGGGTGTGATTCCGGAAGGCGAGGGCGATCCGAATCGCCGCGACTTCATCCATATCGCAGCGGGCGCCGCTGCGGTCGGCGCCGGGGCGATGATCGCCTGGCCGCTGATCAACCAGATGAACCCCGCCGCCGACACCCTGGCCCTGGCTTCGATCGAGTTCGACCTGACCAAGGTGCAGGAAGGCCAGCAGGTCGTGATCAAATGGCAGGGCAAGCCGGTCTTCGTGCGCTATCGCACTCCGGCCGAACTGCAGCGCGTCATCGCCGATGATCACGCATCGGACCTGAAACAGCCCCAGACCGACGCCGAGCGCACCAAGCCAGGCCACGAGAAATATCTGGTCGTGGTCGGATCCTGCACCCACCTGGGCTGCGTGCCGACCTTTGGCGCCGGCGACTACGGCGGCTGGTTCTGCCCCTGCCACGGCTCGCACTACGACACCTCCGGACGCATCCGCAAAGGTCCGGCGCCCCTCAACCTGGTGGTGCCCGAAATTGCGATCCTGTCCGACACGACGATCAAGATCGGGTAGGGCGGCAAAGAATGAGCGGACCTTCGACCTACCAGCCCAAGACGGGCATCACCCGCTGGCTCGACACGCGCCTGCCGATCCTTCGGCTGGGCTATGACAGCTTCGTCGACTATCCCACGCCCCGGAACCTGAACTACTGGTGGACCTTCGGGGCCATCCTCAGCTTCTGCCTCGGCATGCAGATCGTCACCGGCATCGTGCTCGCCATGCACTATGTGCCGCATGTCGATCACGCCTACGCCTCGGTCGAGCGCATCATGCGCGACGTCAACTACGGCTGGCTGATCCGCTATCTGCACTCCAACGGCGCCTCGATGTTCTTCATCGCCGTCTACATCCACATGCTGCGCGGCCTCTACTACGGCTCCTACAAGGCCCCCCGCGAAGTCCTCTGGATCCTGGGCTGCGTCATCTACCTCCTGATGATGGCCACCGGCTTCCTCGGCTATGTCCTGCCCTGGGGTCAGATGAGCTTCCACGGGGCGGTGGTGATCACCAACCTCTTCGGGGCCCTGCCCCTGGTCGGCGAGCCGATCACCACCTGGCTGTGGGGCGGCTTCGCGGTCGACAATCCGACCCTGAACCGCTTCTTCTCCCTGCACTACCTGCTGCCGTTCATGATCGCGGGCGTCGTTATCCTGCACATCTGGGCGCTGCACATCTCGGGTCAGAACAACCCCATCGGCGTCGATCCCAAGTCCAAGGCCGACACCGTTCCCTTCACCCCCTATGCGACGGTGAAGGATGGCTTCGCGGTCACCCTGTTCCTGATCCTGTTCGGCTACTTCGTGTTCTATAATCCGAACGCGCTTGGCCACCCGGACAACTACATCCCGGCCAACCCCTTGGTCACCCCGACCCACATCGTGCCCGAATGGTACTACCTGCCGTTCTACGCGATCCTGCGCGCCATCCCGGACAAGCTGACCGGCGTCCTGGCCATGTTCGCCTCGATCGGCGTGCTCTTCATCCTGCCCTGGCTCGACAGCTCCAAGGTCAAGTCCCTGCGCTTCCGTCCGACGGCCCGCTGGTTCTTCATCCTGTTCGTCATCGACGCCTTCGTGCTGGGCTTCTGCGGCGCCAACTCGCCCGACGCCTTCGTCTTCCAGGTGGGCGACGGAATCGGCCTGAACTGGGTCTGGCTGTCGCGGATCGCCATGGCCTACTGGTTCATCTATTTCATCATCATCATCCCGGCGCTGGGCCTGTTCGAAAAGACCCTGCCGGTGCCGGACACCATCTCCTCTCCGGTTCTGAAGAAAGAAGAGGCTTAAGGCCATGCTGCGCAAAACCCTCGCCTTCGCAGCGGTCGTCGGCCTTCTGACCGCCGGCGTGGCTCTCGCCGCCGGCGACGCCAAGCACCCCCATAAGCAAGCCTGGTCCTTCGCCGGGCCCCTCGGCAAGTTCGACCAGGCCGAGCTGCAGCGCGGCTTCAAGGTCTACAAGGAAGTGTGCGCCGCCTGCCACTCCCTGAGCATGATGTCGTTCCGCAACCTCGGGGAAAAGCACGGGCCGTTCTACGATCCCGAATTCCCCAACCCCAACGACAACCCCTATGTGAAGGCCATCGCGGCGGACTGGGTCCTGCAGGTCAACGACATCGACGGCGAGACGGGCGACCCCATCAAGCGGCCGGCGACGACCGCGGACAGGTTCCCCAACCCCTATCCGAACTCGGTGGCCGCGGCGGCCGGCAACGGCGGGGCGGTCCCTCCCGACCTTTCGGTGATCATCAAGGCCCGGCACGATGGGGCGAACTATGTCTATTCGCTGTTGACCGGCTACTCGGCCGCTCCGGCCGGTGTGCAAAAGACTCCGGCCCAGCATTATAACGAGTACTTCCCCGGTCACCTGATCGCCATGCCGCCGCCGCTCACCGTCAATAAGGTGACCTTCGACGACAACACCGTGGCCAGTGTGAAAAACCAGGCCAAGGCGGTCACCGCCTTCCTCGCCTGGGCTTCGGAGCCCAAACAGACTGAGCGCAAGCAGACGGGCCTGGCGGTGATGATCTACCTCATCCTCCTGTCGCTGCTCGTCTATGCGAGCTACCGCCGGGTGTGGCGTAACGAGAGCCACTAGGGACATCGTGCGGATGAGCCTTACCGAGCGCATCCGCACCATCCCTGACTATCCCAAGCCCGGAGTGATGTTCCGGGACATCACCACGCTCCTGGGCGATCCCGCCGCCTTGACGCAGGCGGTGAACGCCATCGTTGCGGCCTACCGCAATCAGCAGATCAGCAAGGTCGCCGGCATCGAGGCGCGGGGATTCATCATCGGCGGCGCGGTCGCTACCGCCCTGGGCGCCGGGTTCATCCCGGTGCGCAAGAAGGGCAAGCTGCCTCACCGGACCCACGCGGTCGAATACACCCTTGAGTACGGCGTCGACGAGCTGGAGATCCACTGCGACGCCTGCGAGGCGGGCGAGAGGGTGCTGATCATCGACGACCTCATCGCCACCGGCGGCACCGCCCTGGCTGCTGTGGAACTCCTCAAACGCATCGGGGCCGACATTGTCGGGGCCGCCTTTGTCATCGACCTGCCGGACCTGGGCGGCGCGGACCGCCTGCGCGCGGCCGGGGTCCTGGTCACCAGCCTCGTCGCCTTCGAAGGGCACTAGCAGTCGCCAGGTCGCTTTCGACGTGCCTTCTCCCCTCGGGAGAAGGTGGCCCCCGAAGGGGGTCGGATGAGGGGCAAACCCGGCGGCCCGTGAAGACCCACCAAACCTACGGACGCCTGAGCCTCCCCACATCCGGCTCGCATATGCTCGCCACCTTCTCCCGAGGGGAGAAGG